>JBEULG010000033.1:0-107285 GCA_041287425.1 Anaerolineales bacterium | reverse complement strand
CTCGCCGACCGCCTCCCCCAGTCCACCCCCCTCGCCGACCTTTCTCCCCAGCCCCTCCTCCTCGCCCTCTGTCACTCCGACCGCCTCCCCGGCGCCGCTCCCCTCTCCCAGCGAAACGTCTCTGCCGCCGACCGACGCCTTCACCGAAACCCCCGCCCTCGCCGGTCTGGTCTATGTGACTCCCGAGGCGCCCACGCCGGCGTTGCCCGCCTATAGCCCGGCTGGCGGCGAGCGCTGGATTGACATCGACCTCTCCGAGCAGCGCCTGTACGCCTACGAAGGCGAGAACGTCGTCGCCAGTTTCGTTGTCTCGACCGGTACGGCCCAGTACCCGACGGTCACGGGCCGATTCCGCATCTATGCCAAATACGTCTCGACCACCATGTCTGGGCCGGGCTATTATTTGCCCAATGTTCCCTATACCATGTATTTCTACCAGGGCTATGGCATTCACGGCACGTACTGGCACAACAATTTCGGCACGCCGATGAGTCACGGTTGCGTCAACATGCGCACTGCCGACGCCGCTTGGCTGTTCGAATGGGCCTCGATTGGGACGCTTGTGGTGGTTCACCGCTGAAGATGGCCGATTTCACCCGCCGCGATTTTCTCAAACTAGCCGGTGTGGGCCTGCTGGCGCTGTTGTTGCCCGAGGGTGCGGCGCTGGCGGCGGAAACCGCCTTCCGGCTGGGGCGCGTGGCCGAAGCCTCTTTGCCTGTGCGCAGCGAACCGAGCCGCCGCGCTCGCCAGATCGGCGCTCTGCGCCTCGACACGCTCATCTCCCTCCAGCAGCCGGTCGAAAGCGACGAAGAAGCGCCTGCCAATCCTTACAACCGGCTGTGGTACGCCGTCCAGGGAGGCTACGTCTATTCGGGCGGCATCCAGCCGGTCGAGGACCGTCCTAACACCCTGCCGGCTGGCGGCGTTCCGCCGGGCGGACAACTGGCCGAGGTGACCGTCCCCTTTGCCGAAGCGCGCCGGCAGCCGAGGGAGGAAGCCCCTTCCCGCTACCGGCTGTATTATGCCTCCACCCACTGGGTGCTGGACGTCCACCGCGACAGCGCCCGGCGCGCCTGGTACCGCCTGTACGAGGACAAGTGGGGCGGCGAATATTACGTCCTGGCCGAAGCGCTGCGGCTGATTCCGCCCGCAGAATTGGCCCCCCTGGCGGCCGATGTCCCGGCGGAATGCAAGCGCATCGAAGTCGATTTGGGCCACCAACTGGTGACTGCCTATCAGGACGAGCGGCCGGTCCTCATGGCCCGCGCCTCGAGCGGCTGGCGCTATCGCAACGGTTCGTACCGGACACCGGTCGGGCGTTTCACCACTTACTACAAGCGTCCTTCGCGGCACATGGCTGATACCGGCTATGACCTGCCGGGCGTACCCTGGGTCTGTTACATCAACGACAACGGCGTGTCCTTTCATGGCACCTACTGGCACAATGACTACGGGACGCCGCGCAGCCACGGCTGCATCAACTTGCCCCCGCAGGCCGCCCGCTGGCTCTATCTGTGGACCGAGCCGGTCGTCCCGCCCGAACGCCAGCGTCTGAGGGTAGAAAGCGGTACAATGGTTGAAATTTACCTGTAGAGAGAATCGCATGTTGAGTCGCAGAGATTTCCTGAAGTTGAGCGCCGCCGGTTTGCTGGCCGTTCTGGTGGATGAGTTCATTTCGCCGCCGGTCGGCGGTCGGGCGGCGGCCCCCCGCCTGGGACGCGTCACTTACAGCAGCATCCGCGTCCACCGCGAACCATCGTTCCAGTCCGAGCGGGTGGGGACGTATCGCTTCGACACCCTGCTCGAGATTGCCGAACAGGTGCAGGGGGGCGAGCCCGGCGATTACAACCGCGTCTGGTACCGGCTCAGAGAGGGGCAATATGTCTATTCGGGCGGCATCCAGCCGGTCGAAAACGTCCTCAACCGAGTCGTGACCGACCTCCCCGCCGGCGGAGCGGTCGGCGAATTGACCGTCCCGTATGCCGAGGCGTGGTGGGCCATCAACCGCAATCCCTTCCCGGCCCAGCGCCAGTACTATGCCAGCACGCATTACATCGAAGAGGTCGTCGTTGACCGCCGCGACGGCACGCTGTGGTACAAGGCCTATGACCATCTCTTCCCGGCCTACTACTATATTCGCCCCGAATTCGTGCGCCTGTACGCGCCGGAGGAACTCGCCCCGCTCTCGCCCCACGTCCCGCCCGAAGAAAAGTACCTCGAGGTGCGCCTGGATGCCCAGGTGGTGGCGGCCTTCGAAGGCGAGCGGCTCGTCTTCTGGGCGCGGACGGCGACGGGTAAGGGCGAGTTCGCCACTCCCACCGGCCTGTTTCGCACCTTCCACAAACGTCCCACCGCCCACATGGTCGGCGGCGACGGCTCGGATTCTTTGTTCGACCTGCCCGGCGTCCCCTTCGACACCTACATCACCGAAAACGGGGTTGCGTTTCACGGCACCTACTGGCATAATGACTTCGGCGCGCCGCGCAGCCACGGCTGTATCAACCTGACCCCCGCCGACGCCCGCTGGATTTACCGCTGGACCCTGCCGCCGGTCCCGCCGGGGCAGCGTTTCATCCTCGACCCTGCCCAAGGCACGCCCGTCGGCGTGTTCGAGACCTCTCCCTCGCCCATCTCACGGAGAATGCGATGACCCTGGCTTTTTCTTATCCTTACTATTTGCTCAAACGGCAGGTGCTTGCCCTGACCGGTAAACTGCGTTTCTACAGCCCCGACGACCGCCTGGTGTTGTTTGCCGAACAAAAGATGTTCCGCCTGCGCGAGGATATTCGCGTCTATGACGACGAAAGCAAGAGCCAGGAATTGCTGCTCATCCAGGCGCGCCAGATCATCGACTGGGCCGCCGCCTACGATGTCGTCGACAGCCTCAGCGGCCAAAAAGTCGGCGCGCTGCGCCGGCGCGGCTGGGCCTCCCTGTTGCGCGACGAGTGGGAGGTCCTCGACCCCAACGACCAACTCTTGGGCCTGCTGTGTGAGGATCGCATCAGCCGGGCACTGCTGCGCCGATTCCTGCTCGGCGCTCTCCTGCCTCAAAACTATGACATCCGCCTCGGCCAGACGCGCGTGGCCGTCCTGCGCCAGAAATTCACTTTCTTCGGCTACCAAATGGAGATTGACTTCAGCATGGACGCGGCCGGTCGCCTCGACCGCCGACTGGGAATCGCCGCCGCCGTTTTGCTGGCGATCATCGAAGACAAGCAGCAGAACTGACCCGGCGCCCGTCCCGCCGCCAATTTTCAGGAGATTTGACCATGCCCTCTCAGCCCCTCTTCGCCGGCCTGATTGTGGACGAGTTCGACCGCCCCGTGGATACCGCCCTGGTCGGCAGCGAACCCTGCTACGTGGTGGACGACGCCGGCTTCCGCCGCCACATCCCGGCCGAGCAAGTGGATCGTCAGGTGCTGAATCTGATGCGTCAGCAAATCGAAGGCCACGAGGATTTGCTCAGCGCTGAAGCCGCCAAGATGCTCGGCACGGAAGACATTTTCTCGAAGGCCTTGCTCGCCCAGCAGTTGAAAAACCTCGACCAGCAGTTCGAGACGCTGCTACAGGTTGGTTTTCCCGAAGAAATGCGCGCCTATCTCGGCATGATAGGCTTCAAGGTGGTCATCGACCTGCACGGGCAGGTTCTGCGCCTCGACCAGCCGGGCGCCCCCGGCGAGGGCGGTGATGACGGCGGAGGATGAGCGCGCCGCCGGCGCCCCCGATTCGCTGCCGGGACGTCTGCGCCGCTCCGCTGACCGGCTTGCCCGTCAGACCACCGCTTTGCTGCTGGCCTACCGCCACCCGCGCACGCCCTGGTATGCCAAAGCCTGGGCGGCACTGGTCCTGGCCTATGCTTTCAGCCCGCTCGACCTGATTCCCGACTTCATCCCCTTGCTCGGTTCACTGGATGATTTGCTCCTTGTTCCGCTGGGTATCTGGCTGGCGGTGCGGATGATTCCGCCAGAGGTGATGGCCGAGGCGCGCACCCAGGCAGAGCAGGCCGAAGGTCCGGGCCAGGTGCTGGGCCGCTGGGGAGTCGGGCTGGTGATTCTCGTCTGGTTGCTGGCAATGGCGCTGGTCGTCCGGCTGGCCTGGGGCTGGTTGAAAAATTAACAGAACGCTAATGCTCGCCGGGAGCAAACTCGGTATAATAGACCGCAGATATCGAATTCAATTGGAGGCAAACAGGATGTCCAAAAAGATGCAAGACGCAATCAACGCTCAAATCAACAAAGAATTCTTCTCTGCGTACCTCTATCTTTCGATGGCGGCTTACTTCGAGGACCAGAATCTGCCCGGCTTTGCCCGCTGGCTGCGGGTCCAGGCGGACGAGGAACGCGGACACGCTATGAAATTCTATGACTTCCTGCTCGAACGCGGCGGCAAAGTCGAATTGCAGGCCATCGCCGCTCCGCCGCAGACCTGGACTTCAGCGTTGGAGGCGTTCAAGGAAGTCCAGGCGCATGAGGCCAAAGTGACCGCTTCCATCAATGCCCTCTACGAACTGGCGCTGGCCGAAAAAGACTACCCCGCCCAGGTGTTGCTGCACTGGTTCATCACCGAACAAGTGGAGGAAGAAAAGAATGCCGCCGAGATTGTCGCCCAACTCGAAAGAATCGAAGCCCATGGCTCGGCGGTCTTGATGCTCGACCATCGTCTCGGCAAGCGCCAGGACGAATAAGTTCCCCTTTTGCCGGTCACGGGAGCGCAGCCGGGTGCGGCGCTCCCGTTCGTTTTAACTTGACTCGCATTCCAAGTGATTGTATGATGAACGGGCGAGGCCAATATGGACGACCGATTGAACGATGAAGAAAAGCGTTACCTGTTGAAACTGGCCCGCCAGGCGCTGGAGGCGGGCGTACGCGGCCAGCCTCTGCCGCCCCTCGACCCGGCCGCTCTGACCCCCCGTCTGCGCGCCCCTGGCGCCTCCTTCGTCACCCTGACCAAACACGGCGCCCTGCGCGGCTGCATAGGCGCCCTCGAACCGTATCAGTCGCTGGCCGAGGACGTGCGCGAACATGCCGTCGCTGCCGCCCTGGAAGATTACCGCTTCCCCAACGTCCGCCCCGAAGAACTGGCCGAGATTTACATCGAGGTCTCGCGCCTGACGCTGCCGGTCCCGCTCGACTACCGCGACCCCGATGACCTGCTGGCAAAACTCCGCCCCGGCGTGGATGGCGTCATCCTGCGCGATGGCTGGCGGCGGGCCACCTTCCTGCCGCAGGTCTGGGAGAAAATCTCCGACAAAGCCGAATTCCTGGATAACCTGTGCTACAAGATGGGGGTTCCGCCCGACACCTGGCGCCGTAAACACCTGGAGGTGTTGACCTATCAGGTCGAGGAGTTTCACGAGCAGCCCTGAGCGGCCTTCTTTCGTCACTGTGGTCCCCTCTCGGCGGCTCAGGCCTCGGTAGTCTGTCCCGAATTGGCTTGCTCATCCTTTTGACTGATGTTATCATAGCCTCGTGCTTCCTTCTGACCGTCGCCTGCGCACCCGCTACATTCTGACCGCCATCCTGGTAGCCACTCTGCCGTGCTACTGTTTGGGCTTTATCACCGTCGCCCTGGCGCCTGAGCGGCAGACGGCTACGCCCACCTCCACGCCCCCTCCAACGGCGACGGCGACCCAGCCTTCTCCCACGCCTCCCATTTTTTCCCTCACCCCCTCGCCGAGCGGGATGGTCACTGCCACGGCCACTCCTACTCCCACTTTCACCAGCACGCCCACCCCCACCAACACGCCTACCCGCACCCCGACTCCTTTCCAGCCGGCGACGGCCACCTTTACCCCCACACCTACGTTTACTTTTACTTTCACGCCAAGCGCCACGCCTACCCTGACGCCCTCGCCGACCGCCACGGACACCCCCATGGATACGCCGTCTGCTTCCGACACGCCTCCCACACCCTGAGAAACGAGACCCCCCGACTATGCCCGAATTGCTTCCCTTTCTGAAAGACCTCCTGTCTGCCCCCGGCCTTTCCATCCACGAAGGCCCGGTCGCCGAGATGATCCGCGCCCGCTGGGCGCCGCTCGTCGACGAAATCAGCCTGAGCCGGGTCGGTTCGCTGCACGCCCTGCGCAAAGGGACGGCTGCCGAACCCCGCCCATCCGTCCTGATTGCCACCCACATGGACGCCATCGGCCTGATGGTGACCCGCATCGAGGCCGGCTTCCTGCACATCACCCAGGTCGGCGGCGTGGACGCCCGCGTCCTGCCCGGTCAACGCGTCACCGTCCATGGCCGGCAGGACCTGCCGGGGGTCGTCGTTCAGCCCTCCCCTCGCCTCCTGCCGCCCGGCTTCGAGGAAAGCCCCGTCCCGCTCGAATACCTGCTGGTGGATACCGGCCTGCCGCCGCGCCGGGTGGACGACCTGGTGCGCGTCGGCGACCTGGTCTCCTTCGCCCAGCCGCCGCTCGAACTGGCCGGCGAGACGATTGCCGGCCACACCCTCGACAACCGCGCCTCCGTCGCCGCCCTGACCGTCTGTCTCGAAGGGCTGCAACACTGCCCCCATGCCTGGGACGTGTGGGCGGTGGCGACCGCCGCCGAAGAGGTCGGCCTGATCGGGGCTTCCACCTCCGCCTTCCAGTTGCGCCCCACCCTGGCCATCGTGCTGGATGTCACCTTCGCCAAAGGCCCCGGCGCCAGCGATTGGAACACCTTCCCGCTGGGCAAAGGGCCGACCCTCGTCATGGGAGCGAACATGCACCCCGCCCTGCACAAAGCCCTCAAAGACCTGGCCGACAAACTGGAAATCCCCTACGCCCTCGAATACGCCCCGACCCGCTCCGGCACCGACGCCTCCGCCACGCAGGTCACGGCCGAGGGCATCCCCAGCGCGGTGATTGGCATCCCCCTGCGTTACATGCATACGCCGGTCGAGGTGGTGGCTATCAAAGACATCCAGCGCGCCGGCCGCCTGCTGGCCGAATTCATTGCCGGACTGACGCCGGATTTCGTGGAAAAAATTACCTGGGATGACTGACTATGCCTGCCATCGGAAACCCTCAACTTAGACTGCTCGAACGCCTGTCCAATGCCTGCGCCGTCTCCGGCGATGAAGGCGAGGTGCGCAAAATCGTGCTGGCCGAAATCGAAGGCCACGCCGATGAAGTCAAAGTGGACGCCCTCGGCAACGTCCTGGCCGTCAAAAAAGGCAGCCAGCGCAAGCGCCTGCGCGTCATGCTCTCGGCCCACATGGACGAGGTCGGCTTCATGCTGGTGGCCGACGACGGCGAGGGCGTCTTCCGCTTCGAGGTGATTGGCAGCATTGACCCGCGCCAACTGCCCGGCAAAGCCGTCTGGGTCGGCCGCGACCACACGCCCGGCGTGATTGGAGCGCGTCCCATCCACCTGACCACCGCCGAGGAGCGCAAACGCGCCATCCCGGTCGATTCTCTGCGCATTGACCTCGGCCCCGGCGGCAAGGCCAAGCCCGGCGATCGGGCGACCTTTGCCTCTCCTTTCCGGCGCCTGGGGCCGTCACTGCTGGGCAAAGCCCTCGACAACCGCCTGGGCGTGGTCACCCTCATCGAACTTTTGCGCAACGCCCCGCCCAACGTGGACCTGCTGGCTGCCTTCACCGTCCAGGAGGAAATCGGCCTGCGCGGCGCCAAGGTGGCCGCCTTTGCCCTCGACCCCGACCTGGGCATCGCCGTGGATGCCACCCCTGCTCATGACCTGCCCGCCTGGGACGGCGAACCGGCCCCCTTTTACAACACCCGCCTCGGCCTCGGCCCGGCCATCTACGTCGCCGACCGGGCAACCCTCTCGGACCCGCGCCTGGTGCGCTGGCTGACCTCCACCGCCGAGTCCGCCGGCATCCCCTATCAAGTCCGCCAGCCGGGCGGCGGCGGGACCGACGCCGGCGCCATCCAGCGCGCCCGCGCCGGTGTGCCGGCCGTCTCCGTCTCCATCCCTCACCGGTACCCGCACACGGCCGCCTCCCTCGCCCGCCTCGACGACTGGAAGAACACCCTGGCCCTGCTCCACACCGCCCTCTCCCGCCTGACGCCGGATGTTCTGGCCGAGGAGCGCTGACGAGAACGCCCTATGCCTGTCTAAAAAGGAACTGACATGAAACCACTCATCCAGAAATTGACCGAAACTTTCTCTCCCTCCGGCTACGAGACTGCCATTCGCGAAGTCATCCGCCGCGAGGTCGAACCGCTGGCCGACGAACTGCGTGTCGATGCCCTGGGCAACTTGATCGTCCGCAAAGGCCCTTCGGCAGGCGCAGGGCCGGTCAAAGGGAAAAAGCGCATTATGCTGGCCGCCCACATGGACGAAATCGGCCTGATTGCCACCCACATTGATGAGAACGGCTTCGTGCGCTTCACCGGCATCGGCGGCATCCGCCCCCACGCCCTGACCGGCGGGCGCGTCCGCTTCGTGAACGGGGCGGCGGGCGTTATCGGCGTCGAACGCCTCACCGACCCGGCCAAGGCCCCCACCCTCGAGCAATGTTTCATCGACGTGGGCGCCACCAGCCCCAAGGATTGCCCCGTCAAAGTCGGCGACGTGTGCGGCTTCGAGCGCCCCTTCCTCGACCTGGGCCGCCGCCTGGTCGCCAAAGCGATGGACGACCGCATCGGCTGCGCCGTTCTGATCGAAACCCTGCGCGCCCTCCAATCCACGCCTCACGAACTCTATTTCGTCTTCACCACCCAAGAGGAGGTTGGGCTGCGCGGGGCGCACACGGCCGCCTTCGGCGTTGAGCCGGAGATTGGCATCGCGGTCGATGTGACCGGCACCGGCGACACGCCCAAGGGCAGCCGCATGGCCGTCTCGCTCGGCCAAGGACCGGCCATCAAGGTCAAGGATAGCGGCATGCTCTCTGACCCGCGCGTGGTGGCCTGGATGAGCGCAACCGCCGAAAAGGCGCGCCTGCCCTATCAGCGCGAGGTCCTGGAGGGCGGCACGACCGATGCGATGGCCATGCAGGTCAGCCGCGCCGGCGTCCCGGCCGGCTGCCTCTCCATCCCCAGCCGCTACATTCATTCCCCCTCCGAGATGGTGGATGACGAGGATGTGCAGAACGCCGTCAAACTGCTGACCGCTCTGGTCAGCAAGCCGGTGGACTGGTAATCACGCCCCTGCTCTCCTCCAACAAAGAAGAAAAGAACAGGCTCCCCATCCAGGGAGCCTGTTGTCTTGGCCGGGGACTAATCCTCGTCTTTTTTCTTTTCCTCTTTCTTTTCTTTCTTCGGCAATCCCCACAGCAGGATGGCCGCCGTGAGGCCGATGCCGAACAGACCCAGGGCGGTGGGCGCGCCGGCCAGGTAGAGAGTCATCGCAATCACCAGCCCCAGCAGGCCGAGGAAGACGGCAATTTGCAACTGCCAGGCCTGCTGAGCCTTGCGCAGGAATTCGAGCGTCAGCCAGCCGGCCGTCAGTCCGATGCCGAGGAAGCCAATCAGGCGCACGAGCGCGCCCAGCAACAGGATGATGTCGCTGATGGTGTAGTTATCGAAAATCGGTCGCATGTTTTTTTCCTCCGTTTGGAATGGGTAGAAAGGACTACGTCCAGGCCCAAATCATCCACAGGCCAATCATCACGAGGCCTATTATAAACCGAATCACGAACGCCCAGCCACACCCGATCATCATTCCCTTCATGGTGGTATAGGCTTTGCGGGCGTCCTTGAGGCGAATCCACTCGGCCGCGAAGAGGGTCAGGACGGCGGCGGCTACCCCGCCGAGGACCGGAAAGGCCAGGTTGCCCAGGATGGCCGCCAGCAGCGCCAACCCAATCGAGAGCCAGGATGCTCCTTCCTTGCGGCTAGAGGCCGCCATGAGCAGATTGTCAACGAAGGAGCCGCCAATCATCAAGATCGTCATCAGGCCGAACAGAATCCAGCCCAGCAGTCCGAAGCCGGCGTAAATGCCGTACCCCAGGGCCGCCGCCCAGATGATGACCAGCCCCGGCAGGATCGGCACCACCAACACTCCCAGGCCGACCAGCATGAACGTCACCACCAGCGCCTGAACCAGAACATCGGTCGAGATTTTCAACCACTCAGGCATGACACCTCCTCGAGAGAACCGGCAGATGAACCATCAGGGACACATGGAGATTTCAAGGTAAGAATAGACCTCCGAGGCGGCGTTGTTGCCCAGGCCGTCGGTGGCGGCAAACCACCAATAGACCGTATCGCCTGGGTAGGCAGGGATGACAGGGTTACCGCTCCACAGGCCGTTGTTGAACAGCAGAGGGAATGTGCCGGAATCGACAGGGTTGCCGAGGGAGTCTTGGACCTGATAGCCGAGCCAGGCCGTGCTCACGCCATGAATGTCGGTGATGATGACCTTGTAGTAGCGCTGGTCGCAAAATTCAGATGGAAAGCCGATGGGACCTTCGACGAGCGAGAAATACGTATTGGGGTCGGGCGTCAGCAACGCAGACGGCGGCGTTGGCGGAGGGGTTTCTTGGATGGTCAGCGGCTTGGTGAAGGTGAATGCGCCGGCCGTGCAAATGACCTCTCCCTGAGCGTTCAGGGCGCTGACCTGCCAGGAATACGTGCCGGCCGCCGTCAGGCTTTCGATGTAGAGACGCAGGCTGTTCTCGTCGGTCTGGAGGCTGTTGACTGCGCCGCCGATGGAGATGAATTGTACTTGATATTTTGCCGCGCCGGCTTGAGGGCTCCAACTGAAGATGATTTCGCCTGCGGCGGGCAGGGCGGCGCCGTTGGCCGGCGAAAGCAGTTGCAGAGCGCAGCCGGGGGTCGGCGTCGAGGCGGGAGTGACGCTAGGTGTAGGCGTAGCCGCCGTGGGGGTGGGATAAGCCGTCAGGGTGGCGAGGATGTCGGGCAGGAGGGCGCTGGCTTCGGGGACACTGTTCGCCCAGGCCTGGAACTCGTCCCAAGTCAGGAGGCGGGCCTGGGGGGGCGGGGGCGTCTCGCCCTCCCCGACGAGGTAGAGGATGGCGCCCTCCCCTGTCGAAAGGTCGAGGCTGCCGCCGGCGTTGAAAGCGGCGCACTCGCCTTCGAAGCAACTGACCCACACCTGCCCCGTCGCCGGATCGATCCAGACCATCAGGTGAGAGCCGCGCACGGCGGCTGTGCCGCCGGGCGTCTCGACTTCGAGCGAACCGCCGGTCAGGGCGACCCAGATTTGCCCCGCCAGCAGGCGGAGACGGGTAAACAGGCTGCCTTCTTGCGGGTGGTTGGCGGTCAGCACGAAGGAGGTGTTGGGCGCAAGGCGGACCAGGGTGCCGCTGGAGAGGTCGAGGCGGGCGCGGCCATCCGGCCCGGTGCGCACTTCGCCGCCCTCCTCCAGAAGCGCGCCTTCTTCCGCCGGACGGTAGTCGGCCTGGCCGGGATTCCTGATCTCGACGCGGCCGGCCAGTTCGCTCAGCCGGGCAGATTGAGACTCGGCAGGGACCGGCGGCGTGTCGGTCTGGCAGCCGCTCAGCAGCCAGGCCCAAAGAACCAAAGCAAGAGTCAAGCGTTTGGGATGGTGCATGTCAACCTCCTCTGGCAGATGCTTTTAAATTGCGCTATTTTACTCATGCCGCAGTCTATAGAAAAGGCGAAAAGCCATCCCACTTTTTGGCTATTTGTCAGGCAGGGTGGTCTGCTTCAGGGCCCGTTGCGGAGGCTGAGGGTGTAGCGGCAATAGCGCAGCGAGTCGGTTTCTGCAATGCGCAGGTGGATTTGAACCGCCGCGCCGGCCGGCAGGCGTACAGGCAATTGATAGGCGCCACAGGCGAGGGCGGGGCTTGCGGCGAGAGGCGCGCCCTCCCGCCAGAATTCGACCGTCAGGCTGGCATTGCCCTCGCAGTTCAGGCTGACATACATCAGGGCCTGCGGACCGCTGGCAAAGGGGGTGAATTCCAGCCAATCTTCCAGGTCACCTTCGGGGAAGGACAGGTCGCTGGTGTAGGTGAACTGGCGGACGCCGCCGGGCGCAAAAGTGACTTGCACGGCGGGGCGGACGAGCGAGTCGCCGTCGGCGGAGGCCGGGCCGAGCGTCGGGGTGAGCGTCGCTGCCAGGGGGGTGGGACGGTCGGGCAGCGGGGTGATCGGCGTGCCGGAGGCGTTGACCAGCGGCAGGGCGGCGAGGGCGTCCGTCTGGAGATAAGCAGCCGTCACCCAGCCGCGGCCGTTGGGGGCGGAGGCAAACTCGATCTGCGCCCACGTGCCGGTCTCGTTGCGGCCGGTCAGGACGACAACGCTGCCGGCTTCCAGCGTGCCGAGGACCTCGTAGGTGGTCGCCGGTCCGCTGCGGACGTTCAGGCGCTGGGTCAGCCGGGCGGTCGGACCGGCGGGGGTGGGCGTGGGCGTGGTCAGAGAGATGACTGTCAGGCGCTCGGCCTGGGCGACCTGCAGGTAGGCGGCCGAGACCCAACCGCGTCCCTGCGGCCCGGCGGGGAAGAGGATGGCGTACCACAAACCGCTCTCGTCGCGGCCGAGGACCTGCACCGTCTGTCCGGCTTCGAGCAGGCCGAGGCTGTCTTGCAGGGTGGATGGCCCGGCGCGGACATTGAGGCGCGTGGTGGTGATGCCCTCCACTGCCGGCAACGTCACCGTGGGGGAAGGTTCAGGAGAGGTGCCCGCCCTCGGCGTTTGGGTGAAGGAGGCGGTCATGGAAGGCGAAGCAACCGCCTGGCTGGGGGTTGCCTCCTGGATTCGCTCGCCTGTGCAGGCGGTGCCCAGCAAGGCGAGGCCGGCAAACAGGAGCAGCCTCTTCATGGACAGGCGAAGACAGCCTCAGGGGGTGAAGTTGATTGATTGAACCATGGCCTGCAATGGGTAGCGGTATTGCGGCCAGGAGACATCCTCGCAGAGGCCGACCAAAACCATCACATCCTGATTGCGCAGGACGATGGTCACGTAGGTGACGGCGATGGTGTTCGACGTGCCGGTGGTAGCGTAGATGCCGGAAGCCGCCGGATAGGAATCGAGGGTCAACAGGCGCGGCTCTTCCATGAGGGTTCGGTCGTTCCCCATCAACAAATCGCTCACATGTTCCAGCACTTGCAGGGGAGAGTTCGGGCTGACATTGGAGGGCAAGTCGCTGGTTGAGAGGACGCCGGCGAAAATGATCAGGGCGGCGCCGTTGCGCGGGGTAGAGTCAGAATTATCCAGCACTTGCTGGGAAGAGGCAAAGACGATGAAATAACCGCCATCCTCCCGATCTTCTTCATACACCCATCCTTGCGGATACCAGAGGCTGAAACCGGCAGCCGGGTTGTTGTAAAGCAAGCCGGGCGGGGTCGGCGTGGGAAACAGTTGCCCGATGGCGGGAATCTGGTTTCTGGCAGCGTACAGGCCAATGGCGGCGACGGCGCAGCAAAAACACAGCGCAATCAGTCCCAGGCCAATGCCAAGCCAAATCTTGCCGCGCGAACGCGGCGGCGGGGGTGGCGGGGGTGGCGGGGGCGGCGAGTAGGATGCGGGTTCCTGGAAGGTATCCATGGCGGGCTCCTCGGGTAAATGTGGACGCGTTGGCCTCATTCTAGCATAAAAGTTTGCATTTTTCGAAAAGAAAAGGCGTCACCGCGCGCAGGGCAGTGACGCCTGTGTACCCCTGGACAGACTCGAACTGTCGCTTTCGGCTCCGGAGGCCGACGCTCTATCCACTGAGCTACAGGGGCAGCGCCAAAATTTTACCACAAACTCAAGGAGGCCCGCTCAGGCTTTGACCAGCGGCGCCAGGCGGGCAAGTTCAGCGCGCAGATTCTGGATGATGGCCGCATTGCCGCTCTCATCGCCGAGTTTGGCCAGTTGCTGTTTCTTGTGCGCCAGTTCGCCGCAGACCTGGAAGAAGCGCGACGTGACCCGATACCGGCCGCTGAAAAGGGCCTCCAGGCGCGCCCATGTCTGCCGCCAGCCGGAACAAGCCGCCTGGTATTGCCGAGTCTGGATCCGACCGGCCTGGACTTCCTCCAGCAGGTGCTTGCGCAGGTAAGACTGCTCGTGAACGATGGCCCAGATAGCCACCCCGCCCATGAACAACCAGCCGGTCCAGTCGAGGAAGGTGCTGAAGGCCAGCCCGCTCAGTCCGCCCATCAAGCCGGCCAGCGTGTTGTGGACGGCGTGCGTGAACATGGCGAGCGCCAAGCCCAGCAGGGGCGCCAGGATTTTGACCGCCCAATTGCGGTTCAGGCGCGCCAGCGCCAGCCCGATGCCGAAGAAAGCCGTGTAGAAGGGATGCTGCCAGCCGACCAGAATGATGCGGATGAACGCCAGAATCATCATGCCACTCCAGCCGCTTTCCTGGTAACCGTAGTTGAAGATATAGTACGAATTCTCGGTGGCGGCAAATCCCAGGGCGGCCACGCCGGCGTAAATCATCCCGTCCAGCACCGAATCGAATTCGCGGCGGAAGACCAGGAAAACGATCAGCACGGCCAGGCCCTTGAGCGTCTCTTCGACGATAGGCGCGATGATCGAAGCCGAGGTGAATTCGGCGGCGCTTTCTGAGCCGGTCAGGCTGAAGATTCCAATCGAGAAGGTGGTGTTGATGATGAACGCCGATCCGGCCGCCACGACCACCCCCCACAGGAAGACGCCGCCCAGCAGCAACTTGGGCTCCTTTTCATAGCGATCCAGCCAGTACAGGAAATAGGCAAACAACAGGGATGCCGAAAAACCGAGAAAGACCGACACCAAAAGACCCATTGCACACCTCCTTGAGAAACCGGCTCTACTTGACTTGATTGGTACGCCAAGACCTTTTCTTGGCGAGTTCGGGATATCCTTGGCGCTCTGCCTGTCATGGCGGTTATTTCTGCTAAAGCCTATTCTATCGCAGGTTTGAGAATCAGACGCAGGCGCTCGATGCGCGTCTTGGCAGGATCGAGGCCCAGTTCGGCCAGCACTTCTTCCGGCCGGCCGGTCGCGCCCTCGCCGGCCGCGAGTCTCATGTAAAGCGATGTGCCTCTGCATTCCAGCGTCTGGATGAGAGGCCGCAGGTCATACGATTTGCCGCGCCGTTGACGCGGCAGGCTGTCCTGGGCCAGCAAATCCGCCGCCTTCCGCTCCAGGCCGGACCCCGCGCCTGTTTCCAGCAAAGTGACCTGATACTCGGCCGCCGCGATTTGGGTCTGCAGCGCCGGGGCGCGTTCCGGCACCGCTTCGACTCGCAGGATGGTCAGGCCGGGCGGGGCGAAGGGTTGAATCGACTCGGGAGAGGGCGGCGCGGCCTCGTCGGCCGCCAGCCAGACGTCCACGATTTCCTCGCGCCCCAGAAAACCGAGCGGCAGGGCGGCCGCAATCTGAATCTTGGGCTGGGGATGAAAGCCCTGGCTGTACGCCAGCGGCAGGCCGGCCCGCCGGAGAGTCCGTTCCCAGATTTTGTGCAGGTCGAGGTGACCGGTGTAGCGCAACGCGCCGGTCTTCGAGAAAGTGATGCGCAGTCTCATCGCTTCGATTTTTTCAGGCGGGGCAGGATCCAGCCGCCCAGGGTACTGAAAACCGCTGCCGCCAGCATCCCAAGGGGGCCAAAGACCACTTCCGCTTGGCTGCCCGGCGCGGCGCTCAGCCACAGGAACAGGATGAAGCCGGCGGCCACCAGACCGGCAACGACGGCCGTCCCCAGGCCGTGGTAGGGGCGCGTCCAGCGCGCCAGCAGGCCGACGGTCAGCGCCGTCAGGCACAGCAGGAGCAGCCTCGTCCATTGACCGACGGGAGTCACCTCGCTCAGCAGGGCGTTGAACAGGAGCATGCCCATCAAAATCAGGCAGCCGCCCGGAAGACCGGTTATAACATAGGAAAGAATGGCCTGGCTTTTCATAAGTACGGAGCGTTGATTACCGAGCGCCGACGACCGATTTCGGCGGGCTTTTCACTTCCGGGCATTTCCAGTACAGGCCGGGGTGGGCGCGGCGCTGTTCGGCGAAGACCGGCAGGATGCCGCAGGCATAGCAATTCGTGCGGCAATCGGCGCGGATTTCACCCGCCAGCGAGCGGCGGTAGTCGTCGAGCAGGTATTTCTTGCGCACGCCGCTGGAGATGTGATCCCAGGGGAAGGTTTCGTCGGGGCGGCGCGGCCGATGGGTGTAGAAGGCCGGGTCGAGGCCGCAGGCGGCGAAGGCGGCGGTCCAGGCCTCGAAGCGCAACTGGTCGCCCCAGGCGTCGAATTTGGCGCCGTTCTGCCAGGCGGCCAGGATGACCGCCCCCAGGCGGCGGTCGCCGCGCGACAGCCAGGCTTCCAGCAGGGTTTCCTCCGGTTCGGTCCAGGAAAGTTTGATGTTGCGGTCGCGCAGTTGATGGCGGAGCAAGTCTTGCTTGAGGCGAATCTGGGCTTCGGTATCCATTGCAGCCCACTGAAAGGGCGTGTGCGGCTTGGGGATGAAGGTGCTGATGCCGGCGTGCAGTTTGGCCCGTCCGCCGAGCGCCCGCCGCCCCTCGGCCAGGACGCGTTTGCACAGGGCGGCGATGGCCTGCACGTCCTCGAGCGTCTCGCTGGGGTGGCCGATCATGAAGTAGAGTTTGATGGTCGTCCAGCCGCGGGCGTAGATGGCGCGGACGGTGGCGAGAATCTGCTCATCGGGAATGAACTTGTTGATGATGCGCCGCATTCGTTCGCTGGCGGCCTCGGGAGCCAGGGTGAAACCGCCGGCGCGGCGGCCCTTCAGTGTTTCCATCAAGTCCACCGAGACGGTGTCGATGCGCAGGGAGGGCAGAGAGATGGTGAGATGCTGCCCGGCGAATCTCTCGCCGATGGCCGTCACCAGGTCGAGGATGGCGGTGTAATCGGAGGACGACAGCGACAGGAGCGCCAGTTCCTCGACGCCCGTCGCGCCCAGGGCGGCCTCGGCCGCGGCGACGATTTCGGCTACGCTCCGTTCGCGCACCGGACGGGTGATGATGCCCGCATGACAGAATCGGCAGCCGCGCGTGCAGCCGCGCATGATTTCGATGGCGACCCGGTTGTGGACGATGTCGATGTTGGGGACGAGAAAGCGCGTCGGTGGGGGCGGCAGATGAGCGACCATGCGTTTCAGAATCACGGCCGGCGCTTCGGGGATGTTGGGTGTGACCGACTTGAGCGTGCCGTCCTCGTGATAGGTCACATCGTAGAAGCGCGGAACGTAAACCCCGGGGATTTTTGTTAATTCCCGAAGCAGGGTATCCCGCTCGAACGCCGCCGCTTGACCTTTGACGCGCCGGACAGCGTCAATCACCTCCTGGATGACTTCCTCCCCTTCGCCGATGACAAAGGCGTCGATGAAATCGGCCATCGGCTCCGGGTTGAAGCAGGCATGTCCGCCGGCGATGACGAGAGGGTGGGAAGCGCCGCGTTCGGCCGAGCGCAGCGGCAGGCCGGCCAGGTCGAGGGCGTTCAAGACGTTGGTGTAGAGCGTCTCGTAGGGCAGGCTGAAACCAATCAGGTCGAAGTCGGCCAGGGCGTGCTTGCTTTCGAGCGAATAGAGCGGGATGCCGTTCGCCCGCATCTGCGCTTCCATATCGGTCCAGGGCAGGTAAGCGCGTTCCGCCAGGGCATCGGGGCGGGCGTTGACCAGGTCGTAGAGAATCTGCAGGCCGAGGTTGGAGACGCCGATATCGTAGATATCCGGGAAGACGAAGGCCATGCGAACGGCCGCCGCCTCCCAGTCCTTGACGACCGAGTGCAGTTCGCCGCCCACATAGCGGCCCGGTTTCTGAACGCTGAGCAGAATCCGCTCCAGGCGTTCTTCGATTTCAGCAGGGGCAAGCATGGGCGGAATTATAACAAAATTCGTCCGATTAAGCGCCGTGCAGGGAAAGGAATCAAAGGCCGGAGACGGGAAGACCATCTCCGGCCAGGAATTTCGTCAGGAGGACGAGCTCATCTCGCCTCAACCGGCACGGCCGCAAAGCCCAGGCCGTTGGGTCCGACGTGCGTCCCGATGGCCGTCGTCACGTTGACGACCAGTACCAGCCCGGCAACGCGGTGTTTCACTTTTTCCACCAGATGGCGGGCAGCATTCTCGGCGTTGGTGTGCAGGACGGCCAGACGTTCCAGCGGCCCCCACGAATCGAGCGTCTCGATCAGGCGTTCGACGCCCTGCAGCCGGGTGCGCGCCTGCCCCAGGCGGTGAACGACGCCGTAACGCAATTCAATCAGCGGCTGAAGGTGCAGCAGGCTGCCGATCATGGCCCTGGCCCACGAGACCCGCCCGCTGCGGCGGACATACTCGATGGTGTCGAGCAGCGCCGCCACCCGCACCCGCCGGCGCACGCTTTCGATGACGGTCAACACATCCTTCAGCAAGACACCGCGGGCGATGGCCTCGGCCGCCGCCAGGACCTGGAAGCCGATTCCCAGACTCAACTGACCCGAATCGATGACGTGGACCCGCGACTCGAACTCCTGGGCCGCCAGGCGGGCGGCGTTGAACACGCCGCTCAGGTTGTTCGGCGGGTGGATCGAGAGGACGTGCGCTGCGCCGGCCCGGAACAATTTTTCATAGCGCTGCTGAAAAGCGCCCACCGAGGGCGCCGAGGTCGTCGGCGGCGGATTCAACCTCGGCAGCCATTCGTAGAATTGCTCGCGGGTGATGTCTACGCCATCGGCGTAACTCTTGCCCTCGATATTGATGAGATTGGGCACCACCTCGATTCCATACCGGGCCTGCAAATCTGCTGGAATGTCTGCGGTGCTGTCGGTGACCAGGCCAATGTCCATGCTACCTCTCGAAAGGTTCCTCCACGACAATCAAGCCGATGCTTTGCGGCCCCAGCAGGGCAGCCAGATGGGCGTTGATGTTGTGTTCCGTAAAGTGCGTCTGGGGAAAAAGTTCCTGAACGTACTCGCGCAGGGGGCGGGTGCGCAGGGTATCGTGATTGACGCCGCGCATCAGGGCGATGTGATAGGGCTGATCGAATTCGCTGATGAATTCCTGAAAAGACTCGAACAGATGCCGCTGGGTGCGCACCTTTTCCATCGGCGCCAGGCGGCCCTCTTCCAGCGAGAAGATGGGCATCAGGCCGAGCATTTCGCCGACGATGGCCTGGGCCGGCGTCAGATGCCCGCTTTCGCTCAGGTAACTCAGTTCGGGGATGCAGATGAGCATGTAGAGGCGGGGAATCGCCGAGCGGACCCGCGCCTCGACCTCCGCCAGCGACGCCCCCGCCGCGGCCGCCGCGGCCGCCGCCTGGACCAGCAAACCCAGGCCCGCCGCGGTCGTACCCGAGTCGACCACCTCGATCTCCACATGCTTGTTGCCGCGCCCGGCCGCCTGACGGGCGTGTTCGGCCGCCGGACTCAGCGAGGCCGCCAGGGTGAGGGTGAGAATGGCATCGTATTCCCGGCCCAGTTCGTCGAAGAAACGGCTGAAATCATGGACGCTCGGCGGAATCACCTTTGGCCGGCAGGCTGCGCCACTCTCCTGGTCCGCCGTCTGCAGCCGGAACGGCAGGAGATAAATGCGGTCCTGGCCGGGAAAATTGGGCCGGGTAAATTGGGCGGTGCTGTCGGTGAGAATGCAGACACGGGCCATATTTCTGCTTCCCGGCCGGGGCGAGACCGGCCGCAAGCGCGGCAGAATTTTACTCGATGGAGATGATGAATTGATAGTGCGGCTGACCGCCGTCCTGCAACTCGATTTCCTGGCCGGGATAGGCCGTCCGGATGATATCCGCGATCCGGTTGGCTTCGGCAGCCGAAAGGTCCTCGCCGTAGAACAGGGTGATCAATTCATAATCGGAGGCGTTGGCTTTTGCGAGCAGGCCGAGGCAGGCTTCTTCGACCGAGGCGGCCGAAAGCGCCAGTTTGCCGTTCAGCAGGGCAATCGTCTGCCCTTTTTCGACTTCCACGCCATCGATCTCGACTGAACGGGTGGCGGTGGTCACCTCGCCGCACAACACACTTTCGATGGCCTTGTTCATCTTGGCGACCACGGTTTCGATCTCGCCATCTGGGTTCAAATGCATCATGGCGGTCAGTCCCTGCGGGATGTTGCGGCTGGGGACGATCTGCACCTGCTTGACGGTCACCTCTTTGGCCTGTTGGGCGGCCAGGATGATGTTCTTGTTGTTGGGCAGGATGATGACTTTATCGGTGGGCAGATTTTCGAAGGCGTCCAGAATGTCTTTGGTGGACGGATTCATCGTTTGCCCGCCCTCGACGATGGCGGCCGCCCCCAGGCTGGCGAAGACGCGCGAGATGCCCACCCCCGGCGAGACGGCCACGACGGCGATCTGTCCCGGCTCGACGGGGGTCAGTTCGAGGCGTTCCGCGCCGCCCTGGCGCTCGATCTGGTCCATCTGGGCAAGCAGATTCTCCATCGCCACTTTGGTGATGGTGCCCAGTCCCATGACGTAGTCGATCGGTTCGTAGCGCTTTTCGGTCGGCACGTGGATGTGCATGCGGTACATTCCCTCGCCTTCGCCAATCTGGATGGAAGTGCCCATTTCTTCGAGAGCGGCGTAGAACTTTTGCAGGTCGAGGTTTTGACGGGGGACGAAATCAACGACGACTTCGTAATCCTGGCCGGGTTCGATGGCTTCCATGGCATTCTCCAGTTTCATGGCTGAAAGCGGCTGGACGCTGGCCAGGGGCGCATCGAGCGGCTCGCCCAGAGCGAAGCGCAGCATGCCTTCGAGAATGTAGAACAGCCCTTTGCCGCCCGAATCGACCACGCCGGCCTGCTTGAGGACGGGCAGCAGATCGGGGGTGCGCTGCACCGAAGCGTCGGCAGCCGGGACAATGCGGGCCAGAATCTCGTAGGGGTCCTGAGTTTCCTGGAGGGCCGCCTCGGCCGCCGCGGCCACATCTTTGGCGACGGTCAGAATTGTCCCCTCCACCGGCCGGACGACGCCCTTGTAAGCCGTGTCGCGCGCTTCGGCCAGCGCCCGCACCAGGGCGGGGCCGTCCAAGATTTCCTGATTGTGCAGGGCGCGGGCGAAGCCGCGCCAGAGTTGTGACAGGATGACGCCTGAGTTGCCGCGGGCGCCCATCAGCGCGCCCTGGGAGACGGCGCCGGCCATCTGCCCAATCGAGCGGTGCGCCAGGTCGTCGATTTCATTGTAGGCCGATTGCATAGTCAGGACCATGTTGGTGCCGGTATCGCCGTCCGGGACGGGGAAGACATTCAGCGCGTTGACCGTCTGCTGATTGGCCCGCAGCCAGGTCAGCCCTGCCTCGACCAGTTTTTTGAGCACTTGCCCATCCACCGGCGTGGAGCGCACTTTCTCCAGCCGCGTTTGAACATCCGGATTCATACCTTCTAAAATCTCCTCATCGTAGTTAATCGCTGTTGCTGACGCGCAGGCCTTGAATATGCACGTTGACTTCCTTGACCGGCATACCGATGGCTTTTTCGACCTGATACTTGACCGCGTTGGCCACGCTGGCCGCCACCGAGGTGATGCGCGTGCCGTATTCGACGATGACGTGAATGTCGATGCAGATGCCCTCTTCATCATAGGTGACCGAAATGCCGTGCGCCGGCTCGCGCGTGATGCTGACTGCCAGCCCTTCGGCCAGGTTCTTGGGAGCCAGCCCGACCACCCCATAGGAGGTCAATGTGGCATGGTAGGCAATGGTAGCCACCGCTTTGGGGGAAATGTGGATCGAACCCAAGGTTGTCGTTTCTTCGCCCATAGTCTTACCTCATGTGTATATATTAACAATCCGGCTTGCACAAGGATACGTTTCTGTGGTAAAATACGCCGCCTGCGAAGAACAGGCCTGTACCACTGGCAAGAAAGGAAGTCCTGAAATGGCAAAGTGCGCTCATTGTGGAAAGACAACCACCTTCGGGAACGCGGTCTCTTTCTCGAAGCGGAACACCAACCGCCCCTTCCGCCCGAATCTGCAAAAAGTGACTGTCATCGAGAACGGGCGCAAGGTCCAAAAGGTGCTGTGCGCCAAGTGCATCCGCACGCTGGCGAAGACCTCCTGAGCCGGCAAGGTGTTTCCGACGAAGATCGCGGCGCAAGCCGTGATTTTTGTTTTAATGCCCAAGCGAGCGCCGCCGCGCCGGTCGCTTCCCTTCAAGCCAGGGCGGCGCGCAGGGCGTGGATGCCGGCCGCGGCGCCCTCCGGATGATGGAAAACCGCGCTGGCCGCTACGAAAGCGTTCGCGCCGGCCTCCCGCACCGACCGAATGTTGGCCGCCGAGATGCCGCCATCCACCTCCAGCCAGGCCGGAGAAGCAGCCGCCTCCAGCATTTGCCGCACCTGCCTCACTTTGGGGAGCATCTCGGCCATGAAAGCCTGGCCGGCGTAGCCCGGCTGGACGGTCATCACCAGGACGAGGTCCACCAGCGGGATGGCCGGCAGGAGACGGTCGGCGGGCGTGGCCGGGTTCAGGGTCACCCCGGGTTGGCATCCCAGGGCGGCGATGGCTTGCAGCGTGCCGCCCAGGTCGGGGCAGGTCTCGACGTGGACGGTCAGGCGCGAGGCTCCGGCGCGGGCAAAGGCCTCGATCAACCTTTCAGGCCGTTCGATCATCAGGTGGACGTCCAGGGGCAGGCGGGTGACGCGGCGGCAGGCCTCGACAATGAACGGCCCCATCGTAAGATTGGGGACGAAGTGGCCGTCCATCACGTCAACATGAATCCAATCCGCGCCGGCGGCTTCGCAGGCGGCAATTTCTTCGCCCAAGCGGGTGAAATCGGCGGAAAGGATGGAGGGGGCAATGACGTGCATCGGTCTGCAGGGCGGAGGTTCAGCGGATGGGCGGATTATACACGTAATAGACCCAAATCCAGAACGGAATCAGGCCCAGCACGGCGACGAGGGCGGCCAGTCCCAGCCCGACCGAGGGCCAGTCGATGTTGGTCTCGACGGCGTGCCTGCCGGTCGGCTGGGTGCGGGCGAGGCGTTCCTCGCCCCGCCGGAGGAGGGGCGGCGCCTCCGGCGGGAGGCTTTCGGGGGTCAGGCTCAGGGCGGGGGCCTTGCGCGCCTCGCCGAAGTTCATCAGGACGCGTCCCAACTGGTCGGCGGTGCGATAACGCTGAGAGGGTTCTTTCGAGAGCACTTTGGTGAGAATGCGTTCCAGGGTGGGAGAAATTTCGGGCACCATTTCGGTCAACGGCGGCGGTTCGACGTTCAGATGCAGGCGCGCCAGCCGGGTGGCGGAGGTGGCCTGGAAGGGCAGCGAACCGGTCAGCATTTCATACATGACCACGCCCAGCGAGTAGACGTCCGAGGCCGGCGAGGGAGCAGCGCCGGCGGCCTGTTCGGGTGAGAAGTATTGCGGCGATCCCCACACCACGTCGCTGTGCTCATCGGGCTGGATGGTGGCCAGGGCGCGGGCGATGCCGAAGTCGGTGACTTTGAGGCGGCCATCGGGGGTGACCAGCATATTTTGCGGTTTGACGTCGCAATGCACCAGGCCGGCGCGGTGGGCGTAGCCGATGCCGGCGCAGGCCTGGATGAGGAGCGGCAGGGCCTCCTCGGGGCGGAAACGGCCGCGCTTTTGGATGAGCGTCTTGAGGTCGGTGCCCGGCACGTATTCCATGACGATGTAAATCTGTCCCTGGTCCATGCCGAAATCATGCACGGTCACGATGTTGGGATGAGACAGGTTGGCGGCCGCCTTGGCCTCCTGACGGAATCGCTCGAGGAAGGCCGGCGATTGGGAGTAGTCGTCGCGCAGCAGTTTGATGGCCACGTCCCGCTCGAGCATCTGGTCGCGGGCTTTGTACACGAAAGCCATCCCCCCCTTGCCCAGCAGGGAGGTCAATTGATAGCGGCCATTGAGCAGACGAAGCGGTTCCATAAGCGAGGTCGAAATTCATTATATCACACGGGGTTTCTCGCCTTATAATTGTGGTCATGGCAGACGCTTTGCTCGTTTACAACCCTGCGGCCGGGCGTTTTTCGGTGGCGCCCTTCATTGCCAACATCGTCCGCACGCTCAACCGTGCCGGCTGGCGGGTCGAGGTGGCCGAGACGGTGAACGGCCGGCACACCACCCGCCTGGCCCGTCAGGCGGCGGAGGAGAACTTCCGGGCGGTCTTTGCTATCGGCGGCGACGGGACGGTCGGGCAGGTGGCGCACGGGCTGGTCGGTTCGCGCACGGCGCTGGCCATCCTGCCGGCCGGCACCTCCAACGTTTGGGGGCGCGAACTCGGCTTGCAGCCTTTCACCCTGTTCCACTGGCGACGGCTGCGCGAAAACGCCCGGATTCTGGCCGAGGCCCCCGCCCGCCGGGTGGATGTCGGCTGGTGCAATGAACAGCCCTTCGTCATGTGGGCGGGGGTGGGGCTGGATGCGGTCACGGTCAGGAAACTGGAGCCGCGCAAGCGCTTCTACAAATACCTGTCCGTCCCCCATTACGCCGCCCACACGATCTGGTCGGCCTCCATCTGGCATGGACTGAATCTGCGGGTGTGGGCCGATGACCAGCGCGTCGAGGGCCATTACCTGCTGGCGCTGGTGAGCAACATCCGTCACTACTTGGGCGGGCTGGCGCGCCTTTCGCCTTCGGCCTATTTGAACGACGGGACGATGGACCTGTGGCTGTTTTCGGGCGCTACGCTGGCCGACGCCTTTCGCCATCTGTTCGAAATCATGCGCGGCCGTCACCTGACCTCCGACAAGGTGCGCTGTCTGTCCTTTCGGCGGGCGCGCATCGAGTCCGACACGCCCTTTCCGGTTCAGATCGACAGCGAACCGTCGCTTGGGGCGGCGCGCATCGAACTGCGGGTCGAACCGCGCGCTTTGCGGGTCCTGCTGCCGCCGACCTCTCTGCCGCTGCTCGATCCGAGCGTCAACGACGCTGACTGACCATGCGAGAGATTTTCAACCTGCGGGTTTTCCTGGCCGCTGTGGCCGTCGGTCTGTTCCTGACCTGCATCATGATGCTTTACATCGTGATTGCCCAGCCTGCCCTGCCGCGCCGTGACGGCCCGCCGGGCGCGCTGACGCGCATCCCGGCCCCGACCTCGACTGCTTACCTGTTCACGCCGACGGCTGAATTCGCCGCCTTCACGGCCACGCCGCAGCCGAGCGCCACGCCGGCGCCAGGGCAAATCAGCCTCGGCGGTTATGTGCAAATCACCGGCACGGGCGGCGACGGCCTGCGCCTGCGCGCCGCCCCCGGCCTGGATGCGCCGCTCCTCTTCCTGGGCTATGATACCGAAATTTTCCAAATCACCGATGGACCGGTCGAACGCGACGGGCGAATCTGGTGGGCGCTCGTCTCGCCCTACGATTCCACCCGCGCCGGCTGGGCCGTGCAGGACTATCTGACCCCCTTCGAGGCGCCATGAAACCACTTTCAATCACCGCACGACGGGCCGAGAAAATATTGCTCGTCGAATGGGAGGACGGGCATCTCAGCCAATATCCCTTCGAGTTGCTGCGGCTGGGTTGTCCGTGCGCCGCCTGCCGCGGCGGTCACGACCAGATGAGCGATTTGCCCGACCCGTCCGTTTTCACCTCCAGCCTGCCCGATTCTCCCGCTGTCCGCCTGCAGACCATCGTGCCGGTCGGCTCGTATGGCATCACGCCGGTTTGGGAAGACGGCCATGATGCCGGGATTTACCGCTGGGAATATCTGCGGGCGCTGTGCCCGTGTGGGCAGTGCCGGCCCTAGTCTGTTTTCTCCTGCTGCAGAGTCGTTACGGTTCGGGCGTAGGCGTTGGCGTGCGGGTGGGACGCGGCGTCGGCGTCCAGGTGGGGGTAACGCCCAGTTGTTCGTAGGCCTGATTGCGCCATTCGGCCGGCATGGCTTCCTCGGGCAATTCGAGCAGGCGGCGCCAGGCGCGGTTGGCCGAGACCTGATCGTTGATTCGTTCCAGGCTGACGGCCTGCCAATAGATGGCTTTGGCGCGCTCTTCGTCCGTGTCGGCGCGGCCGAGGGCGTTTTCGAAGCGCAGGTAGGCGGTGCCAAACTGTCCCTGCTGGTAGTAAGCCATTCCCAGGCCGAAGGCGGCATCGAAATCGTTTGGGTCATAGGTCAGGGCGCGTTCGAAGTCGCGCCGGGCGGCATCTGGATTGTTCAGGTTGAGGTAGGCCTCGCCGCGCTGATAATGGGCCTCGCCGTTGTAGCGGTCGAGCGCCAGGCTGCGATCCAGGGCGCGAACGGCCGACTGGTAATCGCCGGTGGCGTTGTAGGCGGTTCCCAGCATGGTCAGGGCTTGGGCGTCATCCGGCACGTAGAGGGTGTATAGTTGCAATACTCCCACTGCATCGGGATAGCGCTGGAGGGCGTAGTAGGCTTCTCCCAGGGTGCGGTAGACCGGCAGGAGGGTCAGGTCGAGTTGATTGGCGCGTTCGGCCGAGGCGAGGGCCTCCTCGTAGCGTCCAAGCGCCAGTTGCGCCTGGGCCATGTACATGTAAGCGACGGCCGAATTCGGATCCTGGTTGACGGCGATTTGCAGGTCGCGCAGGGCGCGGTTCCATTCGTAGCGGTCGAGGTAGTAGGCGCCGCGTTCGATGTAGGCCAGGGTGAAATTCGGGTCAATGGAAATGGCCTCATCGTAATAGGAACTCACCTCCGCATCGGAATCGAGGGCGTGATAGGTTATCGCCCGCCCCAGGAAGGGCGGCCCGAAACTGGCGTTGAGGGAAATTGCTCTTTCGTAATAGGTCAGAGCCGATTGGTAATTGCCGGCCAGGCGGGCGCACTCTCCCAGGTAATAGTACGCATCGGCGGCATCTGGCTCCAGAGTCAGCACCTGCTCGAGGAGCGGAATGGCGTCGCTGCACTGGCCGCGCTGCAGGTACATTTGGGCGGCAATGTACGCATCGCGGCTCTGGCCGAAATGTTCGGTGACGACGTAGAGCGGAGTGGGGGTGTAGGGAGCGGGGAGCAGCAGGGCCAGAGGGGTCGGGGCCGAAAAGGTAGGGGTCACGGTGCGGTAAAGAGGCGTAGCGGTCGGTGTGGGGGTGAGCGTGGCGGTCGGCTGGCGGAAAGGTGTGCCGCGCGCGTAGGTGGCAGGCTGACGCGGCACGACAACCGTAACAATGTAGAAGGCGGCCAACAGGAGCAAACCCGCCGCACCGATGACGACCAGACGCACGATGGGATTGGCCAGGCCGCGTTTGGCAGGCGGGCGCGGCGGTTCCTCGCTCACCTTGAGCGTTTCTTCCCAGGAGCGCGGCCGGTTGAGAGGAAAGGGGGCCACCGACTCATCCGGCGGCAGAGCGCCGAACAACGTCAGGCCGCGGCGAGCAGCCGCGTTTTGCGGGTCGAACTGGAGCGCCATCTGCAGACAGTAGAGACGTTCCTTCTGCGTGTCCACTGCGGCGCTCAGCCAGACCCAGTACGTGGCGTTTTTCTGGTCAGTTTTGAGCAGGCGGGTCAGCAGGTCACGCGCCCGCACCCGATCCCCCTGATGCAAGGCCTCGATGGCCTCGCTCAGCATGGTATTTTCTCCGCTCTCCAGCGGCTCTTCTGGCAGGGACTCTTCTTCGGCCATGAGATGAGTTTAGCACAGCCTGACCGCTGGAGCAAGTGGCATGGCGGCGAGAAGACGGCCTGCCGTCAAAATGCTCGGCCGATTGGCTTCCGTCCCGCTTCTACCGCGTCCATTTCCAGGCTGCCGGCAAGGCCAGCGCGGCAAGAGCGATTTTGACCGCGTCGCCGATCAGGAAGGGCAGCACTCCCCAAGCCAGGGCTTTCGTCAGGCCTACGGAAAGTGCCAGCCAGCCGGCGCCGCAGGCGTAGATGACCAGCGTGCCGCTCACGAAAGGCAGCAGCGAGGTGCGCAGCGAACGCTCCAAACCGCTTTCTGCCAGGCGGCCGACGACCCAGGCGGCAGCAACGAAGCCCAGCAGGTAACCGCCGGTCGGACCGAGAGCATAGGCCGCACCAGATGCCCCGCCCGCAAAGACGGGCAGACCGGCCAACCCCAGGGCGGTATACAGACCGAGCGAGAGCGCCCCGCGCCGGGCGCCAAGCGTTGCCCCCACCAGCAGAACGGCAAAAGTCTGACCGGTGATCGGCACAGGGGTGAATGGCAGCGGAAGGCGCACCTGCGCCAGGGCGGCGGTGAGCAACGCCCCCGTCAGAATCAGGCCCAGGTCGCGCAGCCAGGCCGAAGTCCGCGGCAAGAGGCGGCGGGTGAGGTGGATAGCAAGGGTTGTTTCCATAATCGTTTCCTGAAAGTGGATTCGAGAGGTTTAACCCCCGCTCCAGGAGAAAGGTCACGCGATAGGCCGATAAACGGGATTTTTCTTTCTCGCTTGACCGGCCCATGACCTCGCATTACAATCGCACTGATCGCCCATCCCTGGGATTGTCTGTTCGTTCATTTCAGGGAAGTTGCGCCTTGGTTGATACTCCGCGCCGCAGGCCAAACTTTATTGGGGACAGGAGCATCCATGAAGTCCAAATATCTCTGGCTTTTATTGAGCGTGATTCTCTTGCAAACGCTTCTGACGATTTTCGTCTTGCTGGAGATGCAATTCGACGCCGGTCGTGGGCGAATTTTCCATTATCCGGCGCTACGGACGGTGCTGGTCGCGGTGCTTGGCCTGAGCGGGCTGGCAGCGCTTGGGCTGGGAGTGGTGCTGGGGAGCGCGCCTGTCCGAGCGGCGCGGCTCTTGGGCCGATTGGATGACTGGTTGACAGGAGGGCGGCCGCGCCTGTTTTTTGTCCAGGGGGCGCTGTTCTTGCTGGGGATTTTCCTGTTCGAGAGTTTTTTGCTGACCTACATCGCTTTTCCCGTCCCGGCGCGTCCTTTCCTGCTCTGGGCCTCGCTGGGTGCTTTCGAACTCTGGCTGACTTTTCGCCTCGTCTATGCGAAGACTTACCGACAGCATCCCTCCTGGCTGGCCCGTCTGCGGACCGGTTGGCGGGCCTGGCTGCCGGCTCAGCGCCGGACGTTCATCGTCCTGACAGTCATTGGGATGGCCGTCTTCTGCGCCTTTGCGCCGTTCAATTACCGCCTCGATGCGCAGGGCCGTTTTCTGATGCACCCGGACGAGCACATCATTTACCCCGATGTGGCCAAGACCCTGGTGATCGAGGGCACCTTTGCAGACATGGTGCGAAAAGACCTGGAGACCTGGCCCTTCTGGTACGGATTCCCCTACCTGCCGCTCTCGGCCGGGGTGTTGCTCGTGCCACGCCTGATTTTCGGCAACGATTATGTCAATCAGGTGCAGTTGAATATCTTCCTGTTGCGCCAATTCATCAGCGTTCTGCCGATGATTCTGGCGATTGGTCTGCTGGTTTATCTGGTGACCCGCTTCCGCTCGCTGGCGGCCTCGGTGGGACTGTATGTGTTTTTGCTGTTGATTCCCGGTGTGGTGAAATATAACTACCGTTTCTGGCATCCAGACGGCCTGATTCTCCTGCTGGTCGTGTTGACCCTCTTCTTCCTGGATCGAGACCGCCTGCGTTTTGGGCGCAACTTCTATCTGGCAGCGGCAGCCTGCGGCCTGGCAGCCGCCATCAAACTGTGGGGGCTGTTCTTCTTCCTGACGATTGCCGGCACCTTGTTGGCCGGTCTGATTCGCAAAGTCTTGACTTTCCGGCGCATGCTCGCGGCGGGGGCAGGCTTCATCGGCGTGATGCTGTTGACCATCATTCTTAGCAGCCCGACTCTCTTGGCTCCGCAACCCTTCCTTTCGTACGCGCGCGGCATTCAATACGAGAGTCAGGTCATCGCCGAGGGATACGATGAACCCGACCCGACCGGCGTCTATCAGACCGGTCTGGCGAACTGGCTGCCTTACTTCCAACGGCACTACATGGAGCCGTACTTTTTCTTCTTTGCCTTCTTTGCGCTGCTGGCAGGCTCACTGGTTGGCTCGGCGCGGCCGCTCAATCGTCTGTTCCTGTCCTGGTGTCTGGTGCTGGCGGTGTATCTGATTGGCTTCGTGGCGGTCAAGCGCTATCACTACATGCTGCCGCTGATGGTGCCTCTTTCGGCAGCGCCCATCTTGTTCCCTGGGTTGGCAGAGGGATGGCGGCCGCGCTGGCTGTCTTTCTTGGGCAAACCGGCCGCCTCTGTCCTCTTGTGGCTTGTGACGATTGGCATGTACGCCAGTCAATTCGTCTTTAACCTCGTCACCATCTTCACCTCGTCGGCGATGGGGTTCTAACCGTGCTATAATTTCCCCGCCGGGCCCGTAGCTCAGGGGTGAGAGCAGGCGACTCATAATCGCTTGGTCGCTGGTTCGAATCCAGCCGGGCCCATTGACCTGCCTCGAATTGTACGAATGGCGCGAAAGGTTTCGCGTCATTCTGTTTCTTCGGGCGGCGTCTCGATGATTTCCTCGATGATGAAGGGCGGACGCTTGCGCGTCTCGTCCAGATTGCGCCACAGGTACTCGCCCAGGATGCCGAGCAGGAGCATCTGAATCCCCGAAACGAGCAGCAAGACGAGCATCAACGAGGCCCAGCCCTGGACTTCGATGGCATAGAACAAGCGCAGGAACAGGATGATCACCGCATACAACGCGCCCAATACGCTCAGACAGATGCCCATCAGCGAGGCGGCGCGGACGGGGAAGTAACTGAAGGCAACGAAAGAATCGATGAAGTACTTGATTTTGCGCCGCAGAGTCCACATCGAGCGGCCGTAGCGGCGCTCGCGCCTTTGGCGGTCGTAATGGACCACCACCGGCTGAAATCCCAGCCACAGAATCAGCCCCATCAAATAGACGTTGTGTTCCTGAATGCGGTTGACCTGGTCGCAGACCTGGCGGTCGAGCAGGAAGAAATCGAAGCCGCGCTTCGGCATGGACGGGATGGCAAAACGCCGGAAGAGGGCGTAGAAGATGTCGGAGAGCAGATTGCTCAGCAGGCCGTCGTCGCGGCCGCGACGGGCGGCCAGGACGACTTTGGCGCCCGCCCGCCAATGGTCGAGCATGGCGGCAATCAGTTCGGGCGGGTCCTGCAAATCGGCGGCGATGGCGGCCACCGCCTGGCCGCGCGCCTGTGTCAGGCCGGCCATGATGGCGGCGTTCGAGCCGAAGTTGCGCGACAGTTTGACAATCCGCACCCGTCCCTCCCGGCGGGCCAGCGATTGCAGGACGGCATAGGAATCGTCGAACGAACCGTCATCAACGAAGATAAATTCGTAGCGGTTGGCCGGGTCTTGGGCCGCCAAGTCCTGAAAGCGGGCCAGCAAATCGGGCAGACTGGCAGCGTTGTTATATACCGGGACGACGATGGAAATCAGGCTCACGCGACCTCGCTAGGGGGGAGGTGATAAAAAGCACGGATAGCGGCGCAGACGCGGCGCACCTGCGCCTCGCTCAGATGCGGCCCGATGGGCAGGCTCAGCACCTCGCCATGGATGCGTTCGGTGACCGGCAGGCTGCCCGGCGGCAGGCCCAGGTCGGCATAGGCGGGCTGGAGGTGAGGCGGGATGGGGTAATGAATCAGGGTCTCGATTCCCTCTCGGCGCAGGTGGGCCTGCAACGCGTCGCGCTCGGCGCTGCGGACGACGAACAAATGCCAGGCGGGTTCCATCCCCTCCGGCACGCGCGGCAGGAGCAGGGGGGTGTCTGCCAACTCGGTCAGGTAGAGACGCGCCAGGCGGGCGCGGCGGGCGTTCCACTCGTCCAGGCGGGGCAGTTTGGCGCGCAGGATGGCGGCCTGCAGTTCGTCCAGCCGGCTGTTGAAGCCCTGGTACAGGTTGTGGTATTTCTGCTGCGAGCCGTAGTTGCGCAGGGCGCGAATTTTCTCGGCGAGTGGTTCATCGTCGGTCGTGACCGCCCCGGCGTCGCCCAGGGCGCCCAGGTTCTTGGAGGGATAGAAACTCCAGCCGGCGGCGCGCCCGAGGCTGCCGGCCCGCCGCCCGTGGTAGCGCGCCCCGTGTGCCTGGGCGGCGTCCTCGACGACCAGCAGGCCGCGCCTCTCGGCCAGATGGTTGATGGCCTCCATCTCTGCCGGCTGGCCATAGAGATGGACGGGCAGGATGGCTTTGGTGCGCGGCGTCAGAGCGGCCTCGATGCGCGCCGGGTCGAGGTTGTAGGTGCGTTCGACCGGCTCGACCGGCACCGGCCGCGCCCCGCAGTAGGTGACCGCCAGCCAGGTGGCGATGTAGGTGTTGCCCGGCACGATGACCTCGTCGCCGGAGCCGATGCCGGCGGCCCGCAAAATCAGATGCAGCGCCTCCAGGCCGTTGCCCACGCCGATGCAGTGTTTCACCCCTACATAAGCGGCGAACTCCGCCTCGAAGGCCTGCACTTCGCGGCCCAGGATGAACCAGCCCGAATCCAGCACCCGCCGGCAGGCCTGCTCGAGTTCGGCGCGTAATTCGGCCACCGCCGCGCCCACGTCCAGAAAAGGTACCTCAACGGTCATCTTTGTTCACCAGTTCGATGAATTCTTCGTAATTGCGGATGTAATCCTCGGCCGAGTACACCTCCGAGGCCAGAACGAGCAGGATGGCATCCGGCGTGTATTTGTATTGAAGCGCCCAGACCATCGGCGGGATGTAGAGTCCGATTTCGGGCTGGTCGAGCAGCACTTCTTCGCGGTTGTGCCCGTCGTCCAGGATGACGGCGCAGGAGCCTTTCAGGCAAATCAGCACCTGATGCTGTTCCCGGTGAGCGTGTTCGCCGCGCACTTCCCGGCTGGGCACGTCGTAGATGACGAAGTAACGCTTGGGGGGAAAGGGGAGGTGTCGGTCGTATTCGCCGAAGGTCAGCCGGCCGCGCAAATCGGCCACCGAGGGCAGACGGAGGAGCCGCGCCCCGCCGACGCCCAGCGCCCGCGGCGCCGCCCCCTCGCTGGTCCTGACCCCCTGGCGCGCCGCCGACGAGACGTAGCCCTTGACCCGCGCCGGGTTGCCGACCACAATCATGTTCGGCGAGACGTCTTTGGTCACCACCGCTCCGGCCCCAATCATGGCATGGGCGCCGATGACGATGCCCGGCAGCAGGGTGGCGTTGGCCCCGATGGAGGCGCCTTTGCGCACCAGCGTGCGGCTGAAGGCTTCGGGATATTGTTTGCTGCGCGGGAAAGGGTCATTGGTGAAGGTGGCGTTCGGGCCGATGAACACATCGTCCTCGATGGTCACCCCGTCCCACAATTGGACGCCGGATTTGATGGTGACCCGGTCGCCGACGACGACATCGTTTTCGATGAAGACATGGTCACAGATGTTGCAATCCTCGCCGATGACCGCTCCCGGCAGGATGTGGGCGAAGGCCCAGACGCGCGTCCGCGCCCCGATGCGGGCGCCCGCCTCCACGATGGCGTTCTTGTGAATGAAAACCGATTCGTCCATAGGGAAAATTGTATCACCGATTGTGGTTCGTCCGCCGCCTTTGGCCGCCTCAGGCCGGCGAGGCGCCAAGGACAACAAAAAAGGCAGGGCGGAAAATCGTTCCGCCCTGCCGGAGAGGAGAGAGACAAAGGTTACTCTGCCGGTGCGGGGAGTTCGGTCTGAGGCGCCAGTTCCTCGAGGGCTTTCATCTCCCGGAAGGTCAGAGTCCAGACGCTCGATTCGTAGATTGTCACCCAGCCGTCGATGAGTAGCAGCGGAGAGGCCAGGATGAGGAGGAAGAATGGGGCTGCGACCAGCAGACCGACCAGCACCGCCACCCAGGTCGGCGCGAACAGGCTGATCAACCCTCCGACCAGGAAAGCGGGGATGGCTGCCACGATGGCCCCTGCCAGGCCGGTGAGAATCATCACCGGGATGAGCAGGAAGGTGGCGATGATGCCGAGGATGGCGTAGCCGATTCGGATGCCCAGCATCGCCAGCCACATCAGGGCGCCGCTCTGCCAGTGGCGTTTGAAGATTTCCCAGCCGCGCCGGAAGGAAGCGCGCACGTCCAGGTTCTCGAGGACGGCCGCCCGCCAGAAGAATTCCCGCAGTAAACGCAGCACCACCATCACAATCGTGAACAGGAAGATGAGCAGGAAAGTGCAGCCGACCGCGGCGACCACGCCGGCCACCGCAACCGCCCGCTGGCTCCCTTCTACGAGGCGGAAAATCCAGAAGCCCAGGCCGAGGATGGAGGCGATGAACACCAGAACCGGCAAATGGACAATCAGGTCGATCACCCACAAGCGGAAGGCGGCCCGATTCCAGCCCAGTTTCCAGCCCTGGCGGAAACCGACTCGCGCGCCGGTTTGTTCGTAATCATCCACCATGCGGATGACGGCTGTCGAGGAGGGGTAATAGATGAGCATCAGCGGGATGGCCAAGATGAGCACCAGGGCCATTCCGGCCAGGGCCAGCCAAATCAGGGTCTGAAAAGCGCGCTCCTCGGTGACAAACAGGGGGTCAATGTGCTGTTCGATCCATTGATTGGCCTCTGCCAGCCAGGGGAAACGATCTTCGAAGCGGGGGGCCGAGAGAGGCGGCCGGCCGTTGGTCTCCTGACCCTGGTAGGTGAGACGGCCGTTGCCGCTTCCGCCCATGCCGCCGGTGACCACCAGCAGGAAGCCGAAGATCCACAACACTTTGTAGTTCCACAAAATATGCCAGGACCGCTTGAGGATTTTGAGGATGTCAATCATTTTTCGCTCCTTTCGAACGAGGAAGTCTTGCTTTGCATGGAAGCGGGGTTGCTCAGGCCCGCGCCAGGCGGGGGAGGAAAGCCCGGCCGCGGGTGCGCAGCCACCAGATGGCCATCCAGACCCAATAGAGCAGGGCGATGATGGCCTGCCAGAACCATTGATTGAGCAAGCCGTTGCCGAACAGGGCCAGCCGGTCGATGAACGACAAGGTGGACTGGGCGCCGGCGTCCAGGTTGCTGCCAAGCAGGTTCATCAAGAAGGCAAAGACATTGCTCTGGGCGGCGCCGCTCGAAAGCCAGGCGAAGGGTTCTCCCAACATGCCGGTGTCGAGCGCCAGAGAGAGGGCCGCCGTCAGCCAAAGCAGGGTCTGGAGAAAGAACCAGGCGCCGATCAGGGCCAGCGGAGCCAGCCACCAGGCCAGGGAGGGGCCGCGCTGGAGTTGGGCTTTGAGCGGGCGGCGCGGCAGGCGCAGGGCCAGGTTGGCGGCGAAGCGCTCGGCGGGGGTGAAAGCAGGGCGCGGCGCGGCCCGCAGCAGGTCCGAAACCGCCCGCAGTTGACGCAGTTGGCTGCGGCAGGAATCGCAGGAGGCCAGGTGATTCTGCATCTCCAGCAGACGCCAGCCGCGCAGTTCGCCATCCAGGTAGGCGTTCAACAAGGCGCGCATATCTTCATGCATAAGTGCTCTCCACGTCGGTGACATGATTCTGCAAGGCTTCGCGCAAGCGATTGCGGGCATAGTTCAGGCGGGACATGACCGTGCCAATCGGAATATCGAGGACGTTGGCGATTTCCTGGTAGGAGAGTTCGCCGTATTCGCGCAGGACCAGCACCGAACGGGAAGCCTCCGGCAGGGCTTGCAACGCCCGCTGGAGCAATTCCACCTGTTCCCTGCGAATCAGGGCCTCTTCGGGACCCGGCGTTTGATCGCTGACCATCAGCATGTCCTCATCCTCGACGGTTTCTTCCGATTTGCGGCGCAGCACATCCAGGGCGGCGTTGACGGCAATCCGATACAGCCAGTTGCGCAGGCTGGCGCGCGGCTCGAAGGACGGCAGGTTGATCCAGGCCCGCAGGAAGGCTTCCTGGGCGGCGTCCTCCGCCAGTTGCGCCTCGCCGCACAGGCGATAGACCACATGCACGACGCTCTCGTAGTGGCGGCGGACCAGTTCTCCGAAGGCGTTGCGGTCACCCTGTTGGGCCTGTTCGATCAGGCTGAGTTCGGTTTCCGCAGTGTTGACGAGTGCCACGCGCAGTCCTTTCTGCTTTGGGTTTGGCTTTCATCCGTTTAACGAAAACGGGAGGCCCTTTATTCGAAAATCGGCCCCGGCTTTTATGAGCGGGTAGATTGCAAAAACGCTTCAGAGGGGTATTTTAAACCCATCAGGACAGCAGAGTTGCCTGCTGTCCCTCAGGGTGAGCGAAGAGGTTTTCGAACACGCTTAGTCTGCCGATGCCGGGACGACAGACGGGGCGGGGTTCGCTTTCCAGAAGAATTTCCAGTACATCAGCGTCGAGAGCGTGTAAATGACGATGACGCTCACATAGACCGGCGTGAAACCGTACTCGACCTGCAGCCAGCCGCTGATCGAGGGGCTGAAAGCCCAGCCCAGATTCCAGGCCATGCTGGTCAGACTGGCCACCATGGCCCGTCCTTCGGGTTCGACGTTTTCCATGACGAAGGTGTTGTAGACCGGGCCGCCCATGTTCATCAGGGTCAGGCGCACATAATGAGCGATGGCGCTGACCCAGAACCAGGGAGCAAATCCTAACAGAACCAGGAACGGAATCGAAAGCGCCTGGGTAATCACTACCAGCCGTACCTTGCCGAGGCGGTCGGCGATGGGCGGGGCGACGATCAGGCCGAGGCCCATGAACAGCGCCCCCCAGGCCAGCACATTACCGACGACGTGATCGGGCTGTCCGTGTTTGAGGCGGAAAAAGAGATTCATGAACGGCATGAACAGACCGGCGCCGAAAGAGGTCACAAGCATCGGCAGAATCAACTTGCCGATGTTCTGGTAATGCTTCACGGCATAGCGCAGGGGCGCAAAGGCCGATGGCTGGAGGCGCGCCAGGCGGGGCGTCCGCAAGGAAAAGAGCGGAATCAGGCCGAGCGCCGAAACGACGGTGATGACTGCCAGCGCCCCGCCGTAAGCGGCGCTGCTGGTCGCTTCTACGCCGCGCACCGCCGCAATCCAGCCGGGCAAATAACCGCCAATCGAATTGCCGATGAACGAGGCGGTCATCGTCAGTCCCTGGCTCAGGCTGAACAGATAGGTGCGCTCCTCCGCGCCGCTGTTTTCGATGAGGAAAGGCGCCATGCTGACGCCGGTCAGGCTCTGGGCCGCGCCCATCAGGACTGCCATGCCGTAAAGAAGCCACTGCGAAGGCCACAAGACCATCGCCGCGACTGCCAGGGTGGTGGTCAGTCCGCCCAGAATCAGCGAGCGCTTGCGGCCCAGGAAATCGGCCAGAGAAAACATCGGCAGCGCCGTGAGCAGGGCGGTGGTGCTGTTGATGGTGACGATGTTGCCCGCCACGCTTTCATTCAACCCCAGGCTGAGAGCGTAAAAGTTGAACAACAGACGGTACACGCCGAAAGCCGCGCCGGTCATGACCGCGCTGGCCAGGTACAGGCGGGCGTTGGCAGAGAACAGACGCACTCGGGCGAGATAAACGCGCATCACATTCGACATACTATTCCAATCGGCGCAGGAAATCCTCCAGCGCGGCGTAAATTCCTTTCAAACTTTCCTGACGGGTGGCGTAACGTTTTTCATCCTGTTCGTTGATGATGACATGCACCAGCCCGGCCAGACGCAGCAAGCGCAAATGATGAACGACCGTCGGCGGGCGCAGGCGCAGACGACGGGCCAGTTCTGCCGGCGGCAACGGCCCGCCGGCCAGATGACGCAGGATGCGCAGCCGGGTCGGGTCGGCCAGGGCCTTGAGCGCCAGCACGAGGGAATCGGGCGCCTCGGCCCCCGGAGCGACGCTCTCGAATTCCGGGCGGGCGCCATAGATGAGCAGCAATTTCCCCGGCCTTGGCCGGTTCAGAAAAACGCGCGGCGAGGCCCAGTAGGAGGGCGCCAGGACGAGTTCCTCGAGCGTTTCCAGGTCTGCCAGGTGGATGCCGCGCGAGAGTTCCTCGACCAGCGCCTCGAGCGAGAGACGGGCAGCCAGGGCGCGGCCGCGCTCCAGGGCGGCGGCGAGGGGCGTTTGCAGGCGCGCTTCTTCCTCGGCAAAGAAGACCTGCTGATATTCTTGCAAGGCGGCCAGCAGGGTCGCGCCGCTTTTTTCGGCCTCTGCCCAGGTGCGCAGCAGGTACGTCAGCGCGGCGGACGAGAGGGACGCCCCGCGCCGCCGATAATGGAGACGCAGAAACTCGAATTCGGCCTCGCTCCATGCAGCGCGGCGCGCGATGTCGTTCAACGCCTGGCGCACCTCCGGCGGAACCTCCGAGGGCAGAGTCAAAGCCGTCAGCCGGTCGGCTGGCGACAGGTCCGCGATGGCTTGCAAAGCGGTCGCCGCGTCTTTGGGGGCCGGCAACGCCAGCACCCAGTCGAGCGGCACGCCGGCAAAGGAAAACAGATGGAGCAGAAATTCGCGATGACCGGCCGAGAGGCGCTGGCGCACGCCCGCCGTCCAGGACGGACGCAACCCGAACTCGTCCGCATAATGCAAGACGAACAGGCTGATGAAGAAATCGTAAGCGCTGCCGCTATCCCAGGTAAGCGTGGTCATATCGTTAGATGAATGCCTAACGAATTAGATAATAATCTAATATCATGGATTGGTCAAGCCTTTTGAGGCGGAAATGCTCTGTTTCACAGAAGAGGCATATCTCGGCGGGCAGCGAGTGCGAAACGTTCATGGCATGCGAGTGCTTCGGTGCGCTTGCCTTTCCCGGCCCATGGCGGGCAAAAGGTCGAACCAGTTTTGCGAAAAAGCAAAGCAGTTATGCTATACTCTAGGTGAATAGCGGTAAAAGCGCTCTCCTGTTCTGGTCGTATGGTTGCCAACAATACCCGTTCTTCGCTCGAACTGCTCTACAACGTCAGCCGCGAATTGGCCTCGGCGCTGGATTTGCGCACCGTGTTGCAGCGCGTCCTGTTCCAGTCGTTGAAATATGTCGGCGGGGAACGCGGCAGCATCGTGGTGTTGGACGACAACGGCAAGACCCTGGACGCCGCCATTGTCTATGGACAGAAGGTGCACGAACACACCACCCAGCAACTGCGCGAGACGATTGAGCGCGGCCTGGCGGGGTGGGTCATCCGTCACCGCAAGCCGGCGCGGGTGGATGACACCAGCCGCGATGAACGCTGGCTGCGCCGTCCGGATGATGCTGTTGAGCGCAGCGGGGCCAAGTCGGCGCTTTCGGTGCCGCTGTTGATTCGTGAGCGGCTGGTGGGGGTATTGACTCTCGTCCATCCCCAAACCGCCGCCTATTCGCGCGAACACCTGGAACTCATGCAGGCCATCGCCGACCAGGCTGCCATCGCGGTCTTGAACGCCCGCCTGTATGCCGAGAGTCAGCGTCAGGCGCGGGTGATGACTGCCCTGGCCTCCAGTGGGGCGGCCATCAGCGCCTCTCTGCGCCTGGGCGAGGTGCTCGACCGCATCTTGAAAGAAGTGATGGACGCTCTGGAGGTCGAGACGGTGGCTCTGGCGCTGGTGGAAGCCAACGGCGATTTGCTCTTTCACGCCGCGGCCGGCCGCGCCGCCGAGGGCGTGGTCGGCAAGCGCGTCCCCGCCGGGCGCGGACTGGTGGGCTGGGTGCAGCGGCGAGGCGAGGGCGCCATCATCCCGTCCGTCGGCGAGGACACGCGCTTCTTGCCCGAGGTCGAACAGTTCGAAGGTCTGGAGCCGCAGGCGGTGGCCTGCGCCCCGCTGTTCGCCCAGGGAAAGGTCGTCGGCGTCTTGGAGGCGATCAATCCCGTCTCAGGCGTCTTCGACCCCGACGCTTTGCTGGTCCTGGCCGGAATCGGCAACCTGGCCGGCTCCACCATCCAGAACGCCCGCCTGTTCGAGCGCCTGCAGGCAGCCCATAAACGTTATCGCGAACTGTTCGACGACAGCATTGACCCAATTCTGATCACCAACTGGGATGGCAAAATCCTGGAAGCCAACCGGCAAGCGCTGGTGCTCAGCGAATATCAACACGACGAACTGGGCCGCATGACCATCAGCGAGTTACAGGCAGAGATGCGCACCGACCAGCAAACCTGCCTGCAGCGTTTGCGCGCCGGCCAAACCTGCACCTACGAAGCCGTTCTCAAAGCCCGCTCCGGGCGTCGGATTCCCGTTCAAGTCTCGGTGCGGCGGGTGATGATCGAGGAAGGCGAATCGCTGCAGTGGATTCTGCGCGACATCACCGAGCGCAAAGACCTGGACGCCCTGCGCGAAGACCTGACCTCGATGATTTACCACGACCTGCGTTCGCCGCTGGCCAACATCGTCAGCAGCCTGGACATGCTGACGTCCATGTTCCCCGGCGAAGAGAACGAGTCCGTTCAATCTATTCTGCGCATCGCCACCCGCTCTACCGACCGAATCCAGCGCCTCATCAGTTCCCTGCTGGACATCAACCGTCTCGAAGCGGGGCATCCAATCGTCTCGCAGCAGGCCGTTTCACCGGCCAGCCTGATCGCAGAGGTGACCGAGATGATCCGCCCGATGGCCGAAAGCCGTCAGCAGACGCTGGCGACCCATCTCCCCGACGGCCTGCCGTCCATCTGGGTGGATGTGGACATGATTCGCCGGGTGCTGCTCAACTTGCTGGAAAACGCCATGAAATTCACGCCCTTTGGCGGGAAAATCGAAATCGGGGCCGCCCGTCGGGGCAACGAGGTGCAAATCTGGGTGCAGGACAGCGGGCCGGGCATTGCCGAGGCCGACCAGGAACGCATTTTCGAGAAGTACACGCGCTTGAAGGCGGGAGAAGATGGCGTCAGCGGGCTGGGGCTGGGGCTGGCGTTCTGCCGGCTGGCCGTCAATGGCCATGGCGGCCGCATTTGGGTAGAGAGCAAAGCCGGCCAGGGCGCCAAGTTCCTGCTCACCCTGCCACTGGTCAAGCGCTGATTGTTGCAGGAGTGAACATGCAAGCCATAGCCAAGGATGTCTACATCGAGGACCAATACCCCGGCGTGACGCTGGGGGCGATTCATTTGCCGCATGGGTTGATTCAAATCGATGCCCCGCCTTCGCCCGAAGATGGCCGCGCCTGGCGGGCCGCGCTGCTCAACCTGGGCGGCAGCGGCGAGCGCCTGCTGGTCAACCTGGACGCCCACCCCGACCGGACGGTGGGAGCCAGGCTGATGGACTGCACCGTCATCGCTCATGAGAAGACCGCCCAGGTCTTCCGCAACCGTCCGGCTGCCTTCAAATTGCCGGGCGAAGAGACCGGCGCCGATTGGGAACGCCTGGTTAATCCCAGCAATGTGCGCTGGGCGCTGCCCGAAATCTCGTTCAGTCATCAGATGGAAATTTACTGGAGCGAGGCGCCGGTCTTGCTCGAACACCACCCTGGGCCGACCGCCGGCGCGATTTGGGCCTCCGCCGTCGAGGCGCGGGTCGTCTTCGTTGGCGACGCCGTGGTGCAGGGTCAGCCGCCCTTTCTGGCCAGCGCCAACCTGACCGCCTGGCTGGAGGGCTTGAAACTGCTCCTGTCTGCCGAATACCGCGGCTGGCTGGTAGTGAGCGGGCGGGGCGGCCTGGCCGCCGTGGAGGCCATCCGCGCGCAACGCGATTATTTGCAGCAGATTGGCGAAAAACTGGAAAAACTGGCGGCCAAGAAGTCGCCGCCGGAGGCCATCGAGAGTTTGCTGCCCGGCCTGTTGAGCGACTTCAAAGCCTCGGCCGCTCAACAAGTCCAGTTCACCCAGCGGCTGCGTTACGGCCTGCGGCAGTACTATATTCGTCATTACCATCCATCCGCCGGCGTAGGCGAAGAGGAGTGAGGGACAGTGAACGGGGAGTACCAGCCGATCTATCAACTCACGCGCGGTAGCACGGTCGAGTCGGTCCATTACGGGGCGGTGGCGGTCGTCGATTCGGGCGGCCGGCTTTTGGCCTCGTATGGCGACCCGAAGACGGTCACCTATCTGCGCTCGAGCGCCAAGCCTCTCCAGGCGCTGCCTTTCCTCGAACGCGGCGGCGACCAGTCTTTCCACCTGACTTCCAGGGAAATTGCCATCCTGTGCGGCTCCCATGATGGGACCGACGAACACGTCGCTGTGGTGCGCGGCATCCAGACCAAGGTCGGAGTCCAGGAAAGCGACCTGTTGTGCGGGACGCACTACCCCCACCACCTGCCGACGGCCGAGGCCATGAAAGCGCGCGGCGAAAAGCCGACCCCCAACCAACACAACTGTTCGGGCAAGCATACTGGCATGCTGGCCCACGCTCGCATGCGCGGCCTGCCCATCTCTGATTACATCAATCCCGAACACCCCGTTCAACAGGCGATTCTGGAAGTTTTTGCCCAGATGTGCGCTCTGAAAGTAGAGGAAGTTGGAATCGGAATCGATGGCTGTTCCGCCCCCAATTTTGCTGTTCCGCTCTTCAACGCTGCCCTGGCCTTTGCCCGGCTGTGCGACCCGGACGGCCTCTCGACCGAACGGGCGACCGCCTGCCGCCGCATCACCCAGGCGATGATTGCCAATCCGACGATGGTCGCCGGCGCCGAGCGCTTCGATACCCGTCTGATGCAGACCTGCGCCGGTCGAATCGTGGCCAAGGGTGGCGCCGAAGGCTTCATGCTCATCGGCCTCATGCGGGGGGCGCTGGGGGTGGATTCGCCGGGGATCGGCATTGCCGTCAAAATTTCCGATGGCGACCTGGCCAGTCACGGCGGCGTTCTCGACCCTAATGTGCGGCCGCGTTTCAGCGTCTCCCTCGAAGTCTTGCGTCAGATGGGCTATCTCGGCGAGAAAGAACTGGAGGCCCTGGCCGACTTTGGGCCGGTCAAGCCGCTCCAGAATTGGCGCAAACTGACGGTTGGCGAGGCGCGCCCCATCTTTGCCCTGAAACGCAATTGAGCGCTCATGAGCCTCTCTCGCCTTGCCCGCCAGGTCCATGAACGCCTGCTGGAGTTTTACGGCCAGCCGACCTGGCGTCAGCCCTTGCCGCCGCTCGATGAATTGATTTCCACTATCCTCTCGCAAAACACCAACGACCTCAACCGCGACCGCGCCTTCGCCGCCCTGCGGGCGCGTTTCCCGACCTGGGAAGCCGTCCGCGACGCGCCGACAGAGGCCGTCGTTGCCGCCATTCGGCCTGCGGGCCTGGCGAATCAGAAAGGCTCCCGCATCCAGCAGGTGCTGCGCGCCATCACTGCCGAACGCGGCCGCCTGGACTTGTCCTTCCTGGCCGATCTGCCGCTCGAAGCGGCCCGCCGCTGGTTGCTGCAATTTAAGGGCGTCGGTCCCAAGACGGCTGCTATCGTCTTGTGCTTTTCGCTCAATCGCCCTGCTTTTCCGGTGGATACGCATATCTACCGCGTCACAGGACGGATTGGACTGCGGCCAGAGGGCATGACCGTGGAACAGGCGCATGAGCATTTGGAGCGATTGTTTCCGCCAGAGAGTTACTATGCCGTCCATCTCAACCTCATCCGCCTGGGACGTGAAATCTGCGCGGCCCGCAAACCGGCCTGTGAACGCTGTCCGCTGTGCTCGCTTTGCGCCTTTGGGCAGAGCCGCAGCGGGCATCGAAACTAACGAAAATGTTAATGTAAATTTCAGACTATTTTGCTATAATAAAAACGATCCGTTTCCAAATTATTTTTTCGAAAGGAGATATTCCTATGTTGATGCATACTCGTGAACGTGGTCAGGGTCTTGTGGAGTACGCCTTGATCCTGGTCCTGGTGGCCATCGTGGTCATTGCCGTCCTGATGCTGCTGGGCCCGATCATCGGCAACGTCTTCAGCAAGATCAACTCCAGCCTGAGCAAGTAATTTCGTCACATCGTTGCAGCCCCCCGCCTGGAAAGGCGGGGGGTCGTTTTTTCTGGGGGCTGGCTGATACCCCCTTTGGCCCAGCCTCGCAAGGGTAGAGACGGCGTGAGAATGTCCTAAACGCTAACGAAAGTGTTAGGTTCACACCCGATAATTTTGCTATAATAAAAACGATCCGTTTCCAAATTATTTTTTCGAAAGGAGATATTCTTATGTTGATGCATACTCGTGAACATGGTCAGGGTCTTGTGGAATACGCCTTGATCCTGGTCTTGGTGGCCATCGTGGTCATTGCCGTCCTGATGTTGCTGGGCCCGATCATCGGCAACGTCTTCAGCAAGATCAACTCCAGCCTGGCTACCTAATTTTGTCCATCGCTGTACGAAGTGAAGAACCCGTTCCCTCGCAGGGAACGGGTTCTTGCTTTTCACGGGCTAGGAAAACAGATGAAGAAGGAATATAATATTTAGGAGATTAGCGAGAAAGGAGGTGAGCAACATGTTGTCCCATGCTCGCCAGCATGGGCAGGGCCTGGTGGAATACGCTTTGATTCTTGTTTTGATTGCACTCGTCGTTATGGCTGTTCTTCTTCTCTTAGGCCCTACCATTGGCAACGTCTTCAGCAGAATCAACAGTCTTCTGCCCGAACTACCGAAATAGTAAGAATCCAAATGCAAGAGTCCCCTGTCGTCTCCGGCAGGGGACTTGCATTTGGGCGCAGCAATCAAATTCGCCCCTGCATCGACCAGGGCCCTGTCCAGGTGATGGTGACGGGCAGGAGCCGGCCGCGCAGGTCGGCCTGGGATTCAACGAAGACCAGTTTGTTGGTGGGGGTGCGGCCTTTCCAGCGGCCCTTGATCTTTTCCTCGAACAGCACTTCCACCTGGCGGCCGAGATAAGCGGCGTTGATTTCGCCGGCGATTCTTTCTTGCAGCGCCTCCAGCAGGCGGAAACGGCGCATTTTCTCGTCAGCAGGCACATCGTCGGGCAGGTTGCGGGCGGCGACCGTGCCGGGGCGCGGCGAATAGCGCGCCAGGTGAGCCACATCCAGGCGCAGTTCTTCGAGCAGGCGGTAGGTGTCCATGAACTGGGCTTCCGTCTCGCCCGGAAAGCCGACGATGATGTCGGTGGCAATGGCGCAGCCGGGCAGGCGCGCCCGGATTTTCTCGATGATGCGGCGGTAATCGTCGGCCGTGTAACCGCGGCGCATGTTGCGGAGCACTTCGTCGTTGCCGGCCTGATGGGGAATCTCGATGTGCGGCATGACTTTCGGCAGGCTGGCGACGGCCTCCATCAAGTCGTCACTGAAATAGTTGGGATGGGAGGTGAGAAAGCGAATCCGTTGGAGGCCTTCCACCTCGTTCAACAGGCGCAACAGACCGGCCAGGTCGGGACCGGCGGGCAGGTCGCGGCCATAGCGGTCAACGATTTGGCCGAGCAAGGTGACCTCTCGCACGCCCTGGGCGACCAGAGCGCGGACCTCGTCCACGATTTCGGCTGCCGGGCGGGAGCGTTCGGCGCCGCGCCGGGAGGGGATGACGCAAAACGTGCAGGCGTGCGAGCAGCCCAAGACCACCGGCACATAGGCGGAAACCAGTTTGCCGCGCAGGGGGGCGGGGAGGGCAAAGTCGCCGTCCATCAGGTCGAACCGCTCGGCGGTCGCTTCGGCTTCCAGGGCGCGGGCTTCTCCCTGGGTCAGATACGCCACCAGCGGGCCGGGGTCAGACGGCGGCGAAAAGACGTCCACGAAGGGGAAACGGGCGCGCAGCCTTTCGTCGGGACGGATGCCGACCAGGCAGCCCATCAGGTTGATGACCAGGCCCGGCTTCTTCTCCTTGAGCGGACGCAGGGAATGCAGACGCCCATAGGCCTTGTCCTCGGCCGACTGGCGCACGACGCAGGTGTTCAAGACGATGACATCCGCCTCTTCGGCCGTACGGGTAAAAGAATAGCCCAGGCGCTCAAGGGCCGCTCCGATGCGCTGCGAGTCGGCCACGTTCATTTGACAACCTTCGGTCCAGATGTGGTACTTCATAGGCTGGAAATTATACCAAGTTTGTCAGCAATATCCCGCTTTTTTGCAACTGCTTGGTCGGCCGTTTTGGCAGGGAATCAATCCCCCGCCTGACTACCTGGAAGTCGGCCAGCCTCTGAAGCGGGGATTTTCAATCCCCGGCCAAGAGGGGCAGGCTGTCACGCTTTTTTTCCGAAACGGCTTGCAAAGACCCCCTATTTGCGGGGGAGCGGGTTTTCGGCGCGCCGTGCTACAATAAAAATACCTCCCATGTCTGCCCGCCGCCTCGCCCCTCTCTTGTGCGCGGTGCTGGCCTTCACCCTCCTGCTCCCCGTCTCCCCTGCTGCCGCCCAATCCAGCCTGCGCTTCACCCGCCTCACCAGCGCCGACGGCCTGCCGCACGACCTGGTCAACTGCCTGCTGCAAGACAGCACCGGCTACCTGTGGTTCGGCACGCAGCGCGGCCTGGCGCGCTACGACGGCTACACCTTCACCGTCTTCCGCCACCGCCGCTCGGACCCCGATTCGCTCGTCAACGACACCGTCGCTGCCCTGTTCGAGGACGGCCGCGGCCGGCTGTGGGTCGGCACGGTCAGCGGCCTCGACCACTACGACCCCGCCGCGGGGCGCTTCGTCCACCATCCCGAAGTCTACGAATCGGTGCGCGCCTTCGCCGCAGACGCGGCGGGGAATCTCTGGATTGGCAGCGCCGGCAGCGGCCTCTTCCGCTACGACCCGGCCTCCGAGACCTTCACCCAGTTCCTGAACGACCCCACCGACCCGGCCAGCCTGCCCGACAATCACATCAACGCCCTGCTCTTCGACCCCGAAGGGACGCTCTGGATCGGGACGGAGTACGGCGGACTGGCCACCCTCGACCCTCGAAGCGGCCGCTTCGCCTCGTACCCGGACCCGCCGCCGGGCGCGCCGGCCCTGAGCCGCGTCGCCGCCCTGGCGCTCGCCCCGGATGGCAGCCTGTGGGTCGGCGGCGGCGACTATCACCGCCCCGAAAGCGGCGGCCTGGCGCGCTTCGACCGCGCCCGCCGCGCCTACCGCGAGTTCTACGAACCCCTGCGCGGCCAGCAGGTGACCGCCCTGCTCTGGGACGGCGCATCGCTCTGGCTGGGCAGCGCCGCCGGCCTGCACCGCCTCGACCCCGCCTACCTCCGCCTCGAAACCTACCGCCGCGACCCGCTCGACCCCTTCAGCCTCGGCAACGACGCCGTCAACGCCCTGGCCCTCGACCGCAGCGGCAACCTGTGGATTGCCACCGGCGGCGGCGTCAGCCAGTACGCCCGCGCCCGCCTGCGCTTCGACCACTACGCCCCCCGCCCCGGCGACCCCAATTCGCTGGCCGCGGCGGCCGTCGGCGCGGTGCTGAAAGACGATGAGGGTTTCATCTGGGTCGGCCTGCACGATGGCGGCCTCGACCGCCTCGACCGCCGCACCGGCCAGGTGACCCACTTCCGCCACGACCCCGCCGACCCGACCAGCCTGAGCCATGACCACGTCACCGCCCTCTACGCGGACTCGCGCCGCAACCTGTGGATCGGCACCCAGGCCGGCCTCGACCGCCTCGACCGCCGCGCCGACCGCTTCGACCACTTCACCTGGGAAGGCGGCGGCGCAGTGAAAGCCATCCTCGAAACCGCCGACGGCGCCCTCTGGATTGGCACCGAAGACCCCGGCGCGCTCTTGCGCCTCGACCCGTCGAGCGGCAGCCTCACCCGGTACGCCTTCCGCGGCGAGGCGGACGGCTTCCCCAACACCTACGGCGTGCGCGCCCTGCTCGCAGACCGCAGCGGCGCCCTCTGGCTCGGCACCTACAACGGCCTCGTCCGCTTCGACCCCCAGAGCGAAACCTTCACCTCATACCGCGCCGACCCGGCCGACCCGCAGTCCCTCAGCCACGATTTCGTCTGGTCGCTCCACGAGGACGCCGCCGGCCGGTTGTGGGTCGGCACGCACGCCGGGCTGAACCGTCTCGACTGGCGCTGCGGCCAGGCCGCGGCCTGCCCCCCCGCCTTCACCGTCTTCACAGTCGAGAACGGCCTGCCGGATGACTCCATCGTCGCCATCCTGGGCGATGAGCGCGGCGAACTCTGGCTGGCGACCATGGGCGGCGGGCTGGCCGCCTTCGACCCCGAAAGCGGCGCGGTGCGCGCCTATACCCCCGCCGACGGCCTGCAAAGCAACGCCTTCATCATCGGCGCCGCCTGGCGCGCCGCCGACGGCGAGATGTTCTTCGGCGGCGTGAACGGTTTCAACGCCTTCTACCCGCAGCGCATCGCGGCCAACCCCGTCCCGCCGCCGGTCGTGCTGACCGCCTTCCGCGTCTTCGACCGGCCGCGCCTCTTCGAGGGCGGTCTGCGCGACGGCATGGAAATCCGCCTGACTCACGAGGAAAACTTCTTCGCCTTCGAATTCGCCGCCCTCGATTTCACCGACCCGGCGCGCAACCGCTACGCCTATCGCCTGGAGGGGTTCGACCCCGGCTGGATTGACTGCGGCACGCGCCGCTATGCCAGTTACACCAACCTGCCGCCCGGCCGCTACGTCTTCCACCTCAAGGCCGCCAACAGCGACGGCGTCTGGAACGAGCAGGGCCTGGCGGTGACGGTGGTCATCGAGCCGGCCTTCTGGCAGACCTGGTGGTTCCGCCTGTTGGCCGGTCTGGCGGTCTTTGGCCTGGCGGCGGTGTACCTCGGCGGACGGATGCGTTCCCTCGCCGCCCTGCGCGAGAGCGAAGCGCGCTTCCGCGCCCTGTTCGAGAACGCCCCGCTGGGCGTCTGCGAGGCCGATTTCAGCCGCGAACCGCCCATCGCCCGCCACCTCAACCCGCGCTGGGCGCAATGGTTCGGCGTAGGACAGGCTTTCCAGCCTGTCGAGACCGTAGGACGGGCTTTCCAGCCCGTCGAGACCGCAGGACGGGCTTTCCAGCCCGTCGAGACAGAGGGGACAGCCCCGAAAGGTACGGCGCTGACCTCCTGCCTGCCCGCCGAGGCGCTGACGCGCTGCCGCCTCGCTCTGGCCGCCGGCGAGACGGTCGCCTTTGAGAGCGTTGGCCGCCGCGCCGACGGCAGCCAGTTCCCGCTGCGCCTGAGCGCCGCCTCGGCCCCGCCCGGCGACCTGCGGCGCGTCATCCTGGCTGTCGAGGACATCACCGCCGAGAAGGCCCGCCGCTCCGAAGAGCAGGCCATCGCCGAGGAACGCCGCCGCATCGCCGGCGAAATCCACGATGGCCTGGCGCAAGACCTGGCCGCCCTGCGCCTGCAGGTACGCACCTGGCAGGCGTTGATTGACCGCGACCCGCAGCAGGCAAAGGCCGAACTGGACGGCCTGCATCATCTGCTGGGCGAGAAAATCCGCGAGGTGCGGCGCGTCCTCTTCGCCCTGCGGCCGGTGGCGCTGGAGGAACTCGGCTTCTGGGGCGCGCTGGAGCAATTCCTGGCCGAATTCGGCGAGCAGAACGGCCTGGCCGTCTCGCTGGAAGTGACGGGAGAACGCGGCCGCCTGCCCGCCGCCCTCGAACCGACGCTCTTCCGCATCGTGCAGGAGGCGCTGCACAACGCCGCCAAACACGCCCGGGCGCGCGCCGTCTGGGTGACGATTGACCTGAGCGGCGGCATCTCGCTCAGCGTGCGCGATGACGGCCTCGGCTTCGACCCGGCCGACCTGCCGCGCCTGGCGCGCGCCGGTCACCTCGGCCTGCGGCAGATGCGCGAGCGCGTCGAGGCCCGCGGCGGCCGCTTCGCGGTCCGCACCGCCCCCGGCGCGGGGACGGAGGTGCGGGCGGAGTTCAAGAGCCTGCTTTGAGCGATGACGCCGCTGCACATGCTATAATTCTCTCAAAGCCCGCGCATCTTTGTTCCCCAACAGGCAGGTCAGGTATGAGCCGAAAAACCACCCCTCCCAAACGCTCGATTGAATCCTACGAACACCGCGATAAGGAACGCGTCAACAACCCGCCGGTCGGCCTGGTGACCCCCGAAACCGACCCCGACGCCGGCCAGCAGAAGAAGACCTATGCCTACGACCCGCACCTCGACCCGCAACTGGTCTGGGCCGGCAAGGCCGAGCACACCGCGTTCGAGGTGCCCACCGTCTCCCTCCACGTCCACGAGCGGATTGACCCGCGCACCATCATCGAGGCCGTGCGCAAGCAAAACGGCCAGAGCGGACCGGTGCAACTGGGACTCTTCGAGCAGGAGCGCACCGAACCCCTGCGCCAGGCGGTCGAGTTCTACCAGCACAAGCACGGCTGGACCAACCGCCTCATCGCCGGCGACTCGCTCCTGGTGATGAACTCCCTCTTGGAAAAGGAAGGCATGGCGGGCAAGGTACAGATGATTTACATCGACCCGCCCTACGGCATCAAGTACGGCTCCAACTTCCAGCCCTTTGTCAACCGCCGCGACGTGAAAGACGGCAAGGACGAAGACCTGACCGCCGAGCCGGAGCAAATCAAAGCCTTCCGCGATACCTGGGAACTGGGCATCCACTCCTACCTGACCTACCTGCGCGACCGGCTGCTGCTGGCGCGCGAACTGCTGACCGAGAGCGGCAGCATTTTCGTGCAGATCAGCGATGAGAACGTGCACCACGTGCGCGAGTTGATGGATGAAGTGTTCGGGGCGGGGAATTTTGTGAATCTAATTTCGTACGCCACCTCTACAGGCAGCTCAACGAAAGCATTGCCGAGAACCACGGACTATATCGTCTGGTATGCCAAGAACTACTCAGCGCTGAAATTCCATCAGCTCTACGGTGATCAAGATGAGTACTTCTCGCCCGCTGGCTCGGATGAACATGGATACTACGAATTGGCATCCATGACTTCTCAGGACCCAAGCGAGACGAGAAGTGGCACGGTTTATTTCAGAGGGCAGCCCTTCTATCCTTCCACAGGTCGGCACTGGTCGTTCGACCCGGCGAATTTCGAGAAGTTGGTCGTTGCAGATAGAGTAGTCAAGGTTAGCGATAGGCAAATTCGTTGGAAAAAATACAGGGACGAACGCGTGAGAGGACGGCTCATCAATCGTTGGAATGATACTCAATTTGCAGGCTTTGGCAGTGATAAGGTTTATGTGGTGCAAACCGGCACCAAGGTCATCGAACGCTGCCTCCTGATGACCACCGACCCCGGCGATCTGGTGTTCGACCCCACCTGCGGCAGCGGCACCACCGCCTACGTGGCCGAGCAGTGGGGCCGGCGCTGGATCACCTGCGATACCTCGCGCGTGGCGCTGGCCATCGCCCGTCAGCGCCTGATGACCGCCGTCTTCGACTACTACGAACTCGCCCATCCCGAAGAGGGCGTGGGCAGCGGCTTCCAGTACAAGACCGTGCCGCACGTCACGCTCAAATCCATCGCCAACAATCCCGAAATTGACGGCATCTATGCCCGTATGCACCCGGCAATCGAGCAGACCCTGGCCGCGTTGAACGCCGCGCTCAAAGGGCACAAGACGAAGTTCAAGGTTACTCAAGGCGGCCGCGCCGGGGAGTTTGTGGATTTTACGGCGCCCGATAACAACACTTTCACGATGCCATCCGGCCAGGTGGTGAAGGTCAACGCACTCGTGGAATGGGAAGTGCCGTTCGAGTTCCCCGCCGATTGGCCGGAAGCCGCCCGCAAGCCGTTCGAGGCCTTCCACGCCGCCCGCCGCGCCATGCAAAAGGCCATGGACGAGGCCATCGCCCGCCACGCCGAGCAGGAGACGCTCTACGACCAGCCCTACGTGGACCGCAAGCGGGTGCGCGTCAGCGGGCCGTTCACGGTGGAGGCCGTCCCGGCGCCGGTGGTCGTCGCCCCCGAAGCGATTCTGGAACGACAGCCTCAACCATCCGATCTCTCGGTCACCCGCTCCGGCGAGACGCTGCGCCAGGCCGAATGGCGCGATGAACTGCTCAAGACCGGCGTGCGCGGCAAGGCCGGGCAATACCTGCGCTTCAGCCGCCTGGAACCCCTGCCCGGCTGCCGTTCCCTGCACGCCGTGGGCGAGACGCGCCCCTCCGTCGAGGGCGCCGATTCAATTCGCGAGGGCGCGCCGGCCTATGAACCGCTGCGCGTCGCCGTCTCCTTCGGTCCCGAACACGCCCCGCTCGAACCGCGCCAGGTCGAGCGCGCCTGGGAGGAGGCCCGTCACCTTGTCCCGCGCCCGCAGTTGCTCCTTTTCGCCGCCTTCCAGTTCGACCCCGAAGCCGCTAAAGACATTGACGAGATGAAACCAGAACTGGCCGGCATGCAGTTCCTCAAAGTCCAGATGAACGCCGACCTGCTGGTGGATGACCTGAAGAAAAAGCGCGCTACCAACGAGAGTTTCTGGCTCATCGGTCAGCCGGATGTGGAAGTGCGTCTGCTTCAGGATGGCAAGTATGTGGTCGAAGTGAAAGGGTTCGACTACTACAACACCAAAACCGGCGAGATCGAATCCGGCGGCCGGGACAAAATCGCCCTGTGGATGCTGGATACCGACTACGACGGCCGCGCCCTCTACCCGCGCCAGGTCTTCTTCCCCCTGGCCGGCGAGGACGAAGGCTGGGCCAAACTCGCCCGCAACCTGAAGGCGGAAATTGACCCGGAGCGCATCTCCGCCTACTGGGGCAGCGTTTCCCTGCCCTTCGAGCCGGGCGAACATCGCCGCATCGCCGTCAAGATTGTGGACGACCGCGGCATCGAGAGCATGAAGGTGCTGGAGATTGAATGATGTCCCGCGCAACCATAGACCGTCTCATCATCAACTCGCCCTACGAGGAGCCGCGCTACCACTGGCGCTACGACCCGGCCACCAAACTCTTCGACCTGGCCGAGGGCCGCCGCCCGGCCGGATACGTTGTGGCCACCCCCGGCTCGCGCGCCTTCGATGACCCCGGCCTGTTCGTCGAAATCCCGCTGGTCAACGCCATTCGCCCGCGCGTCAAGGCCTGGCGCCAGGCCGGCTATCCGGGCGTCACCGGCATCACCAAACGGCTGCTCGAACACTGGCAGGACGCCGAGACCTTCGACCAGCGGCGTTTCTTCTTTTGCCAATTGGAGGCCGTCGAGACGCTCATCTGGCTCACCGAAGCCGCTCCGGCGGAACGGGCCGGCATCGAAATCCCCGGCGATGGCGGCGACTTCGTGCGGCAGTGCTGCAAAATGGCCACCGGCTCCGGCAAGACCATCGTCATGGCCATGGTCATCGCCTGGCAGGTCTTGAACAAGGTCACCTACCCGCAGGACGCCCGCTTCTCGAAAAACGTCCTGGTCATCGCCCCTGGGCTGACGGTCAAAAAGCGGCTCGAAGTGCTTTACCCGACCGCGCCGGGCAACTACTACGAAGCCTTCGACATCGTCCCCGCCCCGCTGCTCGACAAACTGCGTCAGGGCCGCGTGCTGGTGCGCAACTGGCACGCCCTGGCCTGGGAAAGCGCAGAGCAACTCAAGAAGCGGCGCAGCGTGGATAAGCGCGGCCCCAAAAGCGACGAGGCCTACGTGCGCGAGGTGCTGGGCGAGATGGCGGGCGCCCGCAACCTGCTGGTCATCAACGACGAAGCCCATCACGCCTGGCGCGTCAACCCCGAAGCGCGCGACAAATACCTGCGTCAGCGCGACCTGAAAGACAGCGCCGAAGAGGCCACCGTCTGGATTGGCGGCCTCGACCGCATCCATCGCGCCCGCGGCATTTTGCGCTGCTACGATTTTTCGGCCACGCCCTTCGCCCCCTCCGGCGGACGCAGCGGCGAGGAAACCCTCTTCGGCTGGATTGTGAGCGACTTCGGGCTGAACGACGCCATCGAATCGGGCCTGGTCAAGACCCCGCGCGTCGTCATCCGCGACGACGCCGTGCCGGACGCCAAAACCTACCGCTCCCGCCTCTACCACATCTACAACGACCCGGAAGTCAAAGACGACCTCAACCGCCGCGCCGAACCGCACGAGCCGCTGCCCGACCTGGTGCTGAACGCCTACTACCTGCTCGGCTACGATTGGCGCGAAACGCTCCAAGCCTGGCAGGCTGCCGGTCTGCCCACCCCGCCGGTGATGATCACCGTCGCCAACCGCGTCGAGACGGCGGCGCGCATCAAACACGCCTTCGACACCCGCCGCATCCACATTGACGAACTCTGCGCCCCGGAGCGCATCCTGCACATCGACTCGAAGGTGCTGGCAGAAGCCGAGGCCAGGGAGGAGCCGGTGACTCCCTCGGATAGCGGCGAAGAGGAAGAAACCAACGCCGAAGAAGTCACCCTCGAGCGCAAACTGACCAAGACCGAACAGGCCGAGCGCCTGCGCCAGATGGTGGATACCGTCGGCAAGGTCGGCGAACCGGGAGAGAAGATTCAAAACGTCATCTCGGTGGGGATGCTCTCCGAAGGCTGGGACACCAAAACCGTCACCCACATCATGGGCTTGCGCGCCTTCACCAGCCAACTGCTCTGTGAACAGGTGGTGGGGCGCGGCCTGCGGCGCACGTCCTACGAGGTGAACCCGGAGACCGGCCTGTTCGAGCCGGAATACGTCAACATCTTCGGCGTGCCGTTCACCTTTCTGCCGCACGAAAGCACCGAAAGCGGTCCGCCCCCGCCGCCGGCGCCCAAGACCCTGGTGCAAGTGGACCCGGCCAAAGCCGCTTACGAAATCCGCTGGCCGAACGTGGTGCGCATCGAATACGTCTTCCAGCCGATGCTGCAGGTGGACTGGTCAAGCCTGCCGCCGCTGGAACTGGATGCGGCGCACACAGCCCAAGTGGTCGAACTTGCCCCCATCCTGGAAGGCAAGCCGGACGTGACCAAAATTGACCGCATCGAACTGGAGCGCCTGGCGGCGGAATTCCGTACCCAGCGCATCATCTTCGAGACGGCGCGCGATGTCTTCGACCAGATGAAACACGCCTGGAAAGGCAGCCGCGAAGTGCTGCTGGCGCAGTTGATTCGCCTGGTGGAACAATTCATCCGCTCCGACCGCATCCGCATCTTCCCACCGCTCTTTTACCAGGACGAGTTGCGCCGCCGGCTCATCATCACCCTGAACATGAGCCGCGTCATCCAGCACGTCCTGGACGCCGTGCGGCAGGAAAACAGCGAACGGCTGGAGCCGGTCTTCGACCGCGACCATCCCATCCGTTCCACCGCCGAGATGACCCCCTGGTACACCGGCAAACCCTGCGCCCGCACGGCCAAATCGCACATCAACGTTTGCGTGTACGACAGCACCTGGGAGGCCTCCGATGCGTTTGCGCTCGACAACAGCGAGGCGGTGGCCGCTTGGGTCAAGAACGACCACATCGGCTTTGAAATCCCGTATCTCTACCAGGGCATCGTGCGCAAGTATCGTCCCGACTTCCTCGTGCGCTTGACGAACGGCGACATGCTCATCCTGGAAACCAAAGGCGCAGAGAGCGAACAGGACAGGGTCAAACACCGCTTTCTGGACGAGTGGATACAGGCCGTCAATGCTCATGGCGGTTTTGGTCACTGGTGCTGGGCTGTCGTCAGCCGCCCGGCAGAAATCCGCGACGTGCTTGCTGAGAGCGTTGCGAAGTCTTGAGAAGGAGTCCCCTGATGTCCTCCGCTGCTGACCTTCTCCCCTGCCCGTTTGTCGCCGGGCCGAAAATCACGGATTTGCGCCTGTTCGTCGGGCGCAAGGAGCGCATGGGATTCCAGACTTCCGAAGTCTTGGAGACTTCGGAAGTCTATGGCCAGGGGCTGCGGCGCCGTCTTCGGGATGCCGCATTGACAAAAGCCTTGTTTTGGGCAATAATGTGTGCAGAAAGTCAAGTAAAATTTGACTATTTGCGCACATGAATAAGGCGATATCCAACTCCAAACTCTACGAGATTGCAGAACAGCAAGGAGGCTATTTTTCCGTCCGCCAGGCGCGGCAGGCGGGCTTCTCGAGGTCTCTCCTCTCACACCATGTCAAAGGCGGGCGTTTCTTGCGCCTTCGCCGCGGAGTCTATCGGCTGGCGTGGTTCCCAGAGACGCCCCATGCTGACCTGTATGTCGCCTGGCTTGCCGCCGGGGAAAAGGCCGTCCTCTCGCATGAAAGCGCCCTGCTACTCTATGGATTGACCGACCTGCTGCCCACCGGGATTCACCTCACCGTGCCGCGCACGGCCTCGCGCCGTCTGTCGGGAGTGCTTTTTCACACCGCCCGTCTGGAAGCGGAAGAAGTCACGCGACGAGAAGGACTGCCTGTTACCACCCTGCTGCGCACCCTCACCGATTTGATTCGTTCCGGCCTGGCCGATGAATGGATTCGGCAAGCGGTCCAGCAGGCGCTGGCGCGTGGCATGGTCAGCAAAGCCGCGCTGGAGGAGGAGGCTCATCGGCGTGGTGGACAAGTCGCTGCCGCCATCCGCGCCGCCTTGGAGAACCGCCATGCGGTATGAGGACAGCGCCGCCTTCCGCCGCGCCTTGGAAGAGCGTCTGCGTCAACAAGCCGTGACTGCCGGGACGCCGCTGGCGCGTTTACGGAAAATGATTGCCTTCGAGCGTTTTCTGGCGCGGCTGGTCACGGCCCAACCGGATGCCTGGGTACTCAAAGGAGGGCTGGCGCTTCAATTTCGCCTGCGCGAACGCGCCCGTACCACACAGGATATTGACTTGCTCTGGCGTCAGTCTTGGCCGCCTGAAGACATTCACCACGCTTTGGTTACCGCGGCGCTGTTGGATATGAAAGACTGGTTTACCTTTGAGACGGCACGGCCGACTCTGTCCACCGGCTTACGCTTTTCGGTTCAAAGCCTGCTGGATGGACGTTTATTTTGAAGCCTTCCACGTGGATGTGGGAATGGGCGACCCACTCATCGAACCTGCCGAAATGTTGACTGCTCCGCCGTTGCTGGAATTCGCCGGCATTTCTGCTGCAAGCATCCCCGCCTATCCGCTTTCCCAGCAAATTGCCGAGAAAGTCCATGCGCTCACCCGTCTCTATGTCTCCGGCGAAAGCAGCCGGGTGCGGGATTGGGTGGATATTCTCTTGATGGCCCGCTGGAACGGTTTGCATGCCGAGGCGCTGCGCCGTGCTTTGCAAGCCACTTTCGAAACGCGCGGTACGCATCCTGTTCCGCAGCAGATGCCGCCCCCTCCTGCACATTGGTCGCGCCCCTTTTGCCGCCTGTGTGAGCAAATTGGGCTGGAATATCGCACCCTGGACGAGGCAGCCCAGGCCATGCGCCGCTTCCTTGACCCGTTGCTGAGCGGGCAATCCGGCGAGGTCTGGAATCCCGTCCGCTGGCAATGGGAATAAGGCTATCCCTTCTGTAGCCCGATGATGCCTCCCCTCCGTCTCCTCCTCGCCGATGACCATCGCCTGTTCCGCCAGGGGCTGCGGCGCGTCTGCGAGGCCGCCGGCGGCCTGACCGTCGTCGCCGAGGCCGAAAACGGCGAGGAAGCCGTCCGCCTGGCGCAGCAAACCTGCCCCGACCTCGTCCTGATGGACATCCAGATGCCCGGCCTGGACGGCGTCGCGGCGACCCGCCGGATTGTGGAGACCTGCCCCGGCGTGCGCGTCCTCATCCTGACCATGTTCGGCGAGGAGCGCTACGTCTTCGAGGCAGTCAAGGCCGGGGCGCATGGTTACCTGCTTAAGGACATTGACGAGGCCGACCTGGTCGCGGCCGTCCGCCGCGTCGGGCGCGGCGAGGCGCTCGTGGACCCCGGCCTGGCAGCCCGTCTCCTGGACGAGTTCCGCCGCCTGAGCCGCGCCGCCGACCGCGCCGAGGGATTGGAAGACTTGACCGAGGGCGAGATGCAGGTCCTGCGTCTGGTGGCGCAGGGGGCCGATAACAAGACCGTCGCCCAGACGCTGCGTCTTTCGAGGCGCACAGTCGCCAATCGCCTGAGCGAAATCTACCGCAAACTGCACGTCAACAGCCGCACCCAGGCCGCCCTGCTGGCCCTGCGCAAGGGCTGGGCCTCGCTGGAGAAAGAGTAACTCCCTGGCCGCAGAGGAATCGATTCCCCTGAGTACGTGGAAGTCGGCCGCGGCTACCTCTGGAGTCCGCTTCGAGCGGACTTCCATGGCCTGAGCCGGGGATTTTCAATCCCCGGCCAAGACGGGTAGGTCGTCGGGCTGAGGCGGAGGATGGAATCCCTCGCCGGAAACGCGGCTCGATGCACGAGGCGGGAAATCCCATCCGCCGCCGCGCCGAACAGGCAGCCTGAATTTGCTGCCTTGCAAAGGAGTACTCCAACGGAGGTACTTTTTTCTCTCCTCAAACGGGTATTCTTTCCCTTGCCTCGGCCGAATCAAGGGCGCTATGCTGAAGAGGCAGCGGCGATTCCCCGCTGCAGGAGGCCGTGATGAACGTGATGAACCGGATTCCGCGGGCCGCCCTGCGCGGTCTTATCCTGACCACCTTGATTTTGTTGGCGTTGATGGCTGCCTGCCATTTAGGCCGCCCGGAGGGCGATTTCACCCCAACAGCCGGTCAACCAAGCACCGCCGGAGAGCAGACAGGCAGCAGCGCCGGGCCGACGAACACCGACGGCGCAGATGTCATCTACATCCCTCCGACCACCTTCGTCATGGGCGCCTCGGCCGGCGATTCGCAGGCCGGGGACGATGAACAACCCGCCCATCAGGTCAGCCTGGATGGCTTCTACATCTACGCCCGCGAAGTCACCAACCGCATGTACGCCGAATGCGTGCGCGCCGGCGCCTGCTTCCCCGTCCAGCCGCTGCCCAACGGCCCGACCTCGCATTACAACGACCCCGCCTACGCCGATTACCCGGTCGTCGGCGTGGACTGGAACATGGCGCGCGACTACTGCCGCTGGGCGGGGGGCCGTCTGCCCACCGAGGCTGAGTGGGAACTGGCCGCGCGCGGCGTCGAAGGATATCTTTACCCCTGGGGGAACGAGCCCGCCCCGTCCTGCGACCGGCTCAACATGTTCGGCTGCCTCGTCCCGCCGGATACGCGCCCGGTGGGTTCGTACCCGCTGGGAGTCAGCCCCTTTGGCCTCTTCGACCTGGCCGGCAACGTCTGGGAATGGGTCAACGACTGGTACGACGCCGATTATTACACCGCCTCGGCCGTCTCCAACCCGCTTGGCCCCTCCGCACCGCCCGATGGACAGTATCCCCTCAAAGTGGTGCGCGGCGGCAGTTGGAATTCCTACCCGAACGACGTACGCGCCGCCGCCCGCGCCTGGGCCAACCCCTACGCCCCCTACGACGACCTCGGCTTCCGCTGCGTGGCCCAGACCGAAGCCTGGCCCGCCGGCCTGACCCTGCCCGACGACCAGCACGCCGTCGCCTTCCCCTTTGGCCCCGACCAGATGGGCGCGGTCGTCGGCGGAGACCGGCCCAATGACCTCGGCCTGTTCTTCGACGGCCTCCAGGTCACCTGCCCGGATGCAGATGGGATTGTGCGCCTCATGATTCATTTCAGCGGCAATGCGCCCCAAATTTGGGTGGAGGGCAGCCTGAGCGGCGTGGGCGCAGAGACCATCCCATGCGTCTATTTCCCCAATGAACAGGGAGGCGGCTGGTTGATGTGCGCTGGCGAGGCCTCCCAAATCTATGTCAATCCGCAGGGTAACTACGAAGTCCAGATTTGCTTCCGAGACCGCGACAGCGGCCAATTCCTGGGCTGCACCAACTGGATGCCGGTCCTGGCGCCCGTCTGCCCCGAATCTGGAGGCGGCGTAGAACAGTGCTCCGTCTCCTGCCGTGACGATGGTTCCGTAGACCTCTCCTGCAGCACCGACGACCCCAACACGATTGCCTGGGTCGAGAACGAATGGCAGTACGTGACCGAGGGCGGCCGCCTGTTGCAGAATTGCGCCTCCACCATCGCCGCCGACCAGGCGACCATCACCTGCACCGGCAACTTCATCGAACCCATCGGCGGCGAATACGTCTTCCTCTTCTGCTCGGCAGATACCTGCATGCCGATGAGCGTGCCGGTGCCTCCCGACTGCCTGCCGACGACCGGCTGGTCGCTGGGCGGTTACGGCTGCCGCAATGAGGATTCCGTCTTCGTCACGGTTGACACCGGCATTCCAAACCTGCCGGATGTGCTCGGCTCCTACAATGTCTGCGACGACGAGAACTGTTATCACTGTGACTTCGTCGCTCTCGACCCGCAGCGCATCTACTGCTATGCCGACGAACCGACAAGGGTCTCACCCATCAGGGTTTGCCTGGCCATCGGCAGCGAACAGTTCTGCGAGACCTTCGTCCTCAGCGATTACCTCCCCTGCCCGGCGCAGCCAGGAGAGCAGCCCGAAGAATCCCAGCAGCCCGAACAGCCGCAACCCACTGACCCATGCAATCAATACAACACGCCCGAATCCTGCAAAGACCACAGCCTGCCGCCCGAAAGATGCGCGTGGATCAACGGCGCCTGCCGGACGCAGCCGTAACCTTTCGATATCAAGGAGGATGGACATGAACAAGTTCGACAAAACCCTGCTGTTCCTTGCCCTGACCTTTGGCCTGTGCGCCTGCTCGCCCGTCCCGGCCGATTCGACCGAAACCGGCGGCCAGCCGCCCCTCCCCTCCGGCCCGGCCCAGACCTACTACGTCTCCCCGACCGGCTCGGATTCCAACCCCGGCACGCGTGAGCAGCCCTGGGCCAGCCCCGGCTACGCCTCGCGCCAACTGCGCCCCGGCGATACGCTCGTTATCCTGGGCGGGCGCTACCTGCTGCGCGAGTACGACGCCGACATCCTCACCCCGCCCTCCGGCAGCGCCGACGCCTGGATCACCATCCGCGGCGAGGAGGGCAACCGCCCCATCCTGGCCGGGGGCGAGAACCTGATGACCGCCGTCAACCTCGCCGGCGTCAGTTACGTGCGCCTCGAGAATCTCGAAATCACCCACGACGATTCCGCCCGCGGCGAGGCGGCCTGGTTCCGCGACGGCCTCCAAATCCTCGGCGCGCCGGCCAGCCACATCGTCCTGCAGGGCCTCTACATTCACCACGTGGACGAGTTCGGCATGAACATTCAGGATGTGGAAGACTTGCAGATTCTCGACTGCCGCATCGAGTACGCCGGCTTCGGCGCGCTGGGCGGCCCGGCCGGCGAACACGGCGGCTGGCGGAACGTCGTCATCCGCAACACCTCCCTCTCCTGGAGCGGACACTACTACCAGGGTGGCGACGGCGCCAACCGCCCCTACGACCGCCCCGACGGCTTCGGCATCGAACCCTCCGCGGGGCCGATTCTGCTCGAAGGCGTCCTGGCCGAACACAACTACGGCGACGGCCTGGACTCGAAGGCCGCCAACACCACCATCCGCCAGACCATCGTGGCCAACAATTCCTGCGACGGAATCAAACTCTGGGGGCCCGGCAGCCGGGTCGAAAACACCCTCATCTACGGCCGCGGCGACGGCAACCCTGACCCGACTCCCTGGGCGGCCATCGTCATCGCCCCCGAAGACCAGGCCGATGCCGAATTCGAAATCCTCAACGTCACCGTGGACGACTTCCTCGGCCACAACTACCTGATGTACGTCCAGTACGACTACCCCGATGTCCCCGCCCACGTGACGGTGCGCAATTCCATCTTCAGCGCCCGCGGCCCCGAATCGCCCATCTACCTCGCCCCGGCCAGCACGCTCACCGCCGACCACAACCTGTTCTTCTTCCCGCAGAACGAGGTGCTCCTCACCCACGGCGAGCGGACTTTCACCTGCGCCGACCTCGCCGCGCTGGGGGCGGGCAACCGGTGCGGCGACCCGCGCTTCGTCCGCCCGGCCTGGGGCGAGGCGGGCGACTACCACCTCCAGCCGGATAGCCCCGCCCTGGGCGCCGGCACCGCCGAGGGCGCGCCCGAAGTGAACCTGGAGGGCCGCCCGCGCCGCGACCCGCCCGACCTCGGCGCGTACTGAAGGCAATCAATTCAATCAAGGACCCGTTCTCTCCCAGGGAACGGGTCCTTGCAGTGAATCAACGAGCCACTTCGAATTCCGCGTGTAGCGTCGCCTGCGAATCGGCGCCCACCCAGACGTCGAAGGCGGCCGCCTCCTGAATCCACTTGCCGGCGCTCGTGCTCCAGTAGCCCAGTTCGTCCGGGCCGATGCGGAAGGTGACGGTCTTCGTCTCGCCGGGCTGGAGCGTGACGCGCTGGAAGCCCTTCAATTCGCGCATGGGGCGCGAGTCGCTGCCCCAGCGTTGATGGAGATACAGTTGCACCACCTCATCCCCGGCCATCTTGCCGGTGTTGGTCACTTCGGCGGTCACCGTCAGGGACTCGCCGATTTGGATGCGCGATTCTGAAACCCTGAGGTTGGCGATTGAGAAGGTGGTGTAACTCAAGCCATAGCCGAAGGGGAAGAGCGGCGCGGCCGGGCTATCCCAATACCGGGAGCGGTACATGGGATGGTCTTCGGGCTGGTGGGTGAGCGTGCGGGCGTAATAGAGCGGCGCATGGCCGCCGCTGCGCGGGAAGCCGACCGGCAGTTTCCCGCCCGGGTTGACATCGCCAAAGAGGATGTCGGCGACGGCGTTGCCGCCCTCGCTGCCCGGCTGCCACGCCTCGAGGATGGCAGGCACGTGCTCTGCCGCCCACTGGATGCTGAGCGGACGGCCATTGAGCAGAACCAGCACCACCGGCTTGCCCAGGGTGCTGACTGCCCGGAGCAGTTCCTCCTGCCTCCCAGGCAAATCAAGCGAGGCGCGTGAGGCGAATTCTCCAGACATGTTGGCTTCCTCGCCCATCACGGCGATGACCACATCGGCGCGGCGAGCCGCTTCCACCGCCTGTCGGAAGGCGGCCTCGGCCTGTTCGGGCGTCTGGACGGGCTTCGTTTCGCCCATCATCTCCTCGAAAGAGGAGGGGATATCGCGCCGAATCGCCGGGCCGGGGGCATATTCGATCTTTGCCTTCGGCAGTTTGCGGCGAATGCCTTCGAGGACGGTCACCGCTGCCGGTTGGTGGCCGAAGACCATCCAAGACCCTTCGGTGGCCTCCATCGAATCGGCCAGCGGGCCGATGACGGCAATCTGCTTCAAATCCTTCGAGAGCGGCAGCAGCCCGCCCTCGTTGCGCAACAACACCATCGAGCGCTGCGCCGCCCGGCGTGCCGCCTGCCGGTGTTCGGGACGGGAGACCACTTTTTCCAGCAGGGTTTCGTCGGCGTAGGGATGCTCGAACAATCCCATGCGCACCTTGAGCGCCAGGATGGGCCGCACCATTTCTTCAATCTCCTCGATGGAGAGCAGACCATCCTGCACCAGGGCTTCCAGGTTTTCTGCATAGCAACCGGAGGCCATATCCATGTTTACGCCGGCTTTCAAGGCCCGCAAAGCCGCCTGGCGCCTGTCGCGGGCGAATCCCTGGGTGACCAGACTTCCCACTGCGAACGCATCGCTGATGACAAACCCCTCAAAGCCCCATTCCCGGCGCAACACATCCCGCAGCAGCCAGCGATTGCCGCTGGCCGGGACGTTATTCAAATCCATGTAGGCGCTCATGAAGGTGGCCACGCCCGCCTTCACCGCCGCCTGGAAGGGCGGGAAGACGACGTTGCGCAACTGGGCCTCCGGCAGGTAAACCGGGTCGTAATCGCGTCCGCCGTCGGCGAAGCCGTAGCCGGCGAAATGCTTGGCGCAGGCCAGCAGGCGTTCGGGGTCCGCAATGTCATTGCCCTGGAAGCCGCGCACCTGTGCGGCGGCCATGGCCGCGCCGAGGTAGGGATCCTCGCCCGCTCCCTCCACGATGCGCCCCCAGCGGGCGTCGCGGGCGATGTCCAGCATCGGGCCGAAGGTCCAGTGCAGGCCGGCAGCCCGCGCTTCCCTGGCGGCCACGCTCTGTGCCTCTTCTGCCACCGCCGGCTCCCACGAGGCGGCCATCCCTAGCGGCACGGGGAAGATGGTGCGGTAGCCGTGAATCACGTCCAGGGCGAAGAGCAGCGGGATGCCCGAGGGGCTTTCCTCCACGGCAATTCGTTGTAGTTCATTGAAGCGTTTGGTGTCATTGAGCCACAGCACCGACCCCGCGCCACCTTTGCGGATGATCTCCTCAGCGCGGACGCCGGGCATGAAATCGGCCCCGCTGATCTGCACCAATTGGCCAATTTTTTCGGCGAGGCTCATTTTTGCCAGCAGCGCTTCGACCCGCGCCGCGACTTCGGTTTGGGTTGAAGGGGAGGCCGTACCTTTCTTGTTGCGCATTTGAACTCCTTGTTCGGATGTGGGGTTTTTGTGGAGGATATTGTACTCCAAAAACTTACCTAGTGCAAGGTAGGTAAGTTGGTGTATAATAGAGACATGTCCACAAATCCAACCAGCCGTCGCACACAAGCGGAGCGGAGCCGCATCAGCCGGGAGAAGATTATCCGAGCGGCCATTCACCTTTTTGCCGAACAAGGCTTTCGCGGCGCCAAGATGGCCGACATTGCCCAGGCCGCCGGTCTGACCGAGCCCGGCCTGCTGCACCACTTTCCCAGCAAGACCCATCTACTGATGGCTGTGCTGGCAGAACGCGACCGGCTGGACCGGCAGCGCTTCGACCCAGCCCTGCTGAAGGAGGACCCGCTCTCCGCCTTTCACAAATTGGTCGAGTACAACGAAACCGTGCCTGGTCTGGTGCAGTTGTTTACCATTCTGGTTGCCGAGAGCATCCAGGAAGAGCACCCGGCGCATGATTTCTTTGTGCAGCGTTATCACAGCGGACGCGAGCGCGATGCGGAGGATGTGAGGCAGGCGCAGGCGCGGGGTGAAATCCGCTCCGATCTTTCCGCCGAAGACCTGACGGTCATGCTATACGCCATGATGGACGGTCTGCAAATCCAATGGCTGCTGGAGCCGGAGAACATTGACATGGCCCGCATCTTCGAGCAGTTCGCGCGGTTGCTCAGAGGCGAAGAGAAAGACCACGAACATCAGGACGGATAGTCGTGGATAATTCAAAAGCGGGAGAGACATGTCATCGCGTTCCGCGCCCAAGGCTGCTTGACCCCACAAGGGAAGATTCCGCCATCGTGTCCACGCAAAAGTTGTTTATTTGTAGGACAACTTCTAAAAGTTGTCCTACAACCCTACAGCCTCGTGTAACAAGATGGGAGTGCACATTCCTCCTTAGACTACTCTTGACTTAGAGTCGACTCCAGGTGATACACTATTTCCAACGAGGTGCACTATGAAAATTGCAGAAGTCAGCGAAAAGTACGACATGTCTCCTGATACGTTGCGCTACTACGAACGGATTGGCCTGCTTCCGCACGTCCATCGCAACGGGAGCGGCATTCGGGAATACGGAGAAGCAGATTTGCGTCGGATTGAATTCATTCGATGTATGCGAAGTGCCGGCTTGCCGATTGAGGTGCTGATTGATTATATGCAACTCATCGAACAGGGCGATAGCACCATCGAAGCGCGCAAGGACATCCTGACCGAGCAGCGTGACCTGCTGGCAGCAAGAATCCAGGAAATGCAAAAAACGTTGGACTTGTTGAACCACAAGATTGAAGCCTACGAAAAGGCAATCTTGATCAAGGAAAAAGAAATGATTCAGGGAGTAGAGTGAAAGGAGAAAACCATGCATACCGTAACCTTGAACAACGGCGTCCAACTCCCCATCCTGGGTTTTGGCGTGTTTCAAATCACCGACCCGGCTGAATGTGAACGGAGCGTTATCGAGGCCATCGAAAGCGGCTATCGCCACATTGACACGGCGGCTTCATACCAGAACGAGGAAGCGGTGGGCAGGGGAATCCGTCAAAGCAGCCTGCCGCGCGGGGAGTTGTTCATCACCACCAAACTCTGGATTCAGCGGGACGGCTACGAGGGAACGCTCAAAGCCTTCGAGCGCTCGCTCAACCGCCTGCAAGTGGACTATATTGACCTGTATCTCATCCATCAGCCCTACGGCGATGTGTACGGCGAATGGCGCGCCATGCAAGAACTCTACCGGCAGGGCAAAGTGCGGGCAATTGGGGTGTCCAACTTTCACCCCGACCGCATCATGGATTTGATAATTCACAATGAAATCGCTCCGGCGGTCAATCAAATTGAAGTCAACCCGTTCCATCAGCAAATCGAAGCGCAAAAATTTTTCCAGGAGAACGGCGTAGTAGTAGAGGCCTGGGCGCCGTTTGCCGAGGGGCGCAACAACATTTTCCAGAACGAAACCTTGCTCTCCATCGCCGCAAAACACAAGAAAAGCGTGGCGCAGGTCATTTTGCGCTGGGTGATTCAGCGCGGCATCATCGCCCTTGCCAAAACGACCCGCAGGGAACGGATGCTGGAAAATATCAACATCTTCGATTTTGAATTGAGCGCCGAGGACATGGCGGCGATTGCTGCCTTAGATACCAAAACCAGCGCCTTCTTTGACCATCGCAATCCCGAAATGGTCAAGTGGCTGGGAGAAAGAAAACTGGATGTGTAATCAAGGAGATAAATGGTGAAAGGAACAGTCATGTATGGCCCCCGGGATGTGCGCTTCGAGGAACGGCCCGACCCAAAAATCATCGAGCCAACCGATGCGATTATCAAACTCTCCGCGGCCTGCGTCTGCGGCTCAGACCTGTGGCCCTATCGCGGCATTGATGAACTGAAGCAGCCGATGCCGATGGGGCACGAATACGTTGGCATTGTGCAGGAGGTCGGCAGCGAGGTCAAACACGTTCGGCCCGGTCAATTCGTGGTCGGTTCGTTCTTTGCTTCGGATAATACCTGCGAAATCTGCCAGTCCGGATATCACTCATCATGCGTCAACCGGCAGCCTGGCGCGCCGACCGGGGCGCAGGCAGAATATGCCCGCATTCCGCTGGCCGATGGCACGCTAGTTCCCACGCCCGACCTGCCGCCCGATGACCTGATTCCAAGCCTGCTTACCGCCTCCGATGTGCTGGGCACCGGCTGGTTTGCCGCCGATGCGGCCAACGTAAAGCCGGGCGCGACCGTTGCGGTGGTTGGCGATGGCGCGGTGGGGCTGCTGGGTGTGCTTTCTGCCAGGCAGATGGGCGCGGAACGCATTATCATCATGAGCCGTCACCCCGACCGGCAAAAACTGGCGCTGGAGTTCGGCGCGACCGACATCGTGACCGAGCGCGGCGAGGAGGGCGTGGCGCATGTCAAGGAACTCACCGGCGGCTTGGGCGCGCACTCCGTCATCGAAGCGGTTGGCACACAGGAGGCGATGATGCAGTCCATCCGCGCTGCGCGGCCCGGCGGTTTTGTGGGCTTCGTGGGCGTGCTGCATGGCGTGGAAATTCCCGGCTGGGAGTTTTTCTTCTCGCACGTTCACCTGCACGGCGGCCCGGCTCCCGTGCGCCGTTACCTGCCTCACCTGATTGACCTGATTTGGAACCGCAAAATCAACCCCGGCAAAGTCTTCGACCTGACCCTGCCGCTGGAGCAGGTGGCCGAAGGCTACCGCGCCATGGACGAGCGCCGCGCCATCAAAGCCTTGCTGATTCCATCATGAGAGAGCCTATGACCACCTGGACGAGCGATGAACTCAAACGAATCGGCGCAGCCGATGAACTGAATCTCTCCTCCATGCGGCGTGATGGCACGCTGCGCGCCGCGGTGACGATATGGGTGGTGCGCGTGGACGATAATCTTTACGTCCGCGCCGTCAAAGGGCGCGCCGGCCCCTGGTTTCGCGGCGTTCTAACGCGGCACGAGGGGCATATTCAGTCGGGCGGCGTGGAGAAGGATGTCGCTTTCGTTGATGAAACCGATGCCGGTCTGAATGACCGTATTGATGCCGCCTACCGCGAAAAATACCGCCGCTATCCCAAGCAATACGTGGATGCCTGCGTGACCCCCGAAGCGCGGGCGGCCACGCTCAAACTGACGCCGCGCTTGCATACATTGTCGTGATTTCAGCGGAGACGAAAGGAAAACAGTATGGCATTGCTGCAAGTCAATTTTTTTTCATCTGCCCTGCGCCGCAAGGTTCCCATGCAGGTCATTCTCCCCGCCGAGACGGGCGGGGCGGGGCCGTTCAAAACCCTGTACCTGTTGCATGGGCTGACAGATAACTGCACGGCCTGGACTTCCCACACGCGCATTGAGCGCTGGGCTACCGAGCGCAACTTGGCGGTGGTGATGCCCTCCGCCGAAAACTCATTCTACGTGGATATGCCTTACGGAACGAGTTGCTTTGGCGATTTTGGCGCATACGTGGGGCAGGAACTGGTGGAAGTAACCCGCAAAATGTTCCGCCTTTCGCCCAGGCGCGAGGATACGTTCATCGCCGGGCTTTCGATGGGCGGTTTTGGCGCGCTCAGGAACGGTCTGAAGTACCACGAGACGTTTGGGTATATCGCCTGTCTCTCCGGCGCGATTCATATTTTCGAGTATCCCTTCGACGAGCCGGGGCGCAATGTCATCGGCGAGGACGCCTGCTTTGGCGACATCCACGCCGCCGCCCTGACCGACCGCAACCCGCGCGTGGCCGCCGAGAGCCTTTTTCAGAAAATCAGGGCTGGGGAAGACGTTGTTTTGCCGAAAATCTACATCGCTTGCGGTACGGAAGACTATCTTTTGCGCGCCAACCGCGTTTTTGCCGATTTTCTGAAGTCGAGTGGCGCCGATGTTGTGTACGAGGAAGGCCCGGGTGGGCATGATTGGGATTTTTGGGATGCCTATATCCAGCGAGTGCTGGACTGGCTGCCTTTATCGCCCTCTTGACGTAAGTCTCCATCTTTTATGAAAGGTTTTTCATGCAACCGCAACTCAACCTCGCACCACAAGACAAATCATTCAAGTGGAAGGCTGCTCTCGGCGTGGGGGCGGTGTTCCTCACGCAGTTCGTCAGTTTCCTGTTCATCAATGCCCGCAACATCGCCCAGCCGGGCATGATTGCCGAACTGGACGGCCTGACGCTCTTCTCGTGGCTGATTGCCCTGCCGGCGCTGGCGGGTGCGGCTGGCACGCTGCTTTCTGGCAAACTTTCGGATATTTACGGGCGGCGGGTGGTCTTGTTGGTCTCGATTGGGATTTTCCTGCTCGGTTTGGGGCTTTCGGCGACGGTGAAGTCTATGCCCGCGCTGGTGACGGTCACGACCTTCATGAGCATTGGGCATTGGCCCATCATTCCACTCTGCCTTTCGGCCATCGGCGACCTGTTCCCCCCGGCAGAGCGCGCCAAATGGACCGGCCTGCTCAACCTGCCGAGCGGAATCGCCGCCCTGATTGGCCCGGTGCTGGGCGGGGTGGTGGCCGAGAGCGCCTTCGGCTGGCGCGGGCTGTACTGGGGGACGATTCCGCTCATGCTGACTGCCGCCGGTCTGCTGGCCGCCGCATTGCCCAACCCCGCGCAAACCGTCCGGCCAAAAATGGACACCTGGGGCATGGCGGCGATGGTTTTTGCCACCTCCACGCTGATTTTTGGGGTTTCCTGGCTGGGCGAGGAGGGAAAGTTTGGCATGGGCGCGCTCCTGCTCGTTCTCTCGCTGGCGGCCTGGGGCGGGTTTCTGCGCATCGAAAAACGGGCCGAAGCGCCCATCCTCGACCCGCAAATCCTCGCCAGCCGCACCTTCCTGACCGTCGCCGGGACGGGGCTGCTCTCCTTCTTTGGCACGGTTAGCATTCTGGCCTACTCGCCCATCTTCGTTCAGGAGGTGATGCGCGTCAGTCCCACCGTCAACGGTTCGATGCTCACGCCCTACACGGTGCTGGCGGCGTTCATCGGCCTGCCGGTCGGATTTTGGCTCTCGAAAACCAAAAAATATAAGGGGATGTACGTTATCGGCTATACCCTGGGGACGCTTTCGCTCTTCCTGCTCTGGCAATTGACTGCCGAATCGCCGGTCTGGTTCTACGTACTGGCAACCTCGCTGGCCGGGCTGGGATTGGGCGCAGTTCCAATGCTCAACACGCTGGTAGCGCAGTTTGCTGTCCCAAAGCGGCTATTGGGTTCAGCGGTTGGCGCGGTTTTTTTCTTCCAGATGGTTGGGATTGCCGTCGCGCCTTCGCTGTTGGGCCTGCTCCAGCGCAGCGCGCCTACGCTGGAGGGTGGTCTGAAACTGGTCTTCCTGGCGGGCGCGTTGGCCTTGTTGATGGGCTTGCTCCTCATCCTGACCATTCCCCAAATTTCGATGGAAGGCGAAACGGTTGAGGCGGACGAGCAGCTGCCAGCGGTTCTTGCGGAAGGTTGACTTTTTTAACGCAGGTTTTCAGCCTGCATAGCAAGTGGTCTCTCACTATTTGAAAAAGGAGCAACACATGGAATACGCACGACTTGGCAACACCGGTCTCAAAGTCTCGCGCATTTGCCTGGGCTGCATGGGCTTTGGTGACCCCGACCGATGGGTTCACAAGTGGGTGCTGAAGGAGGACGAGAGCCGTCCCATCATCCAGAAAGCCCTTGAACTGGGAATCAACTTCTTTGACACTGCCAATGTCTACTCGCTGGGGCGCAGCGAGGAGATTTTGGGGCGCGCGCTCAAGGATTTCGCCCGGCGCGAGGAAGTGGTCATCGCCACCAAAGTCTTCTTCAAAATGCGCGAAGACCCCAACGGCGGCGGACTCTCGCGCAAGGCCATTCTGACCGAGATAGACAACAGCCTGCGGCGGCTGGGGACGGATTACGTGGACCTGTACCAGATTCACCGCTGGGACTATGAAACTCCCATCGAAGAGACGATGGAGGCCCTCAACGATGTCGTCCGCGCTGGCAAAGCCCGCTACATCGGCGCTTCGGCCATGTGGGCCTGGCAGTTCCAAAAGGCGCTGTATGTAGCCGAAAAACACGGCTGGACGCGCTTCGTCTCCATGCAAAATCACTACAACCTGATGTACCGCGAAGAAGAGCGTGAGATGATGCCGCTCTGCCGCGCCGAGGGAATTGGTTCGATTCCCTACAGCCCGCTGGCCTCGGGCCGCCTGACGCGCGACTGGTCTGAGAGTACCCTCCGCTATGAAACTGACCAGATTCAGAAAATGAAGTACGACGCTGCTGCCGAGATGGACCGCCCGATTGTCGAGCGGGTGGCCGAACTGGCGCAGAAGCACGGCGTGCCGCGCGCCCAAATTGCCCTGGCCTGGCTGCTCCACAAACCGCCCGTCGTCGCGCCGATTGTGGGGGCGACCAAGATTTCGCACCTGGAAGATGCCGTCGCCGCCCTCTCCGTTTCGTTGAGCCAGGAAGAGATGACTTACCTGGAAGAACTCTACCAGCCGCACCGCATCGTCGGGCATCAGTAAAAAACATCAGCCACACCATTTTTGAAAATCACACCCTGTCCGTAACACACAAACGCATAATCAAGGACTCGTTCCCTCGCAGGGAACGGGTCCTTGATTGAAAAAAGCCATTTAATTTGCCACTTATGGCGAGAGCCGGCCGCACAGGCCGGCTGCCGGTTAAATTGCCTCTCCCTTGAATTGACTCATATACAGGTGGTAGAAAAAGCCGCGCCGCTCGAGCAGTTGGCGATACGTACCCTGTTCGACAATCTCGCCGTTGCGGATGACCACCACCTTGTCGGCGTCGCGGATGGTGCTCAGGCGGTGGGCAATGACGAAGGAGGTGCGCCCCTTGCGCAGGCGCAGCAACGCCTGCTGAATGCGCGCCTCGGTGCGCGTGTCCACGCTGCTGGTGGCCTCATCGAGGATGAGAATGGAAGGGTTGGCGAGAACGGCGCGGGCGATGGCCAGCAATTGCCGCTGCCCCTGGCTGAGGTTGGCGGCCCGCTCCGAAAGCAGCGTCTGGTACCCCTGCGGCAGTTGACGGATGAAATGGTCAGCCTCGGCCAGTTGCGCCGCGGCGATGACCTCCTCGTCGCTGGCCTCCGGCCGCCCGTACCGGATGTTATCCATCACCGAGGCCGAGAACAGGAAGGTCTCCTGGAGCACGATTCCCAGCCGGCGGCGCAGGTCGGCCTTGGGGATGTCCCGAACGTCCACGCCATCGAGGCGGATGCAGCCGCTCTGCGGTTCGTAGAAACGCATCAACAGGTTGACCAGGGTGGTCTTGCCCGCCCCGGTCGGTCCGACCAGGGCAACCGTCTCGCCGGGCCGCGCCTCCAGCGTCATATTCTTGATGACCGGCGTCCCCTCCACATAGGCAAAGTTGACCGCCTCGAAGCGCACGTGACCGGCCACCGGCCCCGGCGCGGCGGAGGCCTCTGCCTCGTCCACCTCGGAAGGCGTGTCGAGGATATCGAAGACGCGCTCCGCCCCCGCCAGCGCCGCCTGGATGGCGTTGTAGATGTTGGAGAGTTGACGCAGCGGCCCCACGAAGGAGCGTCCATAACTGATGAAGGCGGCAATCGTCCCGACCGTGACCAGGCCTTTCAACGCCAACCAGCCGCCCAGCCCGGCGATGGCAATGACGAATAGATTGCCCAACTGATTGGTCAGCGGCATGAGTAGCAGGGCATAGGAATTGGCGTAAACGGCCGCCCGATAGACCTCCTGATTGCTCTTCCGAAAAGCGGTCAGCGCGGCGTCGCTGCGGCGGAACGCCTTGACCACCCGCTGGCCGCTGATGGATTCCTCCATCACGCTGTTCAATTCCCCCAGCCGCTTTTGCAGTTCGCGGAAACCTTTGCGCGTGTAGCGGGCGACGAAACCGGCAAACCAAAGCATCAGCGGCACGACCGCCAGCGCCGCCAGCGTCAGCCACAGGTTCATCAGCGCCATGGCGATCAGGATGCCGGCCATGGAAAGCAGGCTGGCGACCAGAGAGACCACGTTTTGCGAAACGGCCTGATTGATGGCGTCAATATCGTTGGTCAGACGGCTCATCAACTCGCCGGCAGTGTGGCTGTCGAAAAACTTCATCGGCAGGGTTTGCAGGTGCTCGAACAGGTCGCGTCGCACGCCCTGAAGCGCCTTCTGCGACAGGCGCGCCATCATCCAGCCGGAGGCCAGGTCGCAGAGATTGGCGGCGACGAAGACGATGAGCATCCACAGGGCAAACGTCCCCAGCCCGTCCAGGCGGCGGGCGGCGATGAAACGGTCAATGGCCTGACCCATGAGATACGGCCCTGCCAGCCCGAGGGCGGTGGAGGCGAGGATGAACCCCAGCACAACCAGGAGCGGGAAGCGGTAGGGATGCAGATAGCGCGCCAGACGCGCCAGCGCCCGTCGCGGGTTGCGCGCTTTCTCGATTTTCCCCGGCTGACCTGGTCCGCCGCGCATCATCCGGGCGCGGATTTCGGCGGCGTTCATCGGAGGCGGCGCCTGGACGGTCATGGCGGCCCCTCCACGCCGTTGCCCAGTTGCGAGGCGTAAATTTCCTGATAAATGGGGCTGGATTGGAGCAACTGGCGGTGAGTCCCCTCGGCGACAATGCGTCCTTTGTCAATCACCGCGATTTTGTCCGCCTTCAAGACGGTGCTGATGCGCTGCGCCACCACGAAACAGGTGCGGCCTTTGCGCCACGCCTCCAGCGCAGCCTGGATGTTCGCCTCCGTCTCCACATCCACCGAACTGGTGCTGTCGTCCAAAATCAGGATGGAGGGCTGCATCAACAGGGCACGGGCGATGGCAATGCGCTGGCGCTGCCCGCCCGACAGGTTGACGCCGCGCTCCTCGATGTGGGTATCGTAGCCGTTAGGCAGGCGCAGGATGAACTCGTGCGCCTGAGCGGCTTTGGCCGCGGCGATGACCTCCTCGTCGCTGGCATCAGGGCGTCCGTAGCGGATGTTATCTCGCACCGTACCGGAAAAGAGCACGCTCTCCTGCGGCACGATGGCGATATGCGCCAGGAGCGAATCCTGCCGAATCTGACGGATATCCACCCCGTTGAGCAGGATGCGCCCCTCGCTGACATCGTAGAAGCGCGGCAGCAGGTTGACGAGCGTGGACTTGCCGGCGCCGGTCGCCCCCAGGATGGCCACCATCTGGCCGGGGGCGGCGGTCAGGGTCACGTCGCGCAGCACAGCCTCCTCGGTCGAACCGTTGTAGTGAAACCCGACCTTCTCGAAGGTGATATGCGGTTGCAACGTCTCGGGCAGCGTGATCGCATCCGGAGCGTCCTGGACCTCCGGCTCGGCTTCCAGCACCTCGTTGACGCGTTCCGCCGAGGCGATGGCCGCGGCCCAGATGTTGGCCAGGTTGACCAGATTCATGAGCGGCACGATGGTGGTTTGCAGATAGTTGACGAAGGCGACAATCTGCCCGGTCGAGAGGCCGCCCGTCTGGATAGCCTGCCGCCCCCCGGCCCAGACGACGACCACAATCCCGATGTTGAGCGCCAGCGTGAGCAGCGGTCCCATCACCGACATGAATTGCATCACCCGGATGTTGCGTTCGGTGAAATCCTCGTTGGCCGCCTCGAAGCGCTCGGCCTCGAAGTCGGCGCGCACGAATGCTTTGACCACCCGCACTCCGGCAATGTTCTCCTGCAAAACGGTGTTCAGCCGGTCCAGTTTCTGTTGCATGTTCAGGAAGAGTGGCCCCATCTTGACGCTGAAGACGGCGATGACCGCCGCAGTGAACAGAAGCAGCGGTAGCATCGTCAGCGCCAGGTGGGGAGCCGTCCGGAACATGAGCAGGAGACTGCCAATCATCAGGAGAGGGGCGCGCGTCCCGATGCGCAGTGAAATCTGGAACAGCCGCTGGACGACGCCCGAATCGCTGGACAGGCGCACCATCAATTGCCCGGTTTGCAGGCGGTCGAGGTTGCCGAAGGAGAGCGACTGAATCTTGACAAACAGGGCTTCGCGCAGGTCGCGCGCCACGCCCTCGCCCACCTGCACCGAAAAATTGTTGTTGCCGATGGCGAAGAGTGTATCCAGCGCCGAGATGCCCAGCATCCACAGGAAGGTGTGAATCACGACCGAGGAATCGCCGGCGAAGATTCCCTGGTCAATGACGCGCTGCACCAGGCGCGGAATGGCCAGGTCGAGGGCGACGACAATGACCAGGAGTATCAGCGAGAGGGCGCTCTTCTCCCAGTAGGGACGCACGAAGCGCAATAATTTGAAGACCTGACGCATGCCTTACCTCGGAACACGGGAGCGCATCACTGCTGTTCCTCCACCTTGCGGAGCAACGCCATCGCCTGCGTGAGGGTCGCCACCTCCTCCGCCGCGAGGGGAGCGAGGAGACGCATCATCCATTGGCGGGTTTCGTCGAAGATAGCCTCCAACAGCGCCTGTCCCGACTCGGTCAGCGCCAGATGAATATGGCGGCGGTCGCGCGGGTCGGTGGCGCGGCTGACAAGGCCGCGCGCCACCAGCGCATCCACTGCCTGACTGACGGCGGCGCGGCTGATGTTCTTGACCCTGGCCAGTTCACTGACCGAGCCCTGTCCACGGCGGATGTGGCGCAGGATATGGAACTGCTCCACGCTGACCCCGAAACGCTCCCTTGCCGTTTGGTGAATGTGGGCGCGGATGCGCTGCCAGAGGGGAGGGAAGACATCCCAGAACACTTCGACCGCCTGACGCAAGGCCTCGGCAGAGGAATCCAAGGCATTCATGGCCGCTCCTGTTCGTAGTTAGGAAGATTAATGGTTAATACTCTAAACTATTTTAACGAGGACAGAGAGATTCCGTCAAGGATATCCTTCCCCTTGTACAGCATGTTCAAAATGCCTTATTGCAAACGCCAACAAAGTGGTGTCTTGGCGAGCCGCCGGAGTCGAGAAGCGAGCGAAGGAAGCAACGAAGCCCACTACAACCGCCATCATGCTGGGGCCTGTCACCGAGCAAGGCGCTTGTGATATACTGGAACCGACAACTGGACATTCCAACAAGCAGAACCTGCAAGGCAAGGGGTACTTCACGACGATGTTACGCCTGACCGTTCCTTACCGTAGCGGTTGGTTTACCGTTGTCCTACCCGTCGTTCTTTTCTTGCTCATCTGGATTGGCGGGTTGATCGGTATCGTCGCCCTCACCGGCTGGGAGATGCCGAACTGGGCCGGTCTATTGACCTGCGCGGGAACGCTCGCCTTGGGGCTGATTTCGGCAGTACTGACCTACCCCTGGATGGAGCGCCTCGCGGCAAGGGGGCGCGGTGAGGTCATCCTGGAAGGGAATCACCTGCGCTGGCGTACCGGCCGTCGCTGGCGCGAGGTGGACTTGAGCCGGGAATACGAAGCCGAAATCGCCGCCGGCCCCTTTCTTCACATCAGCGTGGAGGGACAGTCCTTCCTCTTGCGTGGCGCTCTGACGCGTCAGGACGTGTTACGCCTGTTTCCCGAACCGGATTTCGTGAGCATCGAACTGGCAGGAAATTGGGGATTCGAGTTTCCCAAAGACATGCCCCAGGCTGTTCCATTTTTCGAGGCTCTCTTGGAGACGCTCTGGCGGCGACGCGAACAAAACCGTTATTACCGCCTTTTCTCTCGCTTCCCCTGGCAAAACGTTCCTCGGCCGGACGTTCACTTCATTCGCTTCGTCCCTAGCAAAGATGCCTCAGCGGTCGAGAAGGGTTTCGTGGAACGACTGCAACGACAATTCCTAGACAGCCTGACCAGTTCGTACGTTCGCGTTACGCCCGATTACCTGGTTGGTCTGATGTTTCGCCCTCCGCTCAAAGGGGGATGGAGTGCGCAACCAGATTCCTGGTGCCTGATGCCACTCGGCTACGTTAGAGCCGAGGCCACGCTGGAACACCTGATCGTGCGTGGACAGGATGAAAAAGGACAGCCAGTGGACATGCAATTCCCCTGGTACAATCTGGACAATGCCAATTTGACCACGGTGAAGGAGGCCGGCCTTGTGGTCCGATTCATTCAGGCCATGTGGGAGCGAGTCCACGCAGGGCACGGTTGAGCAAAGTTACCATGCAGCGAGATGAATACCTATCGGCCGATTCAGACTCGCACAGGATAACCCAATTCACATTCTGGAGGAGAACAATGTTTGGCTTTCAATACATCAAAGTTCCCCCTGCCTATTACGTTATGCACTATAGCGGCGGCAAACTTGTCCGGGCAGGCACCGGGCTGGCTTTCCTCTATTTCAAACCCGTTTCGTCGTTGATAATCATCCCCATTGCCAGCGCCGATGTACCGTTCATTTTCAATGAAATCAGCAAGGACTTTCAAGCCGTCACCATTCAGGGGCAGTTGACTTACCGGGTAAAAGAACCGCAAAGACTTGCCCAACTGCTCAACTATACGGTGGACGGCAGACCGGAAAACTATCTCTCCGAAGACCCACAAAAGTTGCCCCAGCGGTTGATCAATCTCCTACAAGTGCTGGTGCGCGCCGAAGTGCAACGATTGCCATTGCGCGATGCCATTCATGCTTCCGAAGCGATTGCGGCCGCCGTCTTCGACAAGTTCGCTGTCAGCGAATCTCTGACCACGATGGGGATAGAACTGTTAGCGCTCTCGATTCAGGCCATCCGTCCTTCTCCCGAAATGGCGAAGGCGCTCGAGGCCGAAGCACGCGAGGAACTCCTCCGCCGCGCCGACCAGGCTGTCTATGATAGACGCAACGCCGCGGTCGAACAGGAACGCCGCATCAAAGAGAACGAACTCAACACAGAGATCGCTGTGGAAGAAAAGAAGCGGCAGATTCGCGAAGCGAAAGTCAAAGCCGACCTGGCTGTAGAAGCCAAAGAACAGCAAGTGCGTCAGGCAAAGTTGAACGGCCAGATTGCCCTCGAAATGGAACGCAAGAAGTTAGTGGCCGCGCGTGCGGAAAATACCCGCGCGGAGGCCGAAGCCCAAGCCTATGCCATCGAGGCCACGGTCAAGCCTTTCAAAGACTTGCCGCCTGAGGCACTACAGATGTTGGCCGTGCAATCTACTGACCCGCGCAAGATGATCAGCCTGGCGTTCAAACAGTTAGCAGAGAATGCGACGCGCATCGGCAACCTGAACATTTCGCCTGAGCTGCTGCAACTTCTCATGACGCAAACCACTACTCAGCAGGAAAAGTAGATTTGGAATACGAAAAAATCGTCCTAGTCACGCGCAAGACTCGCCTCGACGGGCTGGTAGAACGATTCAATACCCGTGCCCAGGCCCGCTTTTACCTTGAGCATAACGGCTTGGATTTCTCTATCTATGAGCGCGAGCATGAAACATACTATGCTGCCCTTGCTGCGTTACGTTCCAGACTTCTCCCCATCGCAAAAGTACAAGAAATCGAGCGCAGTTTCCTGCCAAACTTCGTCTTCGCCGAGACAGATCTGGTCGTTGCCATCGGCGTCGACGGCCTGGTGGTCAATACCGCCAAATATCTCGACGGTCAGCCCCTCATCGCCGTCAACCCCGATCCCGCGCATATTGATGGCATTTTGCTGCCGTTTACTGTGGGAACTGCACCGCAGGCTGTCCTCCAGGTACTCAAAGGTCAATTTCACGAGCGGCAAATCAGCATGGCCGAAGCACGTCTGAACGACGGGCAGTCTTTACTGGCATTCAATGATCTGTTCATCGGTGTACGCAGTCACATCTCGGCGCGCTACCGGCTGCGCTGGCAGGAGCAAGAGGAAGATCACTCCTCCAGTGGAATCATCGTTTCGACCGGTGCCGGTTCAACCGGTTGGCTGAGCAGTCTGTTTAACATGGCCAATGGCCTGCTGCTGGGCTTCTCTCCTGCCGCACAACCGCTGCAGCCTATGCGCTTACCCTGGGACGCGGATCAACTTGTCTTCGTTGTCCGCGAGCCATTCATCAGCAAGACATCGCGGGCTTCCATTACCTGTGGGATGATTTCTCCGGACTCACCGCTGTACATCGAATCGCAGATGCCGGAAGGAGGGGTCATCTTCAGCGACGGCGTGGAGGCGGATTTCCTGGCGTTCAACGCCGGAGCGATTGCTACGGTTGGACTAGCCAAGAAAAAGACGCGGTTGATTGTGCCTGCTCCATGATTGCAATCGCCTTGCTCACAGCCTGAACGTCTCCCTCCCCGATTCAGGCCAGCGCGTGCAAATCCAAACCAACGACCGCTGCGAGGCTTTTGCGGAGAGCGCATCGGGAGCCGAAGTGCTGGGCATGAAGTTGCCCGTTGCCCGTCTGGAGGATGTGCTGCGAGGGAAAATTTGGATGGTGCTGGACCCTGAATGGCGCAGCAATAAACGCCAGAAAGATTTGGCGGATATTGCGCGGCTGGTAGAGCGGTATCCACATTTGTGTCAGAGCGTGCCCGCCGAGGTTTTGGCGCGGCCGGAAATACGAACAGGACAAGAGTTAATCTTGTCCGGTTTATTATATACGCCACTAAATCGGGCCAGATTGCGGAATAGTCTTCCTATTACCCAACCAAGCCAGAGAGCTCGCCTGGAACGGACATGCGTCGTTCGCTGCCCGCCTTCCCCTAAATAACAGGCCAAACGGCCTGTTGGCTGGTGGTGTATGTGGCGCTTGGTCTTGAGTCTGATTCTGCTTATACTGGAGAAGAAGGCAGCCGCACCGAAGTCTTTCGACTATACCTTCACCCAGGCCGCGCCCGCCGGATCGCTGGAGTTTGCTTGCCACGTGCCCGGTCACTATGAGGTCAGCGTGAAACTGGAAATCACGGTCAAGCAACGGCAAAGGTGCAGCGATGGTGCAGGGCATCCGCCTCGCCTCCGCATCGGGAAGGTGAGCCTTTCATGACGTTTCACAACCCAAAAGACCTTATCAGCACGTCCGCCCTGCGGCTTCCCAGGCATTGGTTTGCCCTCTTCTTCGTCTTCTATGGGGCTTGGGTGTTCATCCCCTTCCTCGCACCTGTCCTCATGCATTTTGGCCGCGTTGGTGAGGCGAAGGTCATTTACTTCGTGTACTCGTTCCTCTGTCATCAGCTGCCAGAGCGTTCCTTCTTCCTCTTTGGCGAAAAGCCAATGTATTCTCTGGCCGAGATTCAGGCGGCCTGGCAAAACACAGCCAATCCCCTGGTGCTGCGCCAATTCATTGGCAATCAAACGATGGGATGGAAGGTCGCCTGGTCAGATCGCATGATTTCGTTCTACACCAGCGTCTGGATTTTCGCGGTTGCGTGGTATCCGCTGCGCCGCAAGGTCAGGCCGCTGACGTGGTGGGGATTTGTACTGCTCCTCCTGCCAATTGCCCTCGACGGCGGCTCGCACCTGTTCAGCGATCTGGCCGGCCTTGGGCAGGGATTTCGCGACACCAACGAGTGGCTGCGAATCCTAACCCAGGACGCTTTCCCCGCCACCTTTTATGTCGGCGACGCCCTCGGCTCGTTCAACTCTCTGATGCGCCTCGTCACCGGACCCCTGGCCGGGTTCGCCATCGTCTGGTTCATCTTCCCTTACGCATTTCATGGAGAGGAATATCCTCATACACAGAAGAGGTAAGAAATGAATCATTCATCTGACGAAACAAAAGGAAGGATTCGCGTCCTGCTGGCTGATGACCACCATATCGTGCGGGCCGGGATTCGCCAGTTACTGGAAAGCGCCGAGGATATCGAAGTCATTGCCGAGGCGGGCGATGGCCTTGAAGCCCAGGCACTCATCCAGCGCCATAAACCCGACGTGGCCGTGCTCGATATTCAAATGCCCAAAGCCAGCGGCATCGAGGTCACGCGCTGGGTACGTGCCCACCTGCCCGAAGTGGGGGTGCTCATCCTTACCGCCTATGATGATGATCCGTATGTGATGGCCGTGTTACAGGCTGGCGCCAACGGTTACGTGCTCAAAACGGCCAGCCTGGAGGATCTGATCCGCGCGGTGCGGGATGTGCACGAAGGCAAATCCGTGCTTGATCCCCGGCTGACGCAGCGGTTGATGGCACAATGGTTCAAGCGCTCCGCGCCCCTCCCGGTCGAGCCATTGACAGAGCGAGAACTTGAAGTGCTGCGCCTGGCGGCGCGCGGCTATACCAACAAAGCCATCGGCGTCCAACTTGGCATCAGCGACCGCACCGTACAAGGACACCTGGCGCACATCTTTGTCAAACTACAGGCCAGCAGCCGCACCGAGGCCGTCATGCGCGCCGTTTCGCTGGGCTGGATCAGTCAAGATGTAGGCAAGCCGATGGAGGAAACAGAATGAGCGCGCGCAGTTCTAAGCTGATTTTTCGCTGGTTCATCTTCTTCCTCCCCCTTACTTTCTTGTCCATCGCACTTGCAGTAGGCAGCGTGGCACTTCACCAACATCAGATGCGCGCCCATCTGCCTGAGGAGGCCTGGCGCCTGGCCGCCGATCCCCTGCTGGAATTGACCCTGGTGGCGCCGCTGGCGCTCATCCCGCCATTGCTCTTCGCGGCCAGCGTCCTGTGGCTCATCACCCGCCAGATCGTTCAGCCGCTTCAGAAACTGGAGGCGCGCGCCACCGCCCTGACCTGGGGCGATTTCGCGGCCATCCGTGAGCCGGTCGGCGGCATCGTTGAAGTCCAGCGTTTGCAGCGCGAATTGATCGAGATGGCGTACAAGGTGCAATCTGCCCAGGAGGGGCTGCGCGATTACATTGGCGCCATTACTGCTGCACAAGAGGAAGAACGCACACGCCTGGCGCGTGAACTGCACGATGATACCCTCCAGGCGATCATCGCCCTCAAGCAACGCTTGCAACTGACGCAGAAGGTTGTCACCGAACCGCGAGCGCGTCAGTCGCTGGCCGAACTGGAGTCATTGACCGAGCAGACCATCGAAAATCTGCGCCGCTTCACCCGCGCCTTGCGCCCGATCTACCTCGAAGACCTGGGACTGGTCACCGCCCTCGAAATACTGGCGCGCGAGACCGCTCAGAATCACTCCTTGCACGTGGACTTCCGCAAGGTCGGAGCGGAGCGCCGCCTGCCGTCGGAAGTCGAACTTTCTCTCTACCGCATTGCCCAGGAAGCGCTCAACAACGTGGTCAAACATGCTCACGCAACGCGCGCTTCGCTGGCCCTGACGTTCGCGTCGGATCACGTTGAACTGACCGTGAGCGATAACGGCATGGGCTTTACCGTGCCGCAAAGTCCCACCGACCTGGCCCCGGCGGGTCACTTCGGCCTGCTGGGCATGCACGAGCGCGCCAGTCTGATCGGCGGGCGGCTGGAGATTGAATCCGCTCCGGGAAACGGCACCCGGCTCCAGGTCCGGGTGGGAGGCAGCTCGTCGTAGGCTATTTTGCTCATCCTCCCTGCGCCATGTGACGCTTGTCTTTGGCCAGGGGCAGGCACATAATCTTCCTTGACAAGGAGAAAGCATATGTTCACCCACGTGTCCTTCAAAGACCCCGTCTGCGGCATGGACGTGACGCCCGAGTCCGCCGCGGGTAAATCCGAGTACAACGGGCAGACCTACTATTTCTGCTCGCTCGGCTGCAAGAAGGCTTTCGACAAGGAGCCTGAGAAATACATCAAAGCCGACGAACACACCCATCACCATTAGCCCTCCCTTCAAATGACCTGTCGGCGGATAGGTCATTTTTGACTCCCGTCGTTGCGATGAAATCTTCAACCTCTCTTTTTCGTGTCTTTATACATTCTTTACTTACGCCTGCTATTCTTGGAGCATCGAAAAGGAGTAAATCATATTTCTCATGTGGGTCGTCCCCCTCTTGCTAATCTTCCTGCTAGTTTATGCCATCTCTGGCAACAACTTCGTCAACATCTTCAAACCCGTTGCCAGCCGCGCCTGTCCGAACTGCGGCAAACCTTCACAGTCCGATTGGAAAACCTGCCCGCATTGTGGACAGACCCTGTAAGGAGGCTTCCATGTGCGGTTGTATGTTAATGCACGCAGCTATGAATCACGGTGAACATCAACACACTTCCCAACCAGGAAACACTCCTGCCGTCGCCGCGGCGTCCACTTACAAGTGCGCGCATTGCGACTTTCCCCTTCAACAGGGATATGCCTTCTGTCCCAATTGCGGGATGAGTCTGCGGACAACGAAATGTCCCGCCTGCGGGCAAAAGGTTGACCCATCCTGGGCGGCCTGCGCTTACTGCGGTTTGCCGTTGGGCGAAGCGCTCGAACACGCGGCGCATCATTGATGGCGGCAGGCAAACATCTCTCTAATCATTACAGGAGCGCACAATGAAATCGTTCTTCCAATGGACAGGATTGTTCCTGTTGGCAATCACAGTGGGGCTGGCGCTGGCTTATGCATACAACGCCCTCGCGCCTGCCGCGCCCTATCCATCCGTCCAGCCAGGAGGCTATGGCGGTTGGGGAATGGGACCAGGGATAATGAACCGCTATGGCTGTCAGGGCAGCGTTAATCCAGGCGCTGGAACGCCAATCTCGCTTGACGACGCAGTCGAGGCCGCCGAAGGGTATCTTGCGGCTTATGGAAATCCTGATCTCGTGTTGACCGAGGTCATGGAATTTTCAGACAATTTCTACGCCGAGGTCGCGGAACAAAGCACGGGCATCCACGCGTTCGAGATACTCATTGACCGTTACACTGGCTACGTCTATCCTGAGCCTGGGCCAAACATGATGTGGAACACAAAATACGGTCACATGGGCGGCATGATGGGTTGGCGCAGGTCGCAGTCTGGCGCGTTGTCGGTCAGCCCTGATCAGGCGCAGGAAATTGCCCAACAATGGCTGGGTCGGTATTTGCCTGGAGCATCAACCGCGGAGGAGGCTGACGCGTTCTATGGCTATTACACGATCCATGTGATGAAAGGAGACCAAATCTACGGGATGCTGTCCGTAAATGGTTATACTGGCGAGGTGTGGTATCACACCTGGCATGGAGACTTCATCAATATGAAAGAAATGGAGAAATGAAGTATGAAAAAGATTAACTGGACTATGGTCGCCGTCTTCGTGATCGTTGTGCTGTTCGCCTTCATGGCTGGCGCAAGTCTATTCGGTAGATGGGACTACGGCGGTTACGGCATGATGGGACCTGGGATGATGGGCTGGGGTTACCCTCCCTTCGGCTGGCTCGGTATGCTCTTCATGGCGCTCATCCCGCTTGGCTTCCTGGTCTTGAGCGTACTGAGCGTCGTCTGGCTGGTGCGTGCCATCAGTGGAGGCGCCGCCGCGTCCGCCGGCGCCCGAACCTGTCCAAATTGCGGCAAGAACGTCCAGGCCGATTGGAAGAACTGTCCCTACTGCGGCGTCGCGCTGCAATAAAGCCGCCTCTCCGTGACCGATATGGCCCGCTGGCAAGCATTGCCAAAGGGAAATATACTTTTCTGGAAGAACATCATCTGGAGAGGATCTATGGATAAAAATTCCCCTCAGGAGGAAGAGTTTTTTTGCCACAAGGCACAAACCGTGTCTGACAGAGCCGCTCATGGCGAACACGCGATGATGCATCACTCCATGCATGAAGCCGGAGAGCATGCCGCGCATCAGGGTCGTGTCATGCCCTCGGCAAAGGCGATGGTGCATGAAGGTCATGCTACCCATGCCGCTCATGGTGTTGATCACAGAGGGCATGAGCAGATGTTCCGCACGCGCTTTTGGTGGAGCCTGCTGCTCAGCATTCCGGTGTTGGCTTATAGCCCGCTCACCCAGCGTATGCTGGGCTTTACCGTGCCTGCTTTTCCGGGCAGCGAGTGGCTTCCCCTCGTCTTCTCGGTGGTCGTCTTCGCTTACGGCGGCGTGCCGTTTCTCAGAATGGCGCTTCCCGAATTGAGAGATCGCCGGCCCGGCATGATGACTCTCATCTCGCTGGCGATCTCCGTGGCATTCCTGTACAGCGTTGTGGCACAGTTCATCGCTCCTGGCGAAGGCTTTTTCTGGGAACTCGTCACCCTGATTGACATCATGCTCCTTGGTCACTGGCTGGAGATGCGCTCGGTGCGCCAGGCTTCGGCCGGGACTCACCCCCCTGGGAGGGTGCTTCGCGAAGTCCCGCCTCAGGGCCTGAGAGTTGGTGAAAAGCCGACTGCGAGTCCGCTTCGTGCAGCACTTTTTAGGGTTAGCCCCGTGCACCCAGTTGTGGGCGATCACCCATGTCCCCAAAAGAGACGGAAAAGGCCTGATCTCTTTCTGGGAGTCCTTCTAACGGAACAGCGCAACGTTTGCCGCTTTGCGCTGTTTTTCTTTTTGCATCCAATTTAAACCGAAGGAGAGACGATGAAAAACTTCAAACTTCTTCTCGGCCCCATGCGCCTGCCTTTCGTCATCCTGGCCCCGGTCTGTGTGCTGGTTGGGCTGGGGACGGCCATCTACGAGCAGGGGAGCGTCCACTGGGGCTACTTCGTCCTGGCGCTGATTGGCGGAATCGCAGCCCACATCAGCGTCAACACCTTCAACGAATACTTCGATTTCAAGACCGGCCTGGATGCCCGCACGCAGAAGACGCCCTTCAGCGGCGGCAGCGGCACGCTCCAGGCCCACCCGGAACTGGCCCCCGCCGCGCTATGGACGGCGCTTGCGACCTTCGTCCTGACCGGCCTCATCGGTTTGTTCTTTGCTTGGGTCTGGGGCTGGGAAATTCTTCCCCTCGGCGTGGTCGGCCTTTTCCTGCTCTACGGCTACACCGTCTGGATGACGCGCAACCCGCTGCTGTGCCTGCTGGCTCCCGGCCTCGGCTTCGGGACGCTGATGGTGCTGGGTACGCATTTTGCCCTGACCGGCTCCTATTCCTGGACGGCGGCGCTCGCCTCCTTCATCCCCTTCTTCCTGGTCAGCGACCTCTTGCTGCTCAACCAGTTCCCGGATGTGGAAGCCGACCGGAGCATTGGCCGCAAGCATTATCCCATTGTGCTGGGCCGGCAGAAAAGCGCTTACATCTACATTTCCTTCCTGCTGGGCGCATACGCAGCCATCGTGCTGGGCGTGGCGTTCGGCCTCCTGCCCCTTTGGGCGCTGCTAGGCCTGCTGACCCTTGTCCTCGCCGCCTCGGTCATCCGCAATGTGGCAAAGAACGCCGAGAACGTTCCCGCCATTCTCCCCTCGATGGCGCAGAATGTTCTCATCAATCTCATCACGCCGCTGCTGCTGGCAATTGGCTTGTTCATCGGCTAACCGCAAGGCTTCCGAAGTCCCCGTAACTTCGGAAGCCTTTTTTGACCAAAGCATTGCCTCGTGCCCAAACTCTCGGTCATCAGAAGTCCAGGCCCCAGCCCACGCCTGCCGCGTCGGCCGCCGGTTCTAGGGGGCGCGCTTGTCGTCCAAAGGCGTTGCGCTTGCAAAATTCTAAGGACATTGCCAGGATTTATGTGGTATGATTTTTATATCTACAGGTAAACCATGGACGATAAAATCACCATCATCGAAGGTCCCCCTCCCGTATTCGAACCCGTACAGGATGGCTGGGCCATCGGCCTGAGCGAAGGGCCGCGCCTGCCCCTCACGGTGTTGACCCGCCTGCGCACCTTCAACGGTCCGGCATTGGTTGAACGTTGTTACCGCCGCTGGAAAGCCAGGGAACCCATCTGGCTGCATTATCGCAACGATTTGGGCCTGGAAGAGTACGCTCCCATTCTGGCGGCCCGTTCGGTCGAGACTCCCCAAGGGCAGGTGCTGCTCTTGTGGCTGGGGCTGGACCCCCAGCAGGTCGAAATCGAATTCGACGCCGGCGAGGAGGACGACTCTGCCCAGGAGGACTGAAACGCCAGCGTGCGAAGGCCCCCTTCGCACGCTTTTTTGATTGAAGCGATTCGAAGGTTGGCGGAAATCATTCACCGATTTTCTGTATCGAAACGCCAATGGATTTGATGAAAAACAGAACTTACGCAAAATGACATGTATTTCGCCGCCAAGGCGCCAACGTTTTGCAATGTTCGCCGAGTGTGCTTGGCGTCTTGACACCCCTCTTAGCGTTCTCTGGGTCTTGGCGATGCGTCCTGCGTAAATCCTGAAAAATTTGGTCTTCTTGGCGAAATTCGATGCACTTTTGGGTGATGGGTAAGCAGATGCCCTACGAAGCCGTCATCGGCCTCGAAATCCACGCCGAACTGGCGACGCGCTCGAAGATGTTCTGCGCCTGCCCGGTCGTTGACCCGCAGGAGGCCGCGCCGAATACGGCCGTCTGCCCGGTCTGCGCCGGGATGCCGGGGACGCTGCCGGCCGTCAATGCCGCGGCCGTCGAGTACGGGCTGCGCGTCGCCCTGGCGCTGGGTTGCGAGATTAACCTGCGTAGCCTCTTCGCCCGCAAGAATTATTTTTATCCCGATTTGCCCAAAGGCTATCAGATTTCGCAATACGAACAGCCGCTGGCCCGCAACGGTCGCCTGACCATTTACCCCGCCCAGGGCGAAAAGACGATTCGCATCCGCCGCGTCCACCTCGAGGAGGATACCGGCAAACTGACTCACCTCGGCGAGAGAGGCAGCCTGGTGGACCTCAACCGCGCCGGCGTCCCGCTGCTCGAAATCGTCACCGAACCCGACTTTCGCACGCCCGAAGAAGTGCGCCTCTATGCCCAGGCGCTGCGCGCCATCCTGCGCTATCTGGGTGTCAATTCCGGCGACATGCAAAAAGGCGCCCTGCGCATCGAGCCGAACATCTCGCTGCGGCCGGCGGGCAGCGAAGCCTATGGGACGAAGGTCGAGGTCAAAAACCTGAATTCCTTCCGCGCCCTGGAACGAGCGGTTGCCTACGAAATCGAGCGTCAGACCAGCCGGCTCGAGGTGGGCGAAACCGTCCGACAGGTGACGATGGGCTGGGACGAGACCCGTCAGGTCACCGTCCTGCAGCGGGTCAAGGAGGGCGAGGACGATTACCGCTACTTTCCCGAGCCGGACCTGCCGCCGCTCGTCCTCGACCCGGCCTGGATCGAGCGCCTGCGCGCCGGCCTGCCCGAATTGCCCGAGCAGAGGGCGCGGCGCTTTGTCGGACAATACGGCTTGAGCGAGTACACCGCCCGCCTTCTGGTGGAGGAAAAAACGGTGGCCGATTACTTCGAAGAGGCGGCCCGCCATCTGCCGCCTGCCTCGACTCCGGATGAGGCGGCGGCCTCCATGCGGGCGCTCGCCAACTGGCTCAGCGGTGACCTGTTCGGGCTGATGAATCAGGCCGGGGTGAGCGCCGAGCGCATCCCCGTCCCGGCCGCGGAACTGGCCGAATTGGTGAGTCTGGTCGAGGGCGGTCAAATCAATCCGGCCAGCGGACGGGCGGCGCTGGCCGAGATGTTCGCCAGCGGCGGCCGGGCAGCCGAGATTGTCAGCCGGCGCGGTCTGCAACAGGTTTCGGACGCTGACCTCATCGCTCGCCTGGTCGCCGAAACTCTGGCCGAGCACCCGGCCGAGGTAGCCAGTTTCCGCGCCGGCAAGATCACGGTGTTGAACTGGCTGTTCGGCCAGGTGATGCGCAAATCGCAGGGGCGCGCCGACCCGCGCATCGTCCGGCAGGAACTGGAAAAGCAACTGGGCGGGGAGTGAGGCGGCCCAGCAAGTGAGAAAAATCACGAGGGTTATCACCGGCAGGTATGGATTTTGTCACATTGACATAATGGCGGGAATCAGGTACTTTTAAGGGGCAAGAACGAACGGAGTGGAAATTTTTATGCTTGTTCTGGAAGACATAGCGGCGGTTTGACGCGGGCTTCCCGTCCGGGGTGCCCGCTTATGTTTTCCCCAAAATTCGAACTTCTACTTCAGGAGAGAAAAATGGCTGAAAAATTCAATGAATTCGAAATGGCGCAAAAGCAGTTCGATCACGTGGCCAAATTGCTCAACCTCGACCCGCAAATTGCCGAGGTGCTGCGCTGGCCGATGCGCGAGTACCACTTCCGCATCCCGGTGCGCATGGACGACGGCTCGATTCGCGTCTTTGAGGGCTTCCGCGTTCAGCACAATGACGCCCGCGGCCCGAACAAGGGCGGCATCCGCTTCCACCCGGCCGAGACCTTCGACATGGTGCGCGCCCTGGCGACCTGGATGACCTGGAAGTGCGCCGTGGCCGACATCCCGCTGGGTGGCGGCAAGGGCGGCGTGGTGGTGGACCCGGCCACCCTCTCGACCGGCGAGAAGGAACGCCTATGCCGCGGCTGGGTGCAGGCGATGTGGAAGAACATCGGCCCGCGCATGGACGTGCCCGCTCCGGATGTCGGCACCACGCCCCAGATGATGGGCTGGATGATGGACGAGTATTCGAAACTGGTCGGCCAGTACACGCCCGGCGTGTTCACCGGCAAGCCGGTCGGCGGCGGCGGTTCGCTCGGCCGCACCGAGGCGACCGGTTTCGGCGTCATCTACACCGTGCGCGAGGCGATGAAGCACCTCGGCCTGGATCCGAAGAAGTGCGTGGCTGCCATGCAGGGCTTCGGCAATGTGACCCAGTACGCCGCCATCGGTTTCGTCGAAATCCTGGGCGGGACGGTGGCCTGCGTCTCCTGCTGGGACCGCGCCGACAAGTGCGCCTACACTTACAGCAAGGAGGGCGGCATCGATCCGCACTTCCTGATGAGCATCACCGACCAATACGGCACGATTGACAAGCAGGCGGCCGAGCAGGCCGGTTACAAGGTCGAGGATGGCGATGCCTGGATCACCAAAGAAGCCGATGTGCTGATGCCCGGCGCCCTCTCCGGCACGGTCAACGCCGAGACGGTCAAGAAGATGTCCAAGCGCGTCAAGATTGTGGCCGAAGGCGCCAACGGTCCCTGCACGCCCGAAGCCGACGAATACTTCAAGGCGCACAACATCTTCGACATTCCTGACTTCCTGTGCAATGCCGGCGGCGTGACCTGCTCCTACTTCGAACAGGTGCAGAACGACATGAATTACTACTGGTCGAAGGAAGAGGTGCTGGAGAAACTGGATGCCAAGATGACTGCCGCCTTCCACGCCGTCCTGGAGATGAGCCTGAAAGAAAAGGCTTACATGCGCGACGCCGCCTACATGGTCGCCATTGACCGGGTGGTCAAGGCCATGCAGATGCGCGGCTGGGTGTAAGACCCTTTCTCGCAAAACGACAGGTGCGGCGCGCTCCCCCGGCGCGTCGCACTTGCTTTTTGAGGGGAAAGACTATACAATGAGGCGGCATGAGCGCCGATATCCTCTTGGGGATGCTGGTCGTTTTCCTCGCCATCCTTTACCTGATGGCGATGTCTTATCTGCGCCGCCGCTCGCTGACACCGCGTCAATTCCTGATATGGGGGCTGGTGGCCCTGGTCTTGCCGGCCCTGGGGCCGTTTCTGGTCATCGCTTTCCGGCCAGGGACGCCGCGCCGGCCAGCCGGCAGACCAAAGTTTCGGCGGGAGGAACCATCATGAGACAGGATAAATTCTTGCTCGGCATACTCATCTTTATCGGTTTGCTGGTAGCCGTCTCGCTGGCACTCTTTTTCAGCCGCGGCCAGCCTCAGCCTGTGGCAGACGATACGCCGGAGGGGGTGGTGTACAACTACCTGCTGGCTTTGCAAGAGAGAGACTACGAACGCGCTTACGCTTATCTGGCCGAGGCAGCCAGCAAACCGTCGTTGTGGAATTTCCGGCACTTCTATCAACAGAATGTGGATTTTTCCACCCTGGCTGTCGAGGTGGGGGCGAGTCAGGTGGATGACGACAGCGCCCAGGTCGAAATCATCATCACCCGCCTCTCCGGCGATCCCTTCATCCGTTCGTGGGAGGAGACCGGCAGCGCTCTGCTGGTACAGCAGGACGGGGCATGGAAAATCCGAAGCCTGCCCTGGCAGTTCTGGCAGTGGGACTGGTACGAGGAACCGTAAGGAGGAATATGCGCACGGTCAAGCGAATCTACATTTACGCCGTCAGTCTCATCAGCCTGGAGGTGGTGCTGTGGGGCATGATTGGCCTACTGCGCTCGATTTTCTCCGACCAGGCACTGAGCGGCGGCGTCAACCGGCTGGCGGCAGCGCTTTCGCTGATTCTGGTCGGCGTGCCGGTTTTCCTGATCCACTGGCTGTGGGCGCAAGGCGAGGCTGCCCGTGAGATGGAGGAACGCGCTTCGGCGGTCCGGGCAGTCTTCCTGTACGGCGTCCTGCTGGGGACGCTGATTCCGGCGGCGCAGAACCTCCTGGCGGTCATCAACCGCCTGCTGATGCCGGCTTTTCAAGTCCCCGTTTACCGGGCTGTCTTTGGCGGCGGGCAAAGGCTGACCGACAACCTGATTGCGCTCTGCATGAATTTGCTGGTAGCCGGTTATTTCCTCCGCACTGTGCGCGCCGACTGGCAGGCCGTGACGCCCCTGGACTCCTTTCGCCTGGCGCGGCGCATTTACCGCTACCTGTGGGTTTTGTATGGTCTGGCCATGCTGGTCGGCGGCGTGCAACAGTTGCTGCATTTCGTCATCGAGTGGGCCGGCAAAGCAACCTCGCCGACGACGCTGTTCATGATGGACCTGCGCGTCCTGGCCGCCAACGGGCTGGCCCTTGCCCTGGTCGGCGCGCCGATTTGGGCCGCCGCCTGGCTGACGGTCCAGCGCTCGCTGGGCGAGATCGAAGAACGCGCCTCGCTGCTGCGTCTGGGCATCCTGTACGCCCTGTCGCTGGTGGGCGTGACGACCGTCCTCTCGTCCGGGGCGCTCATCGTTCGCCTGCTGCTGCGCCTCCTGCTGGGAGAGCAAATGAGCGCCGGCGCGGCGCTGGGCGAAGTGAACGCGCCCCTCTCCGTCGGCCTTCCCATCGGCGGCGTATGGGCCTATTACGGCTACTGGCTGAGCCGGACGATGAAAGAGGTCTCGGAGGCGCCGCGCCGCGCCGGCATGCGGCGGCTGTATTTCTACATTCTTTCGGCCATCGGGCTGGTCGCCACCTTCGTGGGCTTGAACATGCTGCTGGATTTCTCGCTCGATGTGCCCAGGCACACGCTCGCCTGGCAGCATAGTCTGCGCCTGCAACTGGCTACAGCGCTGGCCATCCTGGCGGCCGGACTGCCGCTCTGGCTGTCCACCTGGCTGCCGATGCAGGCCGAGGCGCTGGCCGCAGGCGAAACCGGCGACCATGCCCGCCGTTCCCTGACCCGCAGGATTTACCTCTACCTGGTGCTCTTCGCCAGCGTCATCGGCATGATGGCCTCGGCAGGCGTCCTGACTTTCACCCTGCTGCAGATTTTGCTCGGCAGCCCGCCGGAGGATAGGCTGCTTCTGCTGGACAGTCTGCGGACTCTTTTCTGGTTCGTTTTGGTTGGCATCTACCACATCGCCGTTCTGCGCGCCGACGGCCGCCGGGCAGCCAGCGCGCTGGCCGAAAAACACGCCGCTTTCCCCGTCCTGGTTTTCGATTCCGGCGAGGGCGTTTTTGCGGCGGCCGTCCGCTCGGCGATTCACAAAACTGCACCGGGCCTCGCTGTCGCCGTCCAGATGGCGGGCCAGCCCATCCCGCCGCAGACAGCCCCGCGGGCGGTCATCCTGCCCGCCGACCTGGCGCTCGATTCGCCGGCCGCCCTGCGCCAGTGGCTGGAAAGTTACGCCGGCAGCCGCATCGTCGTGCCGCGCCCGGCCCCCGGCTGGGTGTGGGCAGGCAGTTCCAGAGAAAGCGCTGCCCTGGCCCAGGCGGCGCTGGCCGTGCGTCAACTGGCGGAGGGTCAGGACGTGCGCCTCACCACCGGCAACCCGGCGGCGATGGTGGTCGTCTACATTCTGGCGGGCATCGGTGCTTTGCCTGTTCTGGGATTGTTCATCTCCCTTGCCCTCTCGTTGGTCGTCCGTTGAGCCACTTTTCACTTTCTCTCTCTCAGGATATACTTATTGTACTCACCTGTGGCTGACCCCCACTCGCATCCCTCATGAGGACGGAGACGATGAAAGTTACCGTACTGCAAGAGACTCTGGCGCATGGACTGAATATCGTTTCGCGGGCCGTTTCGCCGCGCAGCACCTTGCCGGTGCTGGCCAACGTCCTGGTGGCTACCGACGAAGGCCGTCTGCGTCTTTCGGCTACCAATCTCGAACTGGGCATCACCTGCTGGATTGGGGCCAAGATCGAGGAGGAAGGCTCGACCACCGTGCCGGCCCGCACCTTCGTGGACCTGGTCAGCACTCTGCCGGCTGAACCGGTCAATTTCAGCCTGGAGGCTGTCACGCAGACCCTCAACGTGCGCTGCGGCACCTCGAACACCGACATCAAGTGCATCGACGCCCAGGAATTCCCGCCCCTGCCCGTCCCAGACCTGGAGGGCGCTGTCCACATCAACGTGGCCGACTTCAAAGAGATGATTCAGCAGGTCGTCTTTGCCGCCTCGGTGGACGAGGCCCGGCCGGTGCTGATGGGCGTCCTGATGACGATCGAGGGCGAAACGTTGACGCTGGCCGCCGCCGATGGCTTCCGCCTCTCGGTGCGCAAGGGGACGCTCTCTCAGCCGGCTGCCCAGCCGTTGAGCGCCATCATCCCGGCCCGCGCCCTGAGTGAACTGGCGCGCGTCGCCGCCGACGGCAACGAGAGCATTGCCATGATTCTGCCCAAGGGCCGCGGCCAGGTCGTCTTCCGCATGAAAGATGTGGAGGTGGTTTCGCAACTGATTGACGGGACCTTCCCCGATTACCAGCAAATCATCCCGCGTTCTTACAAGTCTCGCACCATCCTTTCGACCCCGGCGCTGCTCAAAGCCTGCAAACAGGCCGAGATTTTCGCCCGCGAAGGCTCCAACGTTGCCCGCCTGAACATCAAATCCTCCGGCGACCTGGAACCCGGTTCGGTCGAGATTTCCGCCCAATCGGAGGAGACCGGCTCGAACGAGACCATCGTGGCGGCGACTATCGAGGGCGTCGGCCTGCTGATTGCCTTCAACGTCCGCTACTTGCGCGAGGTGCTGGAGGTCATCAAGACCCCCAACGTAGCCCTTGAGACGACCGCCCCGAACGCCCCCGGCGTCATCCGCCCGGTCGGCGACGACAACTTCCTGCACGTCATCATGCCGATGCACCTGGGTTGAGTCGGTCGTCAGTCACGGATAGCGCCCGCGCCCCTCGCCGGGCGCTTTTCTGTTATACTGAATACATCTCACGATTCCCGATCACGCTTGTCTGTCTCCCATGACTCTGCCCGTCTCCTCCGACCGTGTCTTGCAGATTTACCTGACCATCCGTCAGTACCCCATCTTGCGCGATCGCATCCGGGCGCGCATGCGCCGCGAACTCTTCGAGCGCGGCATCGTCACCCCGGAGGCCTTCGAGGCAGATGTGCGCGAGAAGGCCATCCAGTCGCAGAAGCGCGAAGGTTTGCACGATCCCTTTGCCGAAGAACCCTACGACGTGTGGGAGAAACGCTTGCACCGCGTCCGCGACGCCCTGACCGATTTCTACTTTGCCTACAATCTCCTGCAGGAGGACTTCGAGCGCATCATCAAGGAAATCCTCAACGAACGCGGCGAAACCCCCGACCTGATCACCTTCAACCCCGAACTGGCGCCCCAGGATATGCTCTTCGAGCAGGCCGAGAGCATCGAACGCATGCCGGCCTCGAAGCGCCGCAAGTACGAGGCCCGTTTGCAGGAAATCAAAGTCGTCCTGATTCGCACGATGATCAGCGACCAACTGGCTTATGTCAACATCGCCCGCAAGTGGTTCACGGTCGAGGACCTGCGCCAGATTTACAGCCGCAAGATTGGCTACGGCAAGATTGGCGGCAAATCGGCCGGCATGATGCTGGCCTACCGCATCCTGCGCGAGGCGGCCCCGCCCGAGGTCCGCGCCGCGCTGCGCATTCCCGAATCCTACTTTTTGGCTTCCGACCTGTTCTACACGTTCATGTCGGCCAATGGACTGATGCACTGGTCGGACCAAAAATACAAGACCGAAAAGGAAATGCGCAGCGATTATCCCGCCATCGTGCGCGACTTCGTACGCGGCCAATTCCCCGGCGACATCCTCGACCGGCTGCGCGAAATCCTGGCCGAGGCCGGCCACCGTCCACTCATCGTCCGCTCCTCCAGCCTGCTGGAGGATAACTACGGCACCTCTTTCGCCGGAAAGTACGATTCCTTCTTCTGCCCTAACCAGGGCACGCCGGAGGAAAACCTGGCCGCCCTGACCGAGGCCATCGCCCGCGTTTACGCCTCCTGCCTCAACCCGAACGCCCTGCTCTACCGCCATCACAAGGGACTGGTGGACTACGACGAGCGCATCGCCGTCCTGCTGCAATTCGTGGAGGGCGAGACGTTCGGGCGCTACTTCCTGCCGCAGATTTCCGGCGTGGCCTTCAGCCGCAATCTCTACCGCTGGTCGCCGCAGATTCGCAAAGAAGACGGCTTCGTCCGCCTCGTCTGGGGTCTGGGGACGCGCGCTGTTGACACGCTCGGCGACGATTACCCGCGCCTGGTGGCCCTCAGTCACCCGCTGCTCCATCCGGCCGACTCGGCCAAGGCCATCCGCCGCCACTCCCAGCAGAAGGTGGACGTCCTCGACCTGGCCGAGAACGAATTCAAAACCCTGCCGGTGAATAAAGTGCTCGACAAGACCTATCCGGTGCTGCGCTACCTGGTCCAGGTGGACGAAGACGGCTATTTGGCCTCCCTGCGCACCAGTTTAGTGGATATGAACCGCCTGGTCATCACCTTCGACGACCTGCTGCGCCGCACCCCCTTTGCCGAGACGATGCGCACGCTGTTGAAGAGCCTCGAATTCCACTTCAACACGCCGGTGGACGTCGAGTTCACGGCCGAAGTCCTCGAGCCTCACGCGCTGCGGCCGGGCGTGCGGATTACTCTGTTACAGTGCCGTCCTCAAAGCCACCTGGATGAAGAGGAACAAATTGTAATCCCTTCCCACATCCCGGCTGGCGACCTCATTCTGGCGACCCAATACATGGTGCCGCGCGGCAAGGTGGAGAAGATTGCCTACGTGCTCTTTGTGCCGCCGGAGGGCTACTTTGGTCTGCAATCGGCTGCCGAGCGGGCCAAACTCGAACGCGCCATCGGCGCCCTCAACGCGGCGCTCAAGGACGAGTGTTTCATCTGCGTCGGTCCCGGCCGCTGGGGCACCTCAACCCCCAACCTGGGAGTCCACATCGGCTACGGCGATATCTACCACACCCGCGCCCTGGTCGAACTGACCGGCGAAGGGGTAGGCCCGGCCCTTGAGCCTTCCTTCGGCACCCACTTTTTCCAGGACCTGATGGAAGCCCGCATCTACCCCCTGGCGGTGAACCTGGGCGAAAACGGCTCCGTCTTCAATCGCAAATTTTTCTACGAGACCCCCAACCGGCTGGCCGACTTCCTGCCCCCCGACGAAACCCTGGAAAAATGCCTGCGCCTGATTCGGGTGGAAGATTTCCGCCCCGGCCACCGCCTCAGCCTGGTGATGGACGACGAGCACAGCAAAGCCGTGGCCTTTCTGACCCCCGCCTGAGTTTTCTTACGACGAGACGGGCGGCAAGGCGACTTTGAAGCACGCCCCCTTCCCCAACCCCTCGCTTTCAGCCCAGATGTGGCCTCCATGGGCGACGACGATGCCCTGGGCAATCGTCAATCCGATTCCCAGCCCGCCGTAGCGGCGGGTCATGTGCGCCTCGACCTGATAGAACTCCTGGAAGATTTTGCGCAATTCGGCCGGCGCGATGCCCACCCCTTCATCCCTGACCCAGGCCAGCACCTGACCGTCCTCCAGCCGGGCCCCGACTGAGATTTGTCCACCCGCCGGCGAAAAGCGGACGGCATTGTTCAGCAGGTTGACGAAGACCAGGTTCAGTTTTTCGGGGTCGGCTTCCACCTGCAGGGGGGCGGCCGGCAGGTCGAGGAGGATTTGCTGGCTTTTGGCGTCTGCCAGAGAGCGAATCTCGTTGCAGGCGGCCTGCAAGACCATCTGGATGGGGATAGTCAGGCGGTGCAGGACCATCTCGCGCGCCCGCAGCATGTTCAGGTTGGTCATGGCGTCCACCAGGGAGCGCATTTGCATGGCGGCGTTGAGCACGTGACGGGCGTGTTCCGAGAGTTCCCCCGGCGATTCCTCCTGCAGGAAGGTCGCATATCCGATGATGATGCCCAGGGGCGTGCGCAACTCGTGCGAGGCCAGCGCCAGGAAGTTGGTCTTCAACTGGTCGGCGGCCTGAATTTCTTCATAGGCCTGGCGCAACTCGTGCACCAGGCGGGCATTTTCGATGGCGACAGCCGCCTGCGAGGCGATGATGCTCAATAAGTCCACATCGGCTTCGCTGAATTCGCCGCGCCGCTTGTTGATGGCCTCCAATACGCCGGTCAGCCGGTCTTTGATGCGCATTGGCACGCCGATCAGCGATAGGACGTTGACTCCTACGTGGCGGGCCACCATCGGGTAGTGACGCGGGTCGTTCTGCACATCGTTGAGGATGAGCGGCCGGTTCTCGCGGAAGATTTTGCCGGCCACGCTTCCCTCCAGCGGCACGGGGATTTCGGCCAGTTTGCGCGGGTCCGAGCCGGTCGCCGCCGAGAAGACCAGCCGTCCCTGAATCTCATCGTAGAGCAGGATGGAGACCGATTCGCAGTCGAGCAGTTCGGCTGCGGTGCGGATGATGAATTGCAGCAATTCCTTTTCGTCGAGCGTGGAATTCAGCGTCACGCTGATTTCAATCAGGCGGGCCAGTTGTTCGGCCACCTGACGCAGGGAGCCTTCGGAGGAAGAAATGTCCATGACTATAGTGTAGCCGGAAACAGGGGCAGAGGCAAGCCGCTTTTGGGCTTCTTCGGGCTTTTAGGAGGCCGGCGGAATTTCTTTTTCATAGAACCGGTAGCGCTTGTAGATTCTCGCCCCCATACGCAAAGCCAGCGGGCGGGTATCGGGGTTGTTTTCGCCGGTCAGCGACAGATCGGCCCAGCGATAGCCCTTCGCCGCTGCCCGGACGGCCATTTCGGCAAACAGCAACACGCCGACCCCGGTATCCCAATATTCGGGCAGGACAATGACGCTTTTGATGGCCAGACTCTCCGGCCGGCGCCTGGCGTAGCGCAGGGCGCGCAAATAGTCCCAGGGGTAGCGCAGACCGTTCAAGTGGATGAGGATTTCGTTCAGGTTGGGGACGGCCGGGAACCAGCCGGCGGGGCGTCCGTCCACTTCGGCGAACAGGACCAGGTGGGGGTCGACGACATCCAGCATCGGCAGGACCATCGCTTCGATGGCGGCGCGCGTGTAGGGGATGAAGTCGGGAAAGTGGGCCAGGCCGCGGTTCTGCAGTTCGAGGATGCGCTCGATTTCGCCGTCGCGGTCGGCCAGGTTTGCCCCGCGAATACGGAGGTAGGGCTTGCGGCGGCGAATCTGCTCGGCCAGGCGCAGCAGACGGCGGACGGGAGGCCGCTGGAGGTCGATTTCGATGGCGTAGGCCAGGCCGTCGTCGCCGCTCTTTTCGAATCCGTAGCGCTCGAAAAAGTCCGGATAGTAGGGCGGGTTGTGGCCGCAATAGACTGCCGGAGGGCGGTCGCGGCCCTCGATGAGCACGCCGCGCCCGTCCTCGCGGTCGAGGTTGTAGGTGCCGACCAGCCGCCGCAAGCCGCGGGCGCGTCCCCACGCCTCGGCCTGGGCGAAGAGCGCCTCGGCCACGGCATAGTCCTCGATGCACTCGAAGAAGCCAATCTGGCATTCTCCGAAGCCGCGAGCGCGCCTGGCGGCGCGGTCCTCGCCGCACGAGATCGTCCCGGCCAGGCGCCCGTCTTTCCAGGCGAGGAAAAGTTCGGCGGCGCCGTCCTCGAAGAATTTGCCCTGCCGGGGGTCGATGGTTTTCCGGCGTTCCGGCAGGAGCGGCGGCACCCACAGCGGGTCGCCTTTGTAGATTTTCCAGGGAAAGGTCAGGAAGAGGGCTTTTTCACGGCTGGTGCGGACGGGATGGACGGCGATCATAGCGGCTCTGTTTTTAGATTTCTCTCTGGCATCGAAGTAGGGGGCAGGCTTTCGGCCTGTCTGCGTCAAGCGGCGATTTGCGCCGGGCTTATATTTTTCCTGCTGCCCGCGCCCGATCCAGCACGCCCTGGGCGGCGCGCACCAGCGGCAGGTCAATCATCTCGCCGTCCAGGGCGAAGGCGCCGCGGCCCTCCTTTTGGTGGGCTTCGAAGGCCTCCACCAGCCGCCGCGCCCGCGCGATCGCCTCGTCGCTGGGGGTGAAGGCTTCCTGCACCGGCCCGACCTGAGCCGGGTGGATGGTCTGTTTGCCGGTATAACCCAGTTGCGCTCCGAAGGCGGCCTCGCGGTGGACGCGTTCCAGGTCGCGGAAATCGGTGGTGACCATGTCGATGGCCTGCAAGCCGAAGGCTTTGGCATGGGTGACGACCGCCGAGCGGGCGTAGAACAGTTCCCAGGCTTCGGGCGTGCGGGTCGCGCCGATGCTGACGGCGAAATCCTCGCCGCCGAAGATCAGGGCGTCCAGGCGCGGATGGGCGGCGATTTCCTTCAGGTTGAGGATGCCGCGGGCGGTTTCCACGTCAACGATGATGCGGATGGCGTTGACCGGCCAGCCGTTGGCCAGTTCGGCCGCCTCGATGCGCTCGGCGACCCACTGAATCTGCTCGGCGGATTCGATTTTGGGGATGACGATTCCATCCGGGCGGAAGGGCAGGACGGCGGCCAGGTCGTCGGCTTCCAGCCCCGACCCGAGGCGGTTGATACGGGCCAGTTTTTCGGCGCGGCCGAAATCCAGTTCGCGCAGCGCGGCGGCGATGCCGGCGCGCGCCTCAGCCTTGCGGCTGGCGGCCACGCCATCTTCCATGTCCATGCAGATGCAATCCACTCCAATCGAGATGGCTTTTTCGATTTTGTGCCGGTCGTCGCCGGGCATGTAGAGCAAGGCTCTTCGGGCGTGCATAAATCGTGTTCTCCACAAAAGATGCCCTATGAGATTACCTGGCGGGGGCGGGGAAAAAACGTCCGAAGCCGCGCCGGCTTCGGACGTTTTTCAGCCAATCTCCGGCGGATGGTCTTTGTCGTAGACCAGCACCTGGATGTCGAGGCCGTCGTTGTTGAGGTAGTCCAGCACCGGCTGGAAGGTGGCCTGCCGGATGGGTTGGACCTCGGCCGCGCCGACGAAGACGCTGATGCGGGCTTCCTCCTCGGACATCTTGACGACCTTGATTTCGGCCGCCTGGCTGACGGCGGCGATTCGGGCTTTCAGGTCGTTGATGGCATCGTCGATCGACATACGGCGACCTCCATAAGGTTTTCCAAAAATATACCAGAAAAATCAGGCGGAGGCAATCTTCACGACCGTCACGCCGGCGCCGCCTTCTTTTTCGCCGCCTTCCTCGAACGAACGGACATGCGGATGGCCGCGCAGCGCCTGGCGGATGACCTGGCGCAATTTGCCGGTGCCTTTGCCGTGAATGATGCGCACGAAGGGCATACCGGCCAGGAAGGCGCGGTCGAGGTAATCGTCGAGGCGGGCGAGGGCCTCGTCGGCGGTCTGGCCGCGCAGGTCGAGTTCCAGGCCCGGGGAAGGAGCAAAGGAGATTGACGCTTGGCGATTGGCGATTGACGATTGCAGTTCGGGAGAACGTTTTTTCGCTGATGGCTGACCGCTGACGGCTTCTTCCTCTTCTACTTTGCGGCGCAAGTCCTCCAGCCGGGCGCGGACCCGCAGACTGCCCACCATGACCTCGGCCTCTTCTCCGCTGATGGCAGCGACGACGCCTTCCGTATTCAGGTTCGCCAGGCGGACGCGTTCCCCCACCTTGAGCGGCCCGCCCAAGGCGCGATTTTCGATCTTTGACTTTTTCCGTTTTACCGGCTGTTTGACCTTCTCCTCGACTTCCTCAACCTTCTCTTCCACCGCTTGCAGCGCCTCCAGCGGCTGACGCGCCCGTTTCAATTCTTCTTTGAGGGCCTTCAACTGCGCTTTGAGCACTTCCAGTTCCAGTTCGCCCTCGGCGCGCGCCTGGGCGAGAATCTGCTGACGTTCCTCTTCGATTTGTTCCAGGCGGGCGGCCAGTTCGCGCTCCAGGCGGCGGGCCTCGGCGCGCGCCCGCTCGGCTTTTTCCAGTTCCTTGCGCGTCTCCCTGCGCTGGCGCTGGATGTCGCCGATGAGTTTGTCGGCCCGCAGGTCGTCGGGGTTGATTTCTGCCCGCGCCGCCTCGATGATTGCCGGCGGCAGGCCGAGACGGGCGGCAATGGCCAGAGCGTTGGAGCGGCCGGGCAGGCCGAGGGTCAGTTTGTAGGTCGGGCGCAGGGTCTGCAAATCGAATTCCAGCGAGGCGTTGACCACGCCCGGCGTGGTGTGGGCGAAGGTCTTCAACTCCGGGTAATGGGTGGCGACGAAGGTGGTGACGCCGCGTTCGAGCAGGTTCGCCAGGATGGCACGCGCCAGGGCGGCGCCCTCCTGCGGGTCGGTGCCGGCGCCGAGTTCGTCCAGAATCACCAGCGAGCGGCGGTCGGCTTTCTTCAGGATGTGGATGATATTCCGCATGTGGCCGGAGAAGGTCGAAAGCGACTGCTCGATGGACTGCTCGTCGCCGATGTCGGCGAAAATCTGGTGGAAGCAGGGCAGTTCCGAGCCGGACTGGGCCGGGATGTGCAGACCCGCCTGCGCCATGACGGCCAGCAGACCGACGGTCTTGAGCGTGACGGTCTTGCCGCCGGTGTTGGGGCCGGTGAGGACGACGGCAAATGTGCCGGGGGCCGGGTCTATCGTGACCGGCACAACGGTTTGCGGGTCGAGGAGCGGGTGGCGGGCGTTGAGCAGTTTTACCGTTGGAAGGCTGCACGTTGAACGTCCGGTGTGTGACGTTTGACTCTTGTCCTTCGGCGCCGGTTTGAGCAGAATCGGCTCGGACCCCCGGATTGCCTCCGCGTATTTGGCCTTGGCGAACGCCAGGTCGAGTTCTGCCAGGGCGGCCACGCCGGGCGCAATCAGGCCGGCCAGCGCGCCGACTTGAGCCGAGAGAGCGGTCAGGATGCGGCGGATTTCGTCGCGCTCGGCAATTTGGGCTTCGCGGTAGGCGTTGTTGAGTTCGACGACTGCCAGCGGCTCGATGAAGAGGGTCGCGCCGGTGGAGGACTGGTCGTGGACGATGGCCTTGACCTGGCCTTTGAACTCGGCCCGCAGGGGGATGACGTAGCGGCCATCGCGTTGGGTGATGACGGTGTCTTGCAGTTTGGAGGCGGTCTCGGAGTCGGTCAGGTAGCGTTGCAGGCGGCTCATCAGCCGGTCGTGGGCGAGGCGCACCTGGCGGCGCAGGTCGGCCAGTTGGGGCGAAGCGCTGTCGAGCACCTCGCCGTTCTCGGCGATGCAGCGGCCGATGGCCTCCACCAGGTCGGGGGCGGCCGGCAGGCGCAGGGCGATCTCGGTCAGGCGGGGGTAATCGTCGGCGTGTTTTTCCAGGGCGCGGCGCAGCCGTCCGCAGGCGATGAGGGTGGATTGTACGTCGAGCAATTCCTGAGGTTCGAGGACGCCGCCGCGGGCGGCCAGTTCGACCTGTTCGCGGATGTCGTGGGCGCCGCCGATGGTCAGATCGGTCAGGGAGAGCAGTCTGCGGGCTTCGGTCGTTTCGGCCAGGCGGCGCAGGGCTTCGTCGTAGTCGGCGGTCGGCTGCAAGGCGAGGGCCAATTCGGCCGAGGCGGAAAAATCGCAGAACTCCGCCAGGCGGGCTAAAATCTTGGGAAATTCGAGGACGGTGAGCGTTTTGGAATCCATGGGGCAGGAGGAGACGGGCGCCGCGTTTCAGCCGGCGCGGCGGCCGGGCCGCCAGAGACACAGGCCGCCCTGTTCACGCCAGTAGTCTTGCAGGACCTGGGCGAGGCTGGCCTCGACTTTGAGCAGCGAGCCGATTTGGGAGGCGTAGGCGGCGGCGGCTTCCTGCCAGGCGCGCAGGTCGGCTTCTGTCAGCGGGAAGCACTCGCGTTCCAGGCCGGCGCTTGCAGCAGGCAGGGACTCGGGGTAGTTGACCAGGTAGGGGATGTCGGCGTAGTAGCGCAGCGGGCGGCCGAGGCGTTCGACGGCGGCCCGTGCCAGGAGGTGGTCTACGTGGCCGCCGAGGGCCAGCGGGCAGACGAGGGCGTCCTCGGCGAGGAGTTCGGAGGCGAGGGCGGCGGCGAGGCGCTCGGGCAGGCCGGCATCCAGCGGATGGGGGGCGACGAAGACGCTTTGGGAGTAAAGCGGCGCGCCGTCGGGAGCGCGGCGGTAGATGCAGTCGAGGAAGTCGAAGTGGACCGTTTCGGCGCCGAGACGGGCGGCGGCAGCCAGGTCTTCTTCCTTGCGGAGGGCGACCGTCTGGGGGCCGTCGCCGGTGCCCCACAGGTCGTGGATTTGGCGGGCGAAGTCGGAGAGCGGGCCGGCCGGCGGTTCGCCGCCGAAGAGGGTCCAAATCTCGACCGTCAGCCCTTGTTGGGCCTGGGCATGAATCAGGCCGCCGCAGGAGAGGACGGCGTCATCAAAATGAGGAGAGAGGTAAATCCAGCGCATTTTGAACCATTGTTTGCATCGAATTCATGCGAATTTTTCGAATCTTGTTCGGCGAAGTCGCTTTATTCGATGCGGGTTTTTTGCAGGGAAAGTCTATTCCGGTTGAGTTTCCTCGTCGGAGATGATTTCGCCGGCCAGGCGGTTGAGGGCTTTGATTTCATCGGGGTCGGTCTTGCTGGCGCGCCAGTACTGGTCGAGCAGATCGAGGGGGCTGAGGCTGCTGACGGTCTGGTCGGCGGGCAGGCGGATGCGGGCCTCGGCCTGGGGGCGTTTGATGAGGTGGAATTCGAAGGTGGAGGCGGCCCAGGCCCGCAGGGCGGCTTCGTCAATGAGGGCCTCCCACTGGCGCGGGTACTCGACCGTCAGGCGGACGATGGCGCCCTGGAGGGCGGCGGGCGGCGGCAGGGCGGCTTGCAGGGCGGCGGGGACGCCTTCCGGCGAGGTAAGGCGGACGCGCCGGTCAACGAACGGGCGGATGCCGTCCAGTTTGTGCCAGGTGACTTTTGTCTGGCCTTTTTCGACCTCGGCGATGACGAAGAATTTGTCGTCGCCGGCCTCGCCGAAGTCCACCCGTTCGATGGAGCCGGGGTAGATGACGGGCGGGTGGCCGTCTTCGTTGAGATTCTGGGCTTTGTGGATGTGGCCGAGGGCGACGTAGTCGAGGCGCGGGTTTTTGACCAGGGAGGCGGGCAGGACCAGGTCGGCGCCGAGCATGACGGTCCGTTCAGCGCCGTAGCGGGCGCCTTCGACCGAGGCGTGGGCGGTCAGGATGACCGGCAGGGCGGGGTCGGCCCGCTCAAGCCACTCGGTGACCAGTTGTCTCAGGCGCTGCTCGATTTGCTCGAAGGTGCGGGCGGACTCTTCTCCGCTCAGGTTGAGGGCGGCCAGCAGGCCGGAGGGCGAGACCCAGGGGAGGGCTATCACCTGGAGGGGCAGGCCGAGGTCGGCAGCGGTCAGGAAAGCCGGTTTCGAAAGGACGGTGACGCGCGGGATTTCGAGGGTCTCGAATTCCTGGATGGCGTGGGCGCGGCCGAGGGCGGGGGAGAGGTCATGGTTGCCGACCAGCAGGAGGGTGCGAATGCCGGCCCGCGCCAGGCGCATGATGCGCCGTCCCCATTCACGCTGGAAGGTGGGCGCCGGCTGGCGGTCTTTGTAGGCGTCGCCGGCGAACAGCACCAGGTCTACCTGTTCGGCGATGGCCGTCTCGACGATGACATCCAGCGATTTGAGGAAATCGAGGACGCGCAGCGGCAGGCCGCTGGCGGGGTCGTGGCGGCCGTAGTTGGCCATGTCAATGTGGGCGTCGGCAAAGTGCAGGATTTTCATCGGGTCTCCGCAGGGGCGTCAGGGCGAGAGGCCCCATTCTTGCAGTTTGGCCCAGCCGGGGGCGAAGTTGGGGTTGTAATAGACAGTCTGGCGCATGTCGGCGTAGGCGGAGGCGTAGTCGCCGAGGGCGTATTCGGCCATGGCCCGCCAGTAGAGGCTTTCTTCGAGGGTGGGGCCGAAGCGCGAACTGGCCAGGGTGATGTTGGCCAGGTTGATGACATCCTGGTAGCGGCCGGTGTAGTAGTAGGCGAAGTAGGGGCCGGTCTGATACCAGAGCATACGGTAGGGGCGCTGGGTGTTATCGGTGCCCAGGTTGGCGTAGAGTTGGAAGGCGTAGTCGTAGGCGCTGGCGGCGTCAGCATATTGGTAGAGTTGGACGTTGGCGGTGCCGACGTTGAACCAGGCGAAGTAGAGGCCCCAGGGGTCGGTCAGGGATTGGGTGTCGGCGCGGGCGACTTCGAGGGCATGCTGGTTGGCCCAGACCGGGTCGCCCCAGTTACCGAGGATGGCATAGACCTCGGCTTCGCGTTCGGGCGGATAGACGATGTAGAAGAGGAAATTGAAGGCCCGCCATTCGGCCTCGAACTGCTCATAGGCGACCAGGTGGTTGGGGCCGTAGTGGTAGGTATCCTGGACGAGGAAGGTGCCGTCGGCGTCGTCGTAGCCGGTGACGAACTGGTAATGTCCCATCCAGGAGAAAGCGCCGCTGGAGTCGGTGTCGAAGTGGCCTTTTTCGACCACCACCGGGTAACCGGCGGCCAGGAGACGGTGCAGGAGGGCGATGTCGCCGCCGTAGCGCCAGAGGGCGCGGAATTCGGTCTGTTCGTTGACGAAGTTGACCAGTTCGTAGGGCATCACGTTCACGTCGGTGCGGCCGCGTTCGATGAAGTCCTCGTTGGGGTCGTTGCGTCCCGGTTTGACGGCGGCGGCCACATCGTCGCGCGTGCCGCTCCAGCCCCAGAATTTGAGCGCCATGGTCAGGTTGGCCGGGCCGCAGTAATTCCAGCGGTTGGCCTGGTCAACGTAGACGACGCCGGAGAGGCGCACGTAGAGCGGCAGAGGCGTGGGGGTGAGGGTCGGCGTGGCGAGTTCGGTCGGCAGGGGGGTGGCGGTGGGTGTGAGCAGGCTTTCCGGTTGGGTCGGCGTGGACAGGAGGTCCAACTGCGCCTGCTGGGTGGGGACGAAGACCACTTCGGCCGGCGGGTTGAAGAAGAAGCGCACATCCACCCAGAAGTCGTTCAGTCTGCGTTTGACGGGCGGCAGGAAGGACAGGCCGATCATCACGGCCGCGCCGATCAGGAGAAAGGCCAGAGTTTTGGCTGGCGAGGGGGTTCTTTTGCGCATGGGAGGGATTATAACAAAAAAGGGCGCAGCGGCGCTGCGCCCTGAGGGGAGCGGAGAGATTAGGCCTCGCGGACTTCGCCGTCGATGACGTCGCCGTCAGAGGGGGGCGGGGTTTGCGGGCCGGTGTTGCCGGGCTGGGCCTGGCTTTGCGAATACAACTGCTGGCTGAGGGCGTAGAACATGTTTTGCAGTTCTTCGCTGGTCTTCTTGATGCTGTTCAGATCGTCGCCCTGAATGACCTGTTTGAGATCGTTGATTTTGGCTTCGATGCGGCCGCGCTCGTCGGCGGAGACTTTGTCGCCCAGTTCGCGCAGGGCCTTCTCGGTCTGGTAAACCAGGTTGTCGGCGTTGTTGCGGGCGTCGATGAGTTCGCGGCGGCGGCGGTCTTCGGCCTCGTATTTCTTGGCCTCCTCGATCTTGCGGGCGATGTCTTCCTTCGAGAGGTTGGTGGAGGCGGTGACGGTGACCTTCTGCTCGCGGCCGGTGGCCTTGTCGCGGGCGGTGACGTTGAGGATGCCGTTGGCGTCGATGTCGAAGGTGACTTCGATTTGCGGGATGCCGCGCGGGGCCGGCGGGATGCCGTCCAGGCGGAAGCGGCCCAGGCTCATGTTGTCGGCTGCCAGCGGACGCTCGCCCTGCAGGATGTGGATGTCCACCGCGGTCTGGTTGTCGGCGGCGGTCGAATAGACCTCGGTCTTGCGCACCGGGATGGTGGTGTTGCGCGGGATCATGGTGGTCATCACGCCGCCCAGGGTTTCGACGCCCAGCGAGAGCGGGGTGACATCCAGCAGGAGGATGTCTTTCACTTCGCCGCCCAAGACGCCGGCCTGGATGGCCGCGCCGACGGCGACGACTTCGTCGGGGTTGACGCCCTTGTTGGGTTCCTTGCCGCCGGTCAGTTGCCGCACCAGGTCCTGAACCATCGGCATGCGGGTCGAGCCGCCGACCAGGACGACTTCGTCCAGGTCGCTGGCTTTCAGGTTGGCGTCCTTGAGGGCCGCCTCGAAGGGGCCGCGGCAGCGGTTGAGCAGGTCTTCGGTCATCTGCTCGAACTTGGCGCGGGTCAGTTTGAGCACCAGGTGCTTGGGGCCGGTGGCGTCGGCGGTGATGTAGGGCAGGTTGATTTCGGTCTCGCTCATCGTGGAAAGTTCGACTTTGGCCTTCTCGGCTGCTTCGCGCAGGCGCTGCAAAGCCTGGCGGTCCTGGCGCAGATCGATGCCTTCCTGTTTCTGGAATTCATCGGCCGCCCAGTTGACGATGCGCTGATCCCAGTCATCGCCGCCCAGGTGGGTATCGCCGTTGGTGGCCTTGACCTCGATGACGCCCTCGCCGACCTCCAGGATGGAGACGTCGAAGGTGCCGCCGCCCAGGTCGAAGACCAGGATGGTCTCGTTCTTTTTCTTGTCCAGTCCGTAAGCCAGGGCCGAGGCGGTCGGCTCGTTGATGATGCGCAGGACTTCCAGACCGGCGATCTTGCCGGCGTCCTTGGTGGCCTGGCGCTGGCTGTCGTTGAAGTAGGCCGGGACGGTGATGACGGCCTGGGTGACGGGCTGTCCGAGATAGGCCTCGGCGTCGGCCTTGAGTTTGGCCAGCACCATAGCAGAGATTTCCTGAGGGGTGTATTCGCGGTTGGTGACCGGAATCTTGACCCGCGCTTCTCCCTGCGGTCCCTCGATGACCTGATAGGGGACCATCTTGCGTTCGGTGTCCACCTCGCTGTAGCGGCGGCCCATGAAGCGTTTGATGGAGTAGATGGTGTTTTCAGAGTTGATGACGGCCTGACGTTTGGCGGTCTGACCGACCAGCCGTTCGCCGTTTTTGTTGAAGGCCACGACCGAGGGGCACAACCGTCCGCCCTCGGCGGTGGGGATGACGGTCGGCTGGCCGCCTTCCATCACGGCCACCACGCTGTTGGTGGTTCCCAAATCGATACCAATGACTTTTCCCATGAGGTCGCTCCTTGTAGTGAGAAATGACGCGCCGAATAGCGCTGAATGAGTTCAGATGGTCATAGCATACCCGATGGATGCAAGAAAAACGTTAACGCTATGTAGAAAAAACAAAAGAGGCCCGCAGAACGGGCCTCGAAGTCGAGAGGCTGCGGCCTCAGGGTTGGCTGATTTGGAACTGGTTATTCTTCTCGGTCGGGGATTTATCTCCCCGCCATGAGGTCTGCCCCTGCTGCGGCAAGTGGAGATGGCGGGAATCGAATGCATCCCCTTGCGGGGACCCCGTCCGAAACGAGGTCTGCCCCTGCCGTTACAAGTGGAGATGGCGGGAATCGAATGCATCCCCTTGCGGGGACCCCGTCCGAAACGAGGTCTGCCCCTGCCGTTACAAGTGGAGATGGCGGGAATCGAATGCATCCCCTTGCGGGGACCCCGTCCGAAA
>JBEULG010000032.1:0-67603 GCA_041287425.1 Anaerolineales bacterium | reverse complement strand
CACCCAACGGAGAAATTCCCCCGCAATACACCTGCTTCGGCGAGAATATCTCTCCGGCGCTGGAGTGGTCGGGCGTACCAGCCGAGGCGCAAAGTCTGCTGCTCTTGGTCCATGATTTGGACGCCGGGGCCGCACTGGGGGCCTCAACGGAGGCGGGATTTTCGCACTGGGTGGTCTATAACCTCCCGCCGAGTCTCGCCGGCCTGCCGGAGAACGTCCCCGCAGGCGGCCAATTGGAGAACGGTGCCCTGCAGGGCCGCAACGACTTTGCCCGCTTCGCCAGCGAGGGAGAAACTTTCCCCGGCGGAGCGCTGATCAAACGAATCGGCTACGACGGTCCCTGTCCCCCCGAAGGCAGGCATCGCTACGCTTTCACGCTCTACGTTCTCGACAGCCTGCTGGACCTGCCGCCTGCGGCAACGACAGAGCAAGTGCTGGCCGCCATGTCAGACCACGTCCTTGACCAGGCCGAAATCATCGGCGAATACGCCTCTCCCTAAACGGTCCGCGCCCGCGCCGAGCGGCGCTGGGGACGGCGCGTGGAAGCCCATCCCGCCGTTACCGTTCTTCGGCCGCCCTCTGCGGAGGCCAGGTCAGCGGGCATGGTGGAGGCCGACGAGGAACGCTTCAGCCGACAAAGCGCATGAAGACCTGATTGCCAAGCAGACGGGCGGGCGGAGTCAGGCGCAAGACCTGCGCAGCCTCCCCCTCTACCCACTCCAGCAGCCCCAGGCCGAGCAGTTCTGAGATTTCTTCCCCAAAAACGTCCGTCATCTCGACCCCGAAGCGGTCGGCAAAACCCCGGCGGGAGACGCCCTCGCGCGTCAGCCGCAGGCCGAGCATCATGACTTCTTGCATTTGAGTGGCCCGGCTGACAGGTTGCAGGCTGACGACGGCAGGAGAGAGTCTCCGGCTCCGTGATTCGTGATGCGTGGATTCGTAATTCGTGAGGCGCTCGATGTAGGTTTTGATGCGCAATACATTGGCTACGCGCAAATTATCGAAATATCCGTGCGCCCCGGCGCCAAAGCCGAGGTAGGGCTGGGCGCGCCAGTAGGTCAGGTTGTGGCGGCAGGCGAAAGATGGTTCATGGACGATGGATAATGGCGGGTTTTGAGATGGCTGTCTGTCATCCCTGGCCCAGTTGGAAATCTCGTACTGCACAAAGCCGGCCGCTGCGAGTATTTCTCCGGCCCGCTCGTACATGTCTGCCGCCGCGTCCGCGTCCGGGAGCGGGAGCAGGCCGCGCGCCGCCCAGCGCCCGAAGGGCGTGCCATGCTCAATCGTCAGGGCGTAGAGCGAGAGATGCTCCGGGGCGAGAGACAAAGCCCATCGAAGCGTAGCCGTCCACCGGTCGAGGGGTTGTTCCGGCAGGCCGTAGATGAGGTCGAGGTTCAGGTTGTCGAAGCTGGCGCGGCGCGCCCAGGTCACGGCGTCGAAGACATCGAAGGGGCTGTGAATGCGTTCCAGTTGGCGCAGTTCGTCCGAATGAAAGGACTGGACGCCGAAACTGATGCGGTTGAAGCCGAGGGTGCGCAGGGCGCGCAGAGCGTCGAGGCGGACCGTGCCGGGGTTGGCTTCGAGGGAGATTTCGGCGTCGGGGAGGATGTCGAAGCGGGCATGCAGGGCAGCGAAGATTTGCTCGAACTGGCGCGGGGTCAGGAGGGAGGGCGTGCCGCCGCCGAAGAAGACGGTGGAGACCTGCCCGCCTGCCCTCCGGCCGACGATTTCGATTTCACGGCAGAGGGCGTCCACGTAGGCGGGAATCAGGTCCTGTTGGCCGGCATAAGTGTTGAAGTCACAGTAGGCGCAGCGGTGGAGGCAGAAGGGGATGTGAAAATACAGAGAACAGGTCATAGAGAATGGTTAATGGTTAATAGTGCGGCTGGGCAGGCCGAGGAGCATGGCAAGGGGGCAAGCCGAGGAGCAAGGCAAGGGGGCCGGCCAGCAGGAACCAGATAGCAACGCGCAGGCCGAAGGCGTCGGCGGCGAGGCCGATGCCGAGGGGCAGCAGGCCGCCCAGCAAGCCGGTGACCGTGCCGAGGGTCATCACCGAGGCGGATTTGCCCGGCAGGGATGAGTAAAGCCGTCCCTGCAGGATGGCGTACCAGCCGGAGTTGAAGAAGCCGAGCAGGCCGACCAGGACGAGTTTGAGCCAGACCCAGGGGACGAGCAGGAAGGCCGGGAAGAGGACGAGTTCGAGCAGGACGCTCCAGCGCAGGTAGCCCAGACCATCCACTTTTTCCAGCAGCGGGATGAGCAAGAAGTCGCCAAGCAGACCGACGACCAGCCAGATGAAGACCGCCCCGGCGGCCTGGCTCTCGGTCAGACCGGCCACATCGTGGAAGTAGAGCGCCAGGAAGCCGAGCAGCACGTCCAGCATCAGGTCGGAGAATTCGAGCAGCACCAGCCAGCGCAGGACGTCCCGGTTGCGCAATTCGCCCAGGGCGCTTCGAAAACCGTCCAGGACGCCGCGCAGGGAGGGGAGACTCGGCAGACCGGGTGCGTCGGGCGGAATGCGCCGCCAGGCAAAGAGCAGGATGAGCAGGGCAAGCAGCGTCAGCGCCAGGAAAACGCCACGCCAGCCGAAGCCGAGGGCCGAGAGGCCGATCAGGAGCGGCGGGCCGAGGACGACGCCCAGCGAACCGGCGAAGGTCCAGCGTGCCATGTTGTGGTCGTGGCGGGCGGGGTCGGCGTCCATCAGGGCGGCCTGCGAGAGGCTGACGAAGGCGCCCGAGGCCGGGTAGAAAAGGCAAAAGGCGAAGAGCAGAAGCAGGAAACTGACGCTCAGGCCGGTCGCCAGGAGCGCCAGCACGAAGCAGACGCCGCCGCCCAGGATAAGCAGCCGCCGCTTCCAGACATCGCCGAGCACGCCCAGGAACGGTTCGACGATGGTCGAGACGAGGCCCGGCGCGGTCAGCAGGATGCCGATCTGGGTGTAGTTCAGCCCCAGCTCGGTCTGAATGAACGGCCAGGCGGCGTCGGTCACGCCAAAGACGAGTTCGTCGAGGAATTCGATGAGGAGGAAGGGGAAATGAAGCACGGTGAATCCAGAGAAGAGAGCATGCGGGGACATTAAACCACAAAACAGCCCGAACGACACCCCCGGCCCGGGGTGTTGTGTGGTTCAAAGGAGAACTCTTGAATCCCTCACCGACCCGTGCTATAAAGACATGGGAGGCTCTTATGACATCGGGAGAAGATTTCTTGCGCGTACTTTTCTGGCTGGGGGGAGGCCTATGCTGCGGAGTGCCGCTGCTGATTTTTGCCGCCGTTGCGTTCTATGCCTGGCGCAAACACACCCAGAACCTGGCCGTCATCAACAGCGCCGTTCCAACGAAAATTTCAACGCTCAAGTCATCTGACCAACCGGTGCGGCTGGAGGGCGTAATCAAACAGGTTCCGCAAGCCATTGACGGTCCACCCGAAGCGCCGCTGGCTTTCGTCCGGCTGAAGGTGGAAGTATTTGAGCGAAACGAGTATGGACAGCGCAGCGATGAGTTTACCGGCTGGAGGGGCGCGGGCGACAAACTACGCGGCGTCCCCTTCCTGCTCGAAGACGAGAGCGGCTCGGTCTGGGTGGACCCGCAGGGGCTGGATAAGGTCTCGCTCGGCGAGGGCGTCATCCCGACCCGCGAAGCAGCGGAGGCGGCGGCCATCCAGGTCGGCATTGACCCGCGCGTCTTCAATCTCGAATCCCGCGCCCAATTGTGGGAACTGCGCGGCGGACAGCGCGTGACCGTCATCGGCGTCCCGGCGCTCCGCAACGGGCAACTGGTGGTTGGCAAAGTCAAAGACAAGCCCTTTGTGGTCACCTCCCTGCTGGGCCAATCCGTCCAACTGCAAACCGGTAAGCAGGCTCAAACCGGAAAGAGCATGGCAATTGTTTTCGGCGTGGTGGGGCTGCTTGCCATTTGCTGCGGCGCGCTTGCCTCGCTGGTTGCGCTGCTGCGCGCCCTGCCGAAGTAAACCCCCATCAAGGCTTTCGAAGCGTAGGTCGGAGCGGCCCTCCGACCTACACCAGCAGCCTGACCGGCTCCTCCAGATACTTCGCCAGCGCCTGCATGAACTGGGCCGCCTCGGCCCCGTCGCTGACGCGATGGTCTACGGAAATCGTGGCCTTCATCCGCCAGCCGACCTTGACCTGCCCCTCCTCCACCACCGGCACCTGCCGCGCCGAGCCGACGGCCAGAATCGCGGCTTCGGGCGGGTTGATGATGGCGGCGAAGTTCTCCACATCGAACATCCCCAGGTTGGAAATCGAGAAGGTCGAGCCTTCGATGTCCTCCGGCTTGACGCGCCCTTCGCGCGCCCCGGCGGCCATGCGCTTGACCTCGGCGGCAATCTGGCGCAGGGACTTGGCGTCGGCGTCCTTGCAGACCACCGTCAGCAGGCCGCCCTCGACCGCCACCGCCACACCGATGTTGACCGCCCCATGCCGCATCACCTTGTCGCCGGCGAAGGAAGCGTTCAGGTTGGGGAACTCACGCAGAGCCAGCGCCACGGCCCTGACGATGAAATCGTTGACCGAAACTTTCTCTTCCTCGGGCAGGGCACTGTTTAACTGGCGGCGGACTTCGAGCAGGAAGTCCATCTTGTACTCATGGGTCACGTAGAAATGCGGCACGCTCGACTTGGCCTCGCTCATCCGGCGGGCAATCGCCTGGCGCAGTTTGGTCAAAGGAACCGTAGAGTCTGATAGTCTGGAGTCTGATAGTCCCATAGTCGCATGGTCCGGAGTCGGCACGATGCGACTATCTGACTCTTGACTCAAGACTCTTTCAATATCGCGCCGCACAATCCTCCCGCCCGGCCCTGTGCCCTGGATGCGGCTCAGGTCGAGGCCGCGCTCGCGGGCGACGCGTTTCGCCAGGGGACTGGCCTTAACGTGACCGGCCGCGGGCGGCGCAACGGTCTCCATAACGGAAGCAGGCGCGCGGTCCGGCACCGAAACGGCAGCGGGCGCTTCATGAACGACTGACGACTGTTCACTAATCACTTCATCCGCCGCGCCCACAATCGCAATCGGCGCATTCACCGGCACCACCGCGCCCTCGTCCACGAGCAGTTTGCGCACCACGCCGGAGGCCGAAGATTCCACCTCCACCGTGGCCTTGTCGGTCTCGATTTCGGCCAGCACCTCGCCCTTGGTCACCGCCTCGCCCTCCTTTTTCAGCCAGCGGACGAGCGTGCCTTCGGCCATGTCGAAGCCCAGTTTGGGCATGTGGATCGTCTCGGCCATTACTTCAGCACCTCCTTGACCGCCGCCGTGATGTCGGAGACCTGCGGCAGGGCGGCCTGTTCGAGCGTCCGGTTGTAGGGCAGGGGCACTTCCTTCTGGGCAACGCGCAGGATGGGGGCGTCGGCGTAGTCGAAGGCTTCCTCGTACATGCGGGCGGCGACCTCCGCGCCCACCCCGTAGGAACGCCAGCCCTCCTCAACGATGACTGCCCGGTTGGTCTTCTTGAACGACTCCAGCACCGGCCCCATATCGAGCGGACGCAGCGTGCGCAGGTCCACGATTTCGACCTCGATGCCCTCTTTGGCCAGTTCGTCGGCGGCCTTGAGCGAGAGTTCCAGCCCTTTGGCGTAGGTGACGACCGTCACGTCCCGCCCCGGACGCTGGATTTTGGATTGGCCGATGGGGAGGAGGTACTCGCCCTCCGGGACTTCGCCGCGCACCTGGTACATGGTGGCGTGCTCGAGGAACAGCACCGGGTCATCGGACCGGATGGCTGTTTTCAGCAGCCCTTTGGCGTCTTCCGGCGTGCCGGGCGAGACGACCTTCAGGCCGGGGAAGTGGGCGAAGACGGCGTCGGGCGTCTGCGAGTGGGTGGCGCCGAGTTGACGCCCGCCCCCGCCGACGGCGCGGATGACCAGCGGGACCTTGAACTGTCCGCCGAACATGTAGCGCAGTTTGGGGGCCTGGTTGACGACGTAATCCATGGCCGAGAAGGCGAAGTTGATGGTCATCAGTTCCGCCACCGGCCGCAGTCCGACCAGCGCCGCGCCGATGGCCGCGCCCAGGATGGCGTTCTCGGCGATGGGCGTATCCTTGACCCGCTGCGGGCCGAAGTGGTCGTAGAAGCCTTTGGTGACCGCATACGTCCCGCCCCAGACTCCGACCTCCTCACCGAGGATGAAGACCTTCGGATCGCGTTCCATTTCTTCCCACAGGGCTTGCGAGATGGCCTCGCGCATGGTGATTCTTGCCATAAGTCCTCGTTTCACTCGGACGACCACAGACGATAGACCATGGTCAATCGTCCATCGTCCACCGTCTATTCTACGTAAACATCCCTGAACAACTCTTCCATCCCCGGTTCGGGGCTGGCTTCAGCAAACTCGACCGCCTTCTGGGTATCGGCTTCGGCACGCGCCTCGATTTCGTCCAGTTCGGCGGCGGTGATGTTCTTCTTCTTGAGCAGCGCGGCGCGGAAGATGCCAATCGGGTCGTTATCCTGCCACTTTTTGACTTCCTCCTGCGTGCGGTAGCGCTCCGGGTCGCCCATCGAGTGGCCGCGGAAGCGGTAGGTGACCGCCTCCAGCAGGTAGGGCTTACTCTCACGGCGGACGTAGTCTATCGCTTCCCTGGCCGCCGCGTAAACGGCCAGCACGTCCATCCCGTCGACGCGCCCGTTCTTCATCCCGTAGCCCTCGGCCTTCTGACGGATTTCGCTCACCGCCGAGGCGCGCTCGACGGCCGTCCCCATGCCGTACTGGTTGTTCTCGCAGACCCACAGCACGCGCAAATTCCAGGCCATCGAGACGTTGAGCGCCTCGTGGAAGTAGCCGATGTTGGTCGCCCCATCGCCGAACATGCAGATGGTGACGTTGTCGTTGCCCTGGTACTGGTCGCCGAGGGCCAGGCCGGAGGCGATGGGCAAATGCCCGCCGACGATGGCGTGCCCGCCCCACATGTTCTTCTCGACCGAGGCCATGTGCATCGAGCCGCCCTTGCCTTTCGACATGCCGGTCACCTTGCCGAGCAACTCGGCCATGACCTCGTTGGCCGAAATGCCGCAGTTGATCGCCACGCCGTGGTCGCGGTAGGCGGTGATGACCCGGTCGCGCGGCTCGCGGGCGGCAATCAGCCCGGTGGAGACGGCCTCCTGGCCGATGTACAGGTGCATGAATCCGCCGATTTTGCCGGCCTGATACAGTTCAGCGCCGCGTTCCTCAACGCGGCGGATCAGCACCATCTCGTAGTACATTTGCAATAGTTTTTGTTTGTCCATGAACGCTCCAAAATAGCGGACGAATTATATCTGATTTTTTATCGAATTTGTGTAAGAAATTCTTAGGCAGAAACAGCCATCGTTGACGAATTCTACTCTATTAGGACTTACGCAGAACGAACCGCCAAAACACGGAGAATGCCAAGATGGGTATCAAGACGCCAAGCACACTTGGCGAACTCTGCAAAACTTTGGCGTTTTGGCGTCTTGGCGGTGAAATGAATCTCATTTTGCGTAAGTCCTGTCTATATCTATGCTAATTCGCGCAATCTGTGGCTCAATATGTTGTGCACGGCAAACATCCCAAAATAAAGATAAATGGGATAAAATTATACATAATTCCTTCCGGCCCGACGTGATGCGCCCATTCTAAAGCACGGGCCTGTTTTCTTCTTCTGGAGAAAGATGGTATGGGCCCTCCGAAATACAGCACTTTTCCCGGGGAATCCAGCCCCTTGCATTCCTCTTCTTCCGCGTTCCAGTCGCAATCCACCAAGCGGAAATTGTACCTGATTGCCCTGCTTGCCGGGATTCCGGCCATCGTTTGGGTCTGGCTGCTCAAGGGGGCGACAGATCCGTTCATCCGGTACGCATACCCGTTCCTGATGGGCGCCGCCGCCCTGTGGTTGGTCGGTCTGCGCTGGAAACGGGTCCCCCTGTCCTGGACGGAATACTGCATGCAGACCTCCGTCGCCCTCTTTTTCTTTGCCAAGTACGTGTACTTTCTGTTTTTCCATCCCGACATTCGAGCAGCCTGGCAGGAAGTTGAGGCGGTGTTTTGGGTCATTTCGATGATTTACATCATCGGCTACATTCTGGCCGACCACCATTTCGCGCTGAGACTTTCGATTGCCTACTCCGTGCTGACCACCGCGCTGGGCTTCCTGCGTCTCTGGAATCAGGACACTGCCCTTTTGCTGGAACTCGTGCGTCTGGAAACCCGCGTGGTGGCGATTTCCTTCCTGGCCTTCATCCTCGCCAAGGTCAAGGACGCACTGGCAAGTTCGCAGCGCGAAAGAAACGTGATGGAAGAACTGGCCAACACCGACTATCTCACCCGCCTGCCCAACCGGCGTTCGCTTACAAACAGCCTGACGCAGCGCCTGAAATTCAAAAAGCCGTTTGCCCTTTTATTGATTGATATTGACCACTTCAAGCGCATCAACGATGAACACGGGCACGAAATCGGCGACCTCGTCCTAAGCAAAATCGGACACGCCATCCGCGCCCACCAGCGGCCCGGCGATTCGGTCGCCCGCTGGGGCGGCGAAGAATTCGTCGTATTGATGGAAGAGACTGAAAAAGAACGCGCTCTGCTGGCCGCCGAACGCCTGCGCCTGGTGATTGAGTCTCTCTGCCCCGAAGATATTCTGGTCACCATCTCGATTGGCGGCACGCTCCGCCTGGCAGAAGATACTTTGGAAAGCCTCTTCCAGCGCGCCGACGCCTCGCTTTACGCCGCCAAGTCGCATGGGCGCAATGGCGTGGTATGGAGCGATTAGACTTAACGAGAGGGTAAGGCAAAATGATGAAATTTAGTCAACGTTGACGTTCTTCATGTTCTAAAGTAAAATAACGTCACTCCGATGGGGAGTAGCCACCCGGCTTTTCGGGATGGGCAGTCGTCAGTACGGAAAGAAATTTCCCGGCTGTCCGAGAGAAGCGCAAGACCATCGCTTACTGTAAGCGTTGGTCTTTTTTGTTAACACACAGGGAAACACTTTGATAGAAGTTTTGCAAACCCTCGAAACACAAATTTTGGCCGGCATTCAGGCCCTCTACGACGCCTGGGGCTGGCTTGGCGTCGTGGCGTTGCTTGCCTTCGAAAACGCCACCGGTACCACACCTAGCGAAATCATCCTCGGTTTCGCCGGCTGGATGCTCATCTACGAGCATCAACTCCCGCCCGCGATGGTCTTCTTGGGCGGACTCTATGCGGCGATTGGCAGCGTGATCGGTTCATCCATCACGTACTGGGTATCTCGTTTGGGCGGGCGGCCGCTGGTGGACAAATTCGCCCGCTGGCTGCGGGTCGATTCCGCCCACATCCTGCGCGCCGAACGGCAGTTCCAACGCTGGGGACCGGGACTGGTGCTGGTGGGGCGCGTCATCCCAGGCATCCGCACGCTCATCAACATCCCGGCCGGGCTGGCGCGAATGCCCTTCGCGGTCTTTTTGGCGGCTACGTTCACGGGCGCTTACGTGTGGTGCACCCTGCTAATCGGCGCAGGTTATTTTCTTGGCTATGAATGGCCGCTCATCAGCACCTACCTCAACCGCTATTTTCCCTTCCTGCTGGGAGGCGGCATTCTCGTGCTGGTTGTGTATTTCTGGTTCAAGCGGCGCAGGTCGCCAAGCCAAGTCATGAGTAAGTCCGGCTGCCGCCGCGTGAGAGAGACGCCCTGAAAGGAGGTCAGCATGTCCCCCGAATCCACCCAAAAGCCTCGCCCCACGCGGGTTCGCCGTTTGTGGAAACCCGCCCTGGCCACCGGGGCCGGCGGCTCGGCCATCCTCATCTGGATTGAGGAAATCCTTGCTCTGGCCGTGGAAATCATCAGCCTCGTTCTCGTCGCCATCCTGGGCGGGTTGATTTTCCTGTTCAATCACCTCGTCTTCAAAAACCGCTTTCCCCGCAAAGAAGATTTACAGAACACATCCAACGGAGGAACAAGGCATTAGTTTATGAAACCCAACAATTTTTGGCATACCCTGAGCATCGAAGAGGCCCTGAGACAACTCAACAGTCAGCCGCAAGGCTTGAGCAGCGGCGAGGCTTCCCAAAGACTATCGGAATACGGCCCGAACGAACTGCAGGCCGCCCGGCGCGTCTCCGCCTGGGAAATTCTGCTGGAGCAATTCAAGAATGTGCTCATCCTTATCCTGCTGGCGGCGACGGCCATTTCCCTGTTGCTGGGGCATGGCGTCGAGTCCATCGTCATCGCCATCATTGTCCTGTTCGCGGTCCTTCTGGGATTCATCCAGGAATACCGCGCCGAACGCGCCATCGAGGCGCTCAAGCAGATGGCCGCGCCCACTGCCACGGTCCTGCGCGACGGCGAGGAGACCAAGATCCCGGCCCGCGACCTGGTCCCCGGCGACGTCATCCTCCTGCACACCGGCGACCGCGTCCCGGCCGACGCGCGCCTGCTGGAGGCGGTCAACCTGCAGGTGGAAGAAGCCGCGCTGACCGGAGAATCGGTGCCGGTAGAGAAACACACGCAGCCGCTCCCGAACGGCGACCTGGCCATCGGCGACCGCAGGAACATGGTCTATGCCGGCACGGCGGTCACCTACGGACGCGGGCGCGCCCTGGTGGTCGCGACCGGCATGCAGACCGAGTTCGGAAAGATTGCCCAACTCCTGCAAACGGTCGAGACCGGCAAGACGCCCCTCCAGCAAAACCTGGACAAAGTGGGCACCGTCCTGGCGCGCGCCGCCCTGGTGGTGGTGCTGCTCATCGTTGCCCTCGGCCTGGTACGCGGCCAACCCTTCATCGAAATGCTCATCTTTGGCATCGCCCTGGCGGTGGCCGTCGTTCCCGAAGCCCTGCCGGCGGTGGTGACGATTTCCCTGGCCATCGGCGTCCAGAAGATGGTCAAACGCAACGCCCTCATCCGCCGCCTGCCGGCAGTCGAGACGCTGGGCAGCACCTCGGTCATCTGCTCCGACAAAACCGGCACCCTGACTCGCGACGAAATGACCGTGCGCAAGATTTACGTGGCCGGACAACTCTTCCACGTTTCGGGCGCAGGGTACAAACCGGAAGGCGAGTTCTCACTCGACGGCGACACGCCCACTCCGCCGACAGAAGCCTTGCGCCAACTGCTCACCGCCGCCGCTCTCGCTTCGGACACGCGCCTGACGCGCGGCGGGAAGGATGCCTCGGACGGATGGCATATCAAGGGCGACCCGACCGAGGGCGCGCTGGTCGTCGCCGCGGCGAAAGCCGGGTTGTGGAAAGATGAACTCGACTCCCTCTATCCTCGGGTGGGCGAAATCCCCTTCACCTCCGAAACAAAACGAATGACCACCATACACAAGGTCAGGGATGGACAGGCCGCCTACGCCAAGGGCGCGCCCGAAGTCATCCTGAACGGCTGCGACCGGCAACTGACCGCCGACGGCCTCGCGCCGCTGGACGCGGAAGAACGCGAACGCATCCTCGCCATAGCCCAGGGCATGGCAGACGAGGCCCTGCGCGTCCTGGGAATCGCTTTCAAACCCGAAGCCACGCTCGAAACCGCCGAGACGAACATGGTCTTCCTGGGGCTGGCCGGCATGATTGACCCGCCTCGTCCCGAAGCCAAAGCCGCGATTGCCGTGTGCGAAGAGGCGGGCATCCGCCCCGTGATGATTACCGGCGACCACCCCAGCACGGCGCGGGCCGTAGCACGCGAATTGGGTCTGCTCAAAACCGGACGCGTCGTCACCGGTGCGGAACTGGACCAAATCGGCGACGAGCAATTCACAAAGGAAGTGGAAACGATTGACGTGTACGCGCGCGTCTCTCCGGCGCACAAACTGCGCGTGGTGACGGCGCTGCAGGCCAACGGTCACATCGTGGCGATGACCGGCGTCGGCGTCAACGACGCCCCCGCCCTCAAGAAAGCCGACATCGGCGTTGCCATGGGCATCACCGGCACGGATGTGACCAAAGAAGCCGCCGCCATGACCCTGACCGATGACAACTTCGCCTCGATTGTCGCCGCAGTAGAAGAGGGGCGCGGCGTCTTCGGCAACATCAAGAAATATCTCATGTACCTGCTCTCGTCCAACATCGGCGAGATTCTGCTCATGGCCGGTTCGGCGCTGCTCGGCCTTCCGCTGCCCCTGACGGCGGTGCAAATCCTGTACGTCAACCTGGCGACCGACGGCCTGCCCGCTCTGGCGCTCTCGGTGGACCCGCCCGAAGCCGACTTGATGAAGCGCAAGCCGCGCAATCCGCGCATCGGCATTTTCACCCGTCCGGTGGTCACGCTGATGACGCTCGGCGGAATCTGGTCGGCGATTATCAACCTGGGCCTGTTCACCTGGGCCATCAATTCCGGCCGCAGTCTTCAAGAATCCATGACGATGACCTTCGTCTCGCTGGTGCTGATTCAATTTTTCAAGGCCTACAACTTCCGCTCCGACCGCCACTCGGTCTTTCAGAGACCCTTCGCCAACAAATGGCTGAACCTGGCGATCCTGTGGGAAATCGGCCTGCTCCTGCTTATCGTGTACCTGCCCTTCCTGCACGAGCCGTTCAACACCTATTCCCTGCCGCTTGTGGACTGGCTGATTGTCCTTGCCCTGGCACTGACCATCATGCCCGTTCTCGAACTGGCCAAATGGATGGAACGACGAGGCTGGTTAGGGAAGATGGACACCTAGCAAAAAATGACCGGCGCACCCCGAAAGGGTGCGCCGGTTTCGTTTCTATGCCCGCCGTCCGCCCTTGAGTTCGGCCTGCAACCTGGCCAGGCCTTCTGTATCCCCTTTGGCAGCCAGTTTGGCCTGCTCGATCCAGCCCTCCGGATTCATCATCTGCAAGCCGGCGGCGTTCAGGATTTCCTGCACTTTGGCCGCATCTGCCTCGGCCAGGGCGGCAAAGGTGGTGATACCGGCTTCCTTGAGCACCTGGGCCACTTTCGGGCCGATGCCCTCCAAACTGACCAGGTCATCTTCGACGGCGTGTGCTTCATGATGCTCATGATGTGCATGAACCGGCTCTGCCTCTGGCTTGCGGTTGCGGCTCACCAGCCAGCCGACGACGACCATCAGGGCGAAGAAGCCCAGCGCCACCCACAGCAGCCAGGCCAGTTCCGAGCCGCCGTGCGTTTCTTCGAGAATGCCGATTGCAAACATGAATTCCTCCGTGAGAATAAGATTAACCGAACTATAAGCGAGGAATGGAGAAATGTCAAAGGGATGTCGAGGTGGCCGCTTTGCTTTATAATCGAGCCGAAAGGAAATTGCCATGAGCGAACCCAAGCCCGAAGAAAAGAAAGCCGAAGAAAAGAAGCCCGAACCGAAGGACAACCTGGTCGAGACCAAGCACAAGGTGGTCATCAGCGGGCAGGAGATTGCCTACACCGTCATTGCCGGGACAATGGTGCTGAAAGAAGAGACCCCCGACCGCGAGAAGGAGTCCGAGGGCGAGAAGCCAAAAGCCTCCTTCTTCTTTGTTGCCTACACGAAAGATGGCGTCGAGGACAAATCCAAGCGCCCGCTGACCTTTTCGTTCAACGGCGGGCCGGGCTCCTCGTCCGTCTGGCTGCATCTCGGCCTGCTCGGACCCCAGCGCGTGGTCATGGGCGACGCCGGCGCGCTCCTGCCCCCGCCCTACGGCCTGACCGACAACCAGTTCTCCCTGCTCGATGTCACCGACCTGGTGTTCATTGACCCGGTCAGCACCGGCTACTCGCGTCCGGTGGAGGGGCAGAAAGCCAAAGAGTTCCACGATTTCAAGAAAGACATCGAGTCGGTCGGAGACTTCATCCGCCTGTTCACCACCCGCTACGGGCGCTGGCTCTCGCCCAAATTCCTGATCGGCGAATCCTACGGCACGACCCGCGCCGCCGGCCTTTCCGGTTATTTGCAGGAGCGGCACGGCCTGTACCTGAACGGTCTCATGCTCGTCTCGGCAGTGCTGGATTTCAGCACACTGGAATTCGAGCCGGGCAATGACCTGCCGTACGTTCTCTTCCTGCCCACCTACGCCGCCACGGCGCGCTATCACGGCAAAGTCCGCAGCCGCAGGCCGCTGAAGGCATTCCTGGCCGAAGTGGAAAAATTTGCCTTCGGCGAATACGCCGCCGCCCTGGCAAAAGGCGCGGCGTTGAGCAAGCGCCAACACAGGCTCATCGCCGAGCGGCTGGCACGTTACACCGGTCTGCGCCGGGAATACGTCGAGCAGACCAACCTGCGGCCGGTCATCTACCGCTTCTGCAAGGAATTGCTGCGCGACCGCCGCCGCACCGTTGGTCGCCTCGACAGCCGCTTCCTGGGCATGGACCGCGACGCGGCGGGCGAATTCTGCGAATCCGACCCCAGCATGGACGCCATCATGGGGCCCTACACCGCCGCGCTCTACGATTACGTCCGCAATGAACTCAAATTCGAGTCCGACCTGCCTTACGAGATTCTCAACCCCAAGGTCTGGCCCTGGTCGTATGCCGACCACCAGAACCGCTACGTCAACGTCGCCGAGACGCTGCGTCACGCCATGTGCGCCAACCCACATCTCAAGGTGCATGTGGCCAACGGATACTACGACCTGGCCACGCCCTACCTGGCCACCGAATACACCTTCAACCGCCTCGAACTGGAGCCGGAACTGCGCGGCAACGTCAGCATGAGTTACTATGAGGCCGGACACATGATGTACATCCACCGGCCCTCCCTGGAGCGCATCAAAAACGAATTAACGAAGTTCATCCAGAGTGCCATTCCATAAAAAGCCCCAGGCCGGCAGAGAATTTTCTGATTGTTCACCGCGGAGGGAACAAAACAAAATGAGTTTCCGCATCCATGTATTACCGGTAGTTTTCTGTTTTTCACTCTTCCTCGCCGCCTGCGGCCCCAGCCCTGCAGAGCAGGCCACACAGACCGCTACAGCCCGCACCGCCACCGCCGCCGCCTGGACGGCGACATTCACCTCCACCCGCACCCCCACGCCGACGTTTACCTCCACCCTCACGCCAACCATCACGCCGACGCCTACCGAAACCCCCACGCCGACCATCACCCCCTCCCCCACCTTCGACTTCCCTGCAGTGGTGGTCAGCGTGGCCCAGGCGCATTGCCGCTACGGGCCCTCGATTGCCTACCTGCACGCCGCCGACCTCTACCAGGGCGATACCGGCACGGTGCGCGGCCGCTATCAGAACAGCAACTGGCTGCAGGTCCGCTTCGACAAACTCTCCTATTTCTGTTGGGTTTCGCCCTCCGTAGTGACTGTGACGGGCGACATCACCCGCATCCGCTACGTCGCCCACGCCAACGTCAACATGCCAGGGCCGAGCGCCCTCTACGGGCCACCGACCAACGTCCAGGCGGTGCGCAATGGCGACCAGGTCACCATCTCCTGGGATTCGGTCTGGATGACGGAAGATGACGACCGCGGCTACTTCATCGAAGCCTACGTTTGTCAGAATGGCGCTTACGTGTGGTTCACCGTCGGCGAGGGAACGCTGACCAACCAGTACGTTACCAGTTATACCATCACCGACCAGGCCGGGTGCGCCTATCCGTCCTACGGCAATCTGTACGCGGTCGAAAAACACGGCTACACGACCCCCGTCGCCATCCCCTGGCCGCCGCCCTAAGAAAGGACTACATGAAAACCCTCATTCAAGAAAAAGTCGAACAGGCCGTTTCCATCCTGCAGGAAAAGCAAATTGACCTGTGGCTGACCTTCGTCCGCGAGACCAGCGCGGTCGAAGACCCCGTCCTGCCGCTTATCTACGGGCGGACGCTGACCTGGCACTCGGCCCTGATTGTGAGCCGCCGCGGCGAACGCATCGCCATCCTCGGCCGCCTGGAAACCGACACCGCCCGCCGCCTGGAGGCCTACGACGAGGTCATTGGCTACGACCAGTCGATTCGCGACGACCTGCTGCGCGTCCTCCGGCGCCTTGACCCTCAGCAAATCGCCATCAACACCTCGCTCAGCGACCCGGTTGCCGACGGCCTGACCCATGGCCTGTACCAAACCCTGGTCGGCTACCTGGCCGGCACGCCCTTCGCCGAGCGCCTGATTTCCGCCGAGGCGGTCATCGCCGCCCTGCGCAGCCGCAAGACCCCCACCGAAATAGTGCGCCTCCGCCGGGCCGTGGCAACCACCGAGGAGATTTTCCTCCAAACCTTCGATTTCCTGAAACCCGGACTGAGCGAAAAAGAAGTCGCCGACTTCATGCACGAACAGATAACCGCTCGCGGCCTGGCCCCGGCCTGGGATTGGGAACACTGCCCGGCCGTCAACGCCGGCCCCGATTCGCCCGTCGGCCACGCCGCCCCGACCGACATCCGTCTCGCCCCCGGCCACCTGGTCCACTTCGATTTCGGCGTCCGGCAGGAGGAGTATTGTGCCGACATTCAGCGCATGGTCTATCTGTTGCGCCCCGGCGAACGCGAAGCGCCGCCCGAAGTGCAACGCGGCTTCGAGACGGTCGTGCGCGCCATCCAAAACGCCGTGCAGGCCATGCGTCCGGGGCGGCGCGGGGTGGAGATCGACTCGGTTGCCCGCCAGACGGTCACCGCCGCCGGTTATCCAGAATATCCCTACGGAACGGGTCACGGCCTGGGCCGCGCCGCCCACGACGGCGGCACGCTGCTCGGTCCACTGTGGGAAAAATACGGCCAATCCCCGCTCGGCCTGCTCGAGGCTGGTCAGGTTTATACCGTCGAGCCGGGGCTGGCCGTGCCGGGCTACGGTTATGTGGGGCTGGAGGAAGACGTCCTCGTCACCGAAAACGGCGCCGAATTTCTCCATCCTCCGCAAACAGCGCTCATCTTGCGCTGAAAAACGCTCCCACATTCGCGTGAATCAGATATAATCAAGCCATGCCCACCAAACCCCTGAATTACGCCGCCGAAATCGAAAGTGCCCGCAAAGCCCGCGAAAGACGTTTGATCGAAACCGAGCGTTCCTGGCTGACCCTTTCGGGTCTGTTCACCCTGCGAGAGGGCAAAAACACCTTCGGGAGTTCCCCTGAGAATGACATTCACCTGCCAGGAGACGCGGTTCCTCCCCAGGCGGGGGCTTTCATCCTGAAAAGCGGCAAGGTGACCGCGCAGCCCATCGAGGGTCTGATCATGACCTGCAACGAGGGCCCGCTTCCCAAGCGCCCCCTCCGCATGGACACCGAGGAGTCGACCGATTTTCTCAGGCTGGCCAATCACATCATGGTCGTCATCCAGCGCGCCGACCGCATCTTCCTGCGCACCTGGGACGCCGAACACCCGGTACGGAAGCACTTCGCCGGCTTGCGCTACTATCCCGTCGATCCCGCCTATCGGATCGAGGCTGATTTCATCTCCTACAAAGAACCGCGCCCGTTGTCCATCACCGACGTGCTAGGCAACACCTTCGAGATGCCGCACATTGGCTATGTCACTTTCCAACTGCACGGCCAGGAATGCCGCCTGGAGGTGCTCGGCGACGAGAAGGGGATTTACCTCAGTTTCAAAGACGAGACCAACGGCAAGACCACCTACGGCGGCGGACGCGAACTCGAAGCCGAACTGCCGCGCGGCGGCAAAGTCGTCCTCGATTTCAATCTGACCCACAACCCGCCCTGCGCCTACACCTACTTTGCCACCTGTCCGCTGCCGCCAGCCGAAAACACCCTGCCTGTGGCCGTCGAGGCCGGGGAAATGATCTATCAAAAGAAGTTGATGCGCTGAAGCAACTGAATGCGCAGACAGGCCTTCCGGCCTGTCTCACCAACGAAAAAAGTAGGGCGAGAGAATCTCTCGCCCTACCGGCTTTACTTATCTTCGGCGATCTTTGTGCCGGCGTGCTTCAGCGCCACGTGCGCCGCGGCCAGGCGGGCAATCGGCACACGGAAGGGCGAGCAGGAGACGTAGTTGTTGCCGATGATGTGACACCACTCGATGGAGTCGGGGTCGCCGCCATGCTCGCCGCAGATGCCCACCTCGAGGTCGGGGCGGGTCTTGCGGCCCTCGTTGACCGCCCACTGCATCAGGCGGCCGACGCCGTCGCGGTCGAGGGTCTGGAAGGGATTCTTGGGCAGGATGCCCTGCTCGACATAGAGGACGAGGAAGTTACGCTCGGCGTCGTCGCGGCTGTAGCCGAAGGTCATCTGGGTCAGGTCGTTGGTGCCGAAGGAGAAGAACTGCGCCAGTTTGGCAATCTCGCCGGCGGTGACGGCGGCGCGCGGGATTTCAATCATCGTGCCGAATTTGTAGTCGAACTTGACGCCCTTCTCCTCCATCACGGTGGAGGCGATGCGCTCCAGGCGCGGCTGAATCCATTCGAGTTCCTTGACCGTGCCGGTGAGCGGAATCATCACTTCGGGCTTGACCACGATGCCGCGCTTGGTGCAGTCGGCGGCGGCCTCGAAGATGGCGCGCACCTGCATTTCCACGATTTCGGGCATGTAAATGCTCAGGCGGACGCCGCGCAGGCCCATCATCGGGTTCGACTCGTGCAGCCCCTTGATGGCGGCCAGCAGTTTCTCTTTGGCGGCCAGTTCTTGCGGGTCGCCGCCCTTGACGCGCAGGGTGATGACCTCCTCGAGGAGTTTCTCTTCGTCGGGCATGAACTCGTGCAGCGGCGGGTCAATCAGGCGGATGATGACCGGGTAGCCGTTCATCGCCTCGAACAGACCGTCGAAGTCGGAGCGCTGGGAGGGCAGGAGTTCATCGAGGGCTTTGGTGCGTTCCTCGGAGGTCTCGGCCAGAATCATGCGCTGGACGATGGGCAGGCGCTCCGGTTCGAAGAACATGTGCTCGGTGCGGCACAGACCGATGCCGACTGCGCCGTAGGAGCGGGCGCGGCGGGCGTCCTTGGGGTAGTCGGCGTTGGCCCAGACCATCAGGCCGCGGCTCTTTTCGCCGCTCGGCAGGGTGCGGATGTCGGGGCGGGCGGCGATTTCATCGGCCCATTGCAGGAGGGTCATCAGTTCGGTCTGCTCTTCCAGGCTGGGGGAGACGGTCGGAATCTGCCCGGCATAGACCTTGCCGGTGGTGCCGTCCACGGAAATCCACTCGCCCTCTTTGACGACCTTCTCGCCGATGGTCATCTGGCGCTTCTCCAGGTCAATCTTGATTTCGCTGGCGCCGACCACGCAGGGGATGCCGAACTGGCGGGCGACGACTGCCGCGTGGGAGGTGGCGCCGCCTTCGCTGGTCAGCACGCCCTTGGAGGCAATCATGCCGTGCACGTCATCCGGCTTGGTGAACGGGCGCACCATGATGACCTGCTGTTTCTCTTCCTTCGCCATGCGCTCGGCGGTGTCGGCATCGAAATAGACCTGGCCGACGGCCGCGCCCGGCGAGGCGTTGACGCCCTTGGTCAGGTACGTGCCGGTCTTCTCGGCTTCCTTGAGGGCCTTCTCGTCGAACTGCGGGTGGAGGAGCGAGTCCACGTTTTCGGGGGTGACGCGCAGGACGGCCTCTTCCTTCGTAATCAGGCCTTCGTTGGCCATATCCACGGCAATCTTGACTGCCGCCTTGGCGGTGCGTTTGCCGTTGCGGGTCTGGAGCATCCACAGTTTGCCGCGCTCGATGGTGAACTCGACATCCTGCATGTCCTTGTAGTGCTTTTCGAGTTTGTCGGCGATGTCCATGAACTGGCGATAGACATCCGGCATGACTTCGGCCATGTGTTCGATGGGGTCGGTGTTGCGGATGCCGGCCACCACGTCCTCGCCCTGGGCGTTGAGCAGGTACTCGCCCATCATCTTCTTTTCGCCGGTCGAGGGGTTGCGGGTGAAGGCCACGCCCGTGCCGGAGTCGTCGCCCATGTTGCCGAAGACCATCGTCACGATGTTGACGGCCGTGCCGAGGTCATCGGAAATGCCGGTGGCGCGGCGGTAGTCAATGGCGCGCTTGCCCATCCAGGACTCAAAGACGGCCTTGGTGGCCAGTTCGAGTTGCTTGAAGACATCCTGCGGGAAGTCCGCGCCGACGCCCTTCTTGTAGGCTTCCTTGAAGATGCCGACCAGGGTCTTCCAATCCTCAGCGGTCATCTCGGTATCGAGTTTGTAACCCTTCTGCGCCTTGTACTCGGCCATCGGATGCTCGAAGACCTCGTCTTCCAGGCCGAAGACGGTGGTGCCGAACATCTCGATGAGGCGGCGGTACGAATCCCAGGCGAAGCGGGGATTGTTGGTCAGTTTGGCCATCCCCTCGACCACCTCGTCATTCATGCCAATATTGAGGATGGTGTTCATCATACCCGGCATGGAAAATTTAGCGCCGGAGCGGCAGGAAACCAGCAGCGGGTTGTTCGGGTCGCCGAACTTCTTGCCGGTCTTCTGCTCAACCACTTTGAGCGCTTCCAGTTCCTGCTCCCACATGCCGGCCGGGAATTGGCCGCTCTTGCGGAATTCGTTGCACGCCTCGGTCGTGACCGTGAAGCCGGGCGGCACCGGGACCCCGGCGCGGGTCATGTCGGCCAGGCCGGAGCCTTTGCCGCCCAAGAGACCGCGCACGCCTTCCCACGAGCCGGCGTACTTCTCGGCTTCAGCAACTTCTTCGAAAAGATAAACCCATTTTTTCGCCATCGTTGGCCTCCTTCAAAATGAAAATATAAGTCCATAGACTTTTTGTTGTAAGCGGTTACAAACACACTAATCGGCAAGTTTACCACAAAGCGTTGCGGCCTGGCAGATGTTTGGCCGGATTTTCAAGAAGCGCAGCAACTCACCCTTCGACAGGCTTCGGGGAGAAAAAACTTACATGATTGTAAAGCACTTGTAGAGTACAAATCCATCAAGTTACAGGATAATAATATGAAACCGAAAAAGTTGGAGCCAATGCATGATCAAAGCCCTGGTGATTGACGACGAGCCTGTCACCACCGAATTGCTCAAACTCATCCTGACACCGCACGGATTCGAGGTGACCTCTGCTCATTCGGGAGAAGAGGGAATCCGCCTGGCGCATGAAAAAAGCCCCGACGTGATCATCCTGGACCTGATGATGCCCGGCATGAACGGCTGGGAGGTATGTCGCACGCTGCGCACTTTTTGCCAGACTCCCATTCTGGTGCTTTCCGCTCTCGACAGCCCCGGGCACGTGGCCGCCGCCCTGGACGCCGGCGCCGACGATTATCTGGTCAAGCCCGCCTCCAGCGGCCTGCTGATTGCGCGCCTCAACACACTGATTCGCCGAGTCAATGGCAAGGCCGCGCCCGGTCCGGCCCAGGTGTCCGTCCGCCCGGCCTCTTCCTGAACGCTTTTGCTTGGGCGGCCCGAAAGCCAGCCCCTCGCTCTTCTTCCAGGACGGGCCGAAGCCCGTCCTGGTTTTTTGGTCGGTGGTACAATTGAGGCCGCGAGCGGCAGAAGCCCAAACGCTGCCCTCTTCGCAGCAGTCCAATTGACGAGAGAAGCACGGAGGTCTCAGCATGCAAACCTGTTCCAAATGCAACGCCCATTCGCCTGATACCGCCCGCGTATGCGTCCACTGCGGAGCAGATTTGACCCAATTTTCGGCAACTGCCGTTGCCCTGAAACGAATGCGCGAGAACCCGCGCGTGCGCGCCATTCGCGTGAGTGTCGCCCACGACGCCTGCCCTCATTGTTACGAACTGCTCAAGACGTATCCAAAAGACGAGGTGCCTGCCCTCCCCCATCTGGGCTGCTCGCACGAGAACGGCTGCCGGTGTTTCTATGAGCCGGTGCTGACCGAAGCGGCCATCGTAGGGAAGGTGGTGAAGTAGGCAGAAAGAAAAACGGGCCACGATATAAAAAGCCCGGCGGGAAGCCGGGTTTTATTTTTTGAAAAATCGCAGCGCCTCGGCGGTCGCTTCAGGGGCTTCCATCATCGGCATGTGGGCGACATCCGCAATTTCGACGAGGTGAATTTTAGGAGCCAGGGCCTTAGCCTGGCGGGCGCGTTCCAGCAGCAAGAGGGAATCTGCCGCGCCATGGACCATCAGAATCGGGAAGTCAAAATCCGTCAGCCAGGTCGAGGCATCGGGGCGCTCGGCCATCGCCCGCAGCGACTGCGCCACGCCCCAGGCGTCCTGACGGGCAATGATTTCGCCCAGACGGGCCTGAAGGCGCGGGTCGGGGGTCAGTTTGGGGGGGAAGGTTTCGGCCAGGAGGCCAGGGCCGCGCGTCTCGATTTCGGCCGCGTCGCGGTAACGGACGGCGCGCCGCTCCGGCGGGTCGGCAAAAACGTGGGAGGCCACCAGCCCCAGCCCGGCGAGGCGCTCCGGCCAGGCACGGGCAAAGGCCAGGGCGATGTATCCGCCCATCGAGTGGCCGGCCAGGACGGCGCGGTCGAGTTGCAGGGCGTCCATCAGGGCCAGGATGTCGGCGGCCATATCGGTCAGCAGGTACGAGGTCCGGGGCGCAGCGCTTTGACCGAAGCCGCGCAGGTCGGGCAGGAGAAGGTCAAAGTCGCCTTCCAGCAATGGAACAAGCGGTTCCCAGATGGTGTGGTCGAGCGGATGTCCATGCAGAAGTATCAGCGGCTTGCCTCGGCCGCGGCGCTCATAAGCGAGTTCCATTTCATTGACAGTTACTTTCAGCATCGCCAATTGACCTGCACTTTCTGTTTGCTGCCCAGGCGGGTGAAGTAGTGGACGTAGCCGTTGGCGCAGCCGAATTCGTAGATGCGGCGGGTGACGTCCACATCGGCTTTGCAGTATTCGGCCAGGAGGTCGAGTTTGCCTTCCCGCCACCAGGTGACGGCCTGAATGCCGTCGGCGGTTTTGGCGTCGCCGAGGGTGGCGCGGGCGATGGCGTCCAGGCTGAGACGAAAACTCAGGGAGCGAAATAAATCTTCCATGATGTCGAGAGTCGGCAGAAAGGCGAGGCGCTCGGCGGGGGCGTAGGGTTTGAGCACTTCGTAATCGAAGTCCTTGAGGTTGAAGCCCACCACCCGCCCGGCGGATTTCAGTTCGGCAATCAGGGCGGGGACATCTTTCTCCCAATAGACGGTGAAACCGTTTTTGAGCGAGGACCAGGTGACCGCGCAGGCCAGGCGCAAGCGGGCCGGGTTGCGGCTGCCAACATCCTCGAACAGATTTTGGGTTTCGAGGTCGAGGACAACGACGTTCATTTTTCCTCCAGAATGCGGGTGATGCGCTGGCGGCAGGTCTTCTGGGCGGCCAAATCGTGGGCGCGGGCGAGGTTGAAGTGCGCCCACAAGGCAGACCAGAGCATCACGCCGCGATGAATTGCCCAGCAATCGCAAGCGCTCAGGCCGGCCGCCTCGAAATAGGCCGGCAGAATGTGGACGGCTTCCTCGGGGCGGATGTGCCACCATTCGGTGATCTGATCGCCCAGGTCGAGGCTGCGGATGTAGTCCAGGTCGAACAGGTTGAGGCTGCGGCGGGCATAGCCCCAGTCCACAAAATACAGGCCTTCGGCAACGCGGCGCAGGTTGCCGGGATGCATGTCGCCGTGGATGAGGGTCGGGTAGCCGCAGGTCAGGCGCATGAGGAAGTCAGCGCAGGGTTGCCGAAAGGAGGGGGGCAGCAGGGCAGCGAGGGTGGCCGCCTCGCCCTGCAACAGATCGGCCACGGAGGCATACACCTGAGCGGTGACCGGCGAGGAAAGCGGCCCGGTATGACGCTGGGCGGCGTGAAAATGACCGAGCAGGCGAAAGGCCTGGGGCAGCAACTGGCGGCCCTCTTGGCGCAGGTCTTCGCCGTCCAGCCATTCCCACAACGCCAGGCGTCCGGGGCCGGCGGGGAGGACATGCAGGAGGGCGGGAGTCGGCAAGTCGGCGCGGCGCAGGACGGTGCGATAAATTTCCAGTTCATTGCGGCCGCGTTCATCGTCATCGGCAATCCACTTAGCAAAGAAGCGCCGCCCGCCCTGCTGGAGGCAATAGGCGTTTTGGCCGAGGTGTTCGAACGTCCAGTCCCCTTTCAGCGCCGGGAGGCGGCGCAGGGCCTGCCGCAGAACAGCGATCTCGCTCATGGTTTCCAACGACGGGCAAAGGCCAGGGCTTCTTCGCGGGTGGTCAGTTCGCCGACGGCCTGGGCTTCCCGGATGGCTTCGAGCAGTTGACCCAGGCGCGGGCCGGGGGCGAGGGCGAGCGCCTCCATCAAATCGTCGCCGTTGACCAGCGGCGGCGGGGAGACGTTTTCGCTCCGCCTTTCGAACCAGTTTTCGAGCAGAAGGCGGACCACATCCAGCGCGGCGGCCCAGGCATCCTGGGGCAAGGTTTGGGCATAGGTAGCGCGCAGGTCGGCCAGGACCAGCAAGCAGACATCCACACCGGCCGGGCCGGTATCGCGAAAGAAACGATAGACCGCCCGCCGGGATGGCGGCTGCTTCTCCCGCCACAGGCGGTTGATGTGGTAGAGGACGCGCATGTGATGCCGGACGATGGTCGCGATTCTTCGGGCCTCTTCATTGGACAGCGCCAGGGCGCGCGCCCGCTGTTCGGCCAGGAGGGCGCCTTCCTGGTCGTGGCCCCAGAAGCGCAACAGGCCGTCTTCATCGGCGCGCAGGGTGACGGGCTTGGCAATATCGTGGTACAAGGCGGCAAAGAACAGCAGAGCGCGCAGCGAGCGATGGATGTTCAGAGAGAGGGCGAAATGTTCGGCCAGCGCCTGGCGATAGCGTCCCAGACGAAGGGAAAGCAGGCCGTCGAACAAATCGGCCGCCTGCTCGGCCTCCCAGGCGGGGGCAAGGACGGTCAGCAGGCCGTCGAGTGCGTCCACGGCCGCCAGCGTGTGCTCCCAGACGTTGTACACATGGGGAGGGGGCTGAGTCACCCCTTTGAGCGCCTGCAATTCGGGCAGAATCGGGTCGAGGGCGCCGAGCAAATCGAGGGCGCGCAAACAAGCCGCCGGGCGGGGGCCTTCGAAGATGCGAAAGAGTTCGTCGCGCAGCCGTTCGGGCGAAACATCTCCCAGGAGAACGACCGCCATCTTCATGGCCTGGCGGGTTTCGGAGAGGAGCCGAAAACCGAAGTCGGCGGCCAGTCGAACACCGCGCAGGATGCGCAGAGGATCATCGGCAAAAGCCGAGGGCGAACAGGCGCGCAAGAGTTTGTCTTTCAGGTCGCGGCCGCCGCCCAGCGGGTCATACAGCGCGCCGCTGCGCAAGTCCATGGCAATTGCATTGACGGTGAAATCCCGCCCAAGGAGGTCGGCGTCGATATCGGGGCCGCGCAGGGAGGCAAAATCCATCAGCAGGCGCGAACCGTCAGACTGATGGACGATGACACGGCCGGTATCCCGTTGGAGGTCGAGGGGATAGAAATCGGCGCGCAGGGTGTCGGCAACGCGGCGGGCAGCGGCGATAGCCTGACCCGCCAGGGCGAAGTCCAGGTCGCGGACGGGGCGCCCCAGCAGGGCATCCCGCAGCGCGCCGCCGACCAGATAAACGGTCACCCCATCGGGCAGGGCCCGGCGGACGTCGTCGAGGATGGGAGGCAAGGCAAGCGATTCTAAGGCAGGCACGAAGATAATCTCCGGTATCTCCTTGTAACGCGAACGCGCCAGACGGCGGACCTGGGCAGGCGTCCCGCCCTGGGCGACGATTCGGCCGCGCAGGCGGGCCACCCAGCGGCCGGCGTAAGGGAGGAGTTCGTCGTCTCTGTCCCCGCTCATGTCCTTCTCCCTCGCTCAGGCCGGAGGCCGATATTTGCTCAGGTCAACCGATGCGATGAAGGGCAGGTGACGATAACGTTCGTCAATGTCAATGCCGTAACCAAAGACATATTTGTCCGGCACATCGAAGCCGACATAGTCCGCCTGGACGGGGACTTCGCGGCGTTCTTTCTTGTCGAGCAGAACACAGACCCGCAAACTGGCCGGGTTGCGCGTCCGCAACATCTCCAGGACGTGGGCGAGGGTGCGGCCGCTATCCACGATGTCTTCGACCAGCAAAACGTGGCGGCCCTCGATGTTGGTGCGCAAATCCAGGTTGACACGCACGTTGCCGCTCGAGGCGTAGTGGCCGACGCCGTAGGACGAAAGGGACATGCAGTCCAGTTCGGGGACGATGGTCAGGCGGCGGGTCAGGTCGGCGGTGAAGGTGATGGCGCCGCGCAGCAAACAGACGATCAACAAATCCTTGTCGGCATAATCGCGGCTGATTTGCGCGCCCAATTCGGCGACCCGGCGGGCAATCGTCTGCTCGTCCACCAGGATTTCATCAATAAACTCATGATAATCTTGCATTTTTCTTCCGCCTCTCAGTTCTCCGGCTTGTACTTATCCGGGTCCACCACGCCCACGAAGGGCAAATTACGGTAATACTCGTCGAGGTCGAGGCCGTAGCCGAAGACGAATTTGTTGGGAATGCGGAAGCCGCGGTAATGGATCGGCACCGGCGTCTCGCGGCGCTCTTCCTTATCCAGCAAGGCGCAGACCTTGAGGCTGCGCGGCTGGCGGGTCTGGAGAAATTCGAGCACATAGGCGATGGTGTTGCCGCTGTCAACGATATCTTCGACCAGCAGAACGTCTTTGCCGCGGATGTCGGTCTGCAGGTCGAGCGAAAGGCGCACATGACCTGCCGACTGGCGCGCTCCGCTCCCGTAGGAGGAAACGGCCATAAAATCCACTTGATGGGGAATGGTGATGCGGCGCATGAGATCGACCAGGAAGACCATGCCGCCGCGCAGAATGCAAATCAGGATGAGGTCGCGGCCCCGGTAATCGAGGCTGATTTCGGCGCCCAGTTCGGCGATGCGGCGCTGCAAAGCCGCCTCGTCAATCAAGATTTCGGCCAAGAATTCTTGGTAGGGTTGCATGCCGTCCTTTCAGAGGTCGAGTGGTCTCATCGTCCCATGGCGGTCAGGCTATCTTGGGACTTCGTGATGTTTGCGACAACGCGCTTCGTACAGTTCTGCCGCGCCGACGATGACCACCGGGTCATCGTAACGCGCCGGCTTGCCATTGACCAGCCGCTGGGTGCGGCTGGCCGGTTCGCCGCAGACCATGCAAATGGCCTGCAATTTATCCACTTGTTCGGCCTTGGCCATCAAGACGGGCATCGGTCCAAAAGGCTCGCCGCGGAAATCGGTGTCCAGGCCGGCGACGATGACCCGCCGGCCGCTGGCTGCCAGTTCATCTACCAGGCCGATGAGGCCGTCATCGAAGAACTGGGCTTCGTCCACGGCGACGACGGTCACATCCGGCTCGATGCGGGCGCGCAGGTCGGCGGAACTCTGGACGGGGATGGCATCGAAGTCATTGCCGGCATGCGAGGTGACTTTTTCGACCGCATAGCGCACGTCGATGGCGGGTTTGAACACCTGAACTTTTTGGCGGGCAATGACCGCCCGCCGCAGCCGGCGAATCAACTCGTCCGTTTTTCCGCTGAACATCGAGCCGCAAATCACTTCGACCGAACCGCTGGTATGACGCATCATTTGTTTGCTCCCGATTGGATATCGAAAGGAAACGGGCAGATGCCCGGCACCTGCCCGTTAAGTTTACCTGATATTTCTCTTTCGGCAAATATCAAGCGGCCGATTCGCCCGTTTCGGGCAGTTGATAACCCAGGGCGCGCAGTTTCTTTTTCAGGTCGATCAGCGATTTGCGGCCGAACCCTTCCAACGCCAGGACGGCCTCCTCGCCCTCGGCCAGTTTGTCGAGGAACTCGCCCACCGTCGAGATGCCGCCCCTCGCCAGGGCCTCGACGGCGCGCCCCGGCAGTTCCAGGTCGGAAATGGCCCGCTTGGGGGAAACCCGCGCCTCGGCGCGCGCTTTCTTTTCCTCGACGTACTCCTGACGCACTTTCAGTTTCTTGTAGAAACGATCCACCTGCCCTTCGATGTCAACGATGCGCTGGGCCTCGCCCGAAAAGAACGGGTGACACTTCGAACAAATCTCGACCCGGATCTCCTTGCGGGTCGAACCGGTCGTCCAGGTATTGCCGCAGGCGCAGGTGACGCGGGCATCGGTATAGTAAGTGGGATGGATATCTTTCTTCATAATCTCTTGTCTTTCCCTTTTGCCGGTTACTGGTTTTCGACCGGCAGCACGTTGACGCGCTTGCGGCCGCGCACAACGTCGTAAACGACCACGCCGTCGATAGTGGCAAAGAGGGTATCGTCTTTGCCGATATCCACGTTAAGGCCGGGCTTGATGTGCGTGCCGCGCTGGCGCACGATGATGTTGCCAGAGCGCACCTGTTCGCCAGCGTATTTTTTCACACCCAGGCGTTGAGAATTGCTGTCGCGTCCGTTGCGGCTGGAGCCGCCACCTTTTTTGTGTGCCATACTGACCTCGCTCTCTTACTTGGCTTTCTTTTCAGCAGACTCGGCGGCCTTCTTCGCAGCAGGCGCCGGTTTGGTCTTGGGAGCCGCCTTGGCTTCGGCCTTCGGCTTCGGGGCCGCCTTGGGCTTCGCCGCAGGGGCAGATTGAACGTCTTGAGCGGGCACTTTCTCGCCCGCCTGGTCGGCCGCCGGGGCAGCCTTCTTCTCGACCAGCGCAGACCCGCCGATTTGTTCAATCAGTAGACGGGTATAAGTCTGCCGGTGACCGGTCTTGACGCGAATGCGCTTCTTGGGGCGGTAGTGGAAAACGGTCAGTTTCGGACCCTTGACATGCTCCAGCGCCCTGGCCCAGACGGTCATATCCTTGACGAGCGGTGTGCCGACGGTCACATTTTCCCCGTCCGCCAGCAACAGGACCTGTTCCAGCCTGACAATCGCGCCGGCCTCGACCGGCAAACGGTCCACCTCGATCGTGGCCCCTTCGACGGCTTTATATTGTTTGCCGCCGCTTTCGACAATGGCGTACTTCATGTTTCACTCCTGGTCTTCGCTTCACCGCAGTCAACGCACGCGACCTCGATGAGATGTGCCCTGCTGCGGGTAAGCCGGGATTCAAGCGACCGCCCCAGCAACCTGCCGGGGCAGAAGCGGTCATTATTATACATGCCCCTGCCCCGCATGTCAACGTTCGAATTTCGATTTTTCGTGCTTGCGGCATTCGTGCAGGTTTCACTACCTGTCTTGGCGGGAATGAGAAACAGATTAGAGATTCCGAAGAATGCCCCCGCCTTGCGTATAATGCTTTTGAGAGCAGCGCTCCACCGTCTCATAGCCGTCAGCCCTGCCCGCGAGAAATCAAGTCTTCTACCCAAGAAAGTGAGAAACCATGAAAATCGTCACCGATTGCGCCGCCGATCTGACGGCCGAGGAGCGCGAAGCGCTCGGCATTGTCGAGGCTCCGTTATTCATCCAATTCCCCGAAGGCGAAGTCAACTCGGCGGATTTGACCCCCGATGAGTTCTACGACCGTCTGGCGGCCATGTACCCGCAAATCCCCTCCACCGCCCAGCCATCGAGCGGCATCTTCGCCGCTTTGTATCAGAAACTGGCCGAGGCAGGACAGGTGCTTTCCATCCATGTCTCCTCCGGCCTGAGCGGAACGATCAATTCCGCCCGCATGGGCGCCGAACAGATCAAAGACAAGGTCGTCCACGTCATCGACTCGTTCACCCTCTCTGGCGGACAACGCTTCCAGGTGCTGGCCGCTGCCCTGGCCGCCCGCGCCGGCTGGACGAAAGAGGCGATCCTGACGCGCTTGGAGCAAATCCGCCAGAAGACAGAGGTCGTTTACACTCTCGAGACGCTCGAATACCTGGCGCGCGGCGGACGCATCGGACGCGTCCAGGCCCTGCTTGGCTCGGTGCTGAAAGTCAAACCGGTCATCCACGTGGACAAAGTCGACGGCAAGTACAGCACCCTCGGCAAGAGTCGCACCATCCCTGGCGCCCTCGAAACGATCGGCGAACACCTCCACCAACTCTATGCCGAGAACGCGTTGTGGGTCAGCGTCATGCACGGCCGCTATGAGGACGGCGCCCGCAAACTGGCCGAGACGCTGCAAGGCCGCCTCAACATCGGCAAACTGGAAATCCTGCGCATTTCCCCCGTCTTGGGTGTCCACACCGGGCCAGGAATCGTCGGCGCGGCAGTGGTACCGCTGGAGTTAATGGAAGACCTCGTATAAAAGCAATCTCCCGCAGATTTTGAACCTGCGGGAGATTTTTGATTTGAGGTTAGATGACGAAACGCATGATAGGCCTGGTGGGAGAGCGCCTGGCCGCCTCGACAAAGCCAGCCTGCCGGAACGCCGAGGCCGTCCCGGTGTAGATAAAGACCGGCGGCGCTTCCCGGCCCTGCGTTTCGACCGGATAGCCTTCCACCACCTTCCCGCCCTGGGACTTCACATATTCGACCGCCGCCTTGAGCAGCGCGACGGTCAACCCCCGGCGACGGAATTTGCGCCCCACGAAAAAGCACGGCAGCGACCAAACCGGCGCGTCATCGAGCGGGGCCAGCACGCGTGAACGCGCCAGGGTAGGATATGCGGAGCGTGGCTCGACGGCAACCCATCCGGCAGGAAGGCCATCCACATAGGCGAGCAGGCCGGGGACGCAGCCGGATTCGACGAAGGCTTTCTGCGCCAGGCGGTTGGGTTCGCCTTTCATAGCCTCGAAGTCCCGGCGGGTCTGCTTCCAGTACATGCACCAGCAGCCGGCGCAGGCGCCACGCGGGCCAAAGAGGCGCTCGAAATCGTCCCAGCGGTCGGAAGTCAGGGGGTAAAAAGCCGCTTCAATCATCGAATTCAGCCCGCCTGGTCAATCCCACAGAAACTTTCTCGCCGTCGAATTCATCGGCCGCGGCGGCAGCCCCAACCGGCGGGGCGGCGAAGTTCAGTTCCACCGTCAGCGTCTCGGCGGTGACGTAATCGCGGTGGGTCTCGATGGCTTCGCGCAGGCCGGGGGTGGCCTCCACGTAGAGGCGGATGCGGTCGGCCACCTCCAGACCGGCGGTCTTGCGCAGGTCCTGCACGCGGCGGACGAATTCGCGCGCCAGGCCCTCGCGGACGAGGTCGGGGGTCAGGTCGGTGACCAGGGCGGCGAGATAGGCGCCCTCGGCGGCCACGGCAAAGCCGGCCTTGGCTTCGGCGCGCACCTCCACTTCTTCGGGCAGGATGTCGAGGCTCTCGCCGTTGACCGTCACCTGCAGCGGCCGGCCGGAGAGCAGAGTCGGCGCGGCGGAGGCGGCATCCAGGGCCAGGATGGCTTTCTGAATGGCGGGGAATTTGCTGCCGTATTTTTGCCCCAGTTGCTTGGGGAGCGGTTTCAGGAAGAAGGTGGCCGCCTCGCTGGAGGCATCCAGCAGGCGGACGCGCTTGACGTTCAACTCGTCCATGATGAGGTCAGCGTAGGTTTCCACAGCATGGCGCTCATCGGGGCGGCCCAGGGCAAAGGCGGCCTCGGCCAGCGGTTGGCGCACCTTGCGGTTGGCCTTCTGGCGGGCGGAGTGGCCGAGCGAGACGAGTTTCATCACCAGTTCCATCTCGCGGTTGAGGGTCTCGTCAATCAGGGCGGCGTTGACCTGCGGCCATTCGGAAAGGTGGACCGATTCGGGCGCCTGGGGGTCCACCGAACGGACCAGGTTCTGGTAGAGTTCCTCGGCCAGGAAGGGCATGGCCGGGGCGAGCAGTTTGGCCAGGGTGACGAGGGCCGTGTAGAGGGTCGAGTAGGCGGCCTGTTTATCGGTATCCGATTCGGACTTCCAGAAGCGGCGACGGGAGCGGCGCAGGTACCAGGTCGAGAGCGCCTCGACAAAGTTCTGGATGGGGCGCGTCGCTCCGGGGACGTCGTAGTGTTCGTAGGCCTCGGTCACGTCGCGGACGAGGGCGTTCAGCGAGGAAAGCAGCCACTTATCGAGGCTGTTGTAGGCCAAATTGTCGGTTTGTCCGCCGGGCCGCCATTCATCGAGGTTGGCATAGGTGATGAAGAACGAATAGACGTTCCACAGGGTGAGGGTGAAGGAGCGCACCACCTCGCCGACCAGTTCGGCCGAGTAGCGGCGCTCGTTGCCGGGCGGGCTGGCGGTGTAGAGGTACCAGCGCAGGGCGTCGGCGCCGTGGGTGTTGATGGCGTCCCAGGGATTGGCGATGTTGCCCAGCGATTTGGACATCTTGCGCCCTTCGCCGTCCAGAATCAGGCCGAGGCAGATGACGTTGCGGAAGCATTCCTGGTCGAACAGGAGCGTGCTGATGGCATGCAGGGTGTAGAACCAGCCGCGCGTCTGGTCCACCGCTTCGCAGATGAAGTCGGCCGGGAACTGGCGCTCGAACATGTCCTTGTTCTCGAAAGGATAATGCCACTGCGCCACCGGCATCGAGCCGGAGTCGAACCAGACGTCAATCAGGTCGAGGACGCGGCGCATCGTCCCGCCGCATTGCGGGCAGGCGTAGGTCACCTCGTCCACGTGCGGGCGGTGGAGGTCCATGCCGGAGAGGTCGCGGCCGGCCTTTTGGGAAAGTTCGGCCACCGAGCCGATGCACTCGCGGTGTTTGCACTGACCGCACTCCCAGACCGGCAAAGGCGTGCCCCAGTAACGCTCGCGGCTCAAGGCCCAGTCAATGTTGTTGGCCAGCCAGTTGCCGAAGCGGCCTTCTTTGATGTGTTCGGGCACCCAGTTGATGCGGTTGTTCAGTTCCACCAGGCGGTCTTTGAATTGGCTGGTGCGGATGTACCAGGACTCGCGGGCGTAGTAGAGCATCGGCGTGTGGCAGCGCCAGCAGAAGGGATAGGTGTGGGTGTACGTCTCGAGGCGGAAAAGGAGGCCACGCGCCCGCAAATCTTCGGTGATGAGCGGGTCGGCGTCTTTGACGAATACGCCGCGCCAGGGCGTGACCTCGGGCAGGAAGGTCCCATCCGGGGCGACGGTCATCACAACCGGCAGGTCGAACTCTTGGGCGGCCTGCATGTCTTCGGCGCCGAAGGCCGGGGCCATGTGGACCAGGCCGGTGCCGTCCTCGGTGGTGACGAAGTCACCCAGCACGACGTAATGGGCCGGCTTTTCGGGCGGGACGAAGGTGAAGAGCGGGTGATATTTCTTGCCCTTCAACTTCTTGCCCTTGAAGCGCTCCACGACTTTGACTGCCTCGCCGCGGAAGACTTTTTCGAGCAGGGCCTCGGCCAGGATGAGCCGTTCCGCGCCGCCCTCCGGCAGAGTCCGCTCGACGGTGACGTAGTCCACGTCGGCTTTGGCGGCCACGGCCACGTTGGCGGGCAGAGTCCAGGGCGTGGTCGTCCAGACCAAAAGCGAGGTGCCGGGCGTATCCACCAGCGGCATGCGGACGAAGACCGAGGGGTCGGTGGCCTCGTCGTAGCCGAGCGCCACCTCATGGTCCGAAAGCGGCGTGCCGCAGCGCGGGCAGTAGGGGACGACTTTGTAGCCCTTGTAGAGCAGGCCGCGTTCCCAGAAGTTCTTCAAAATCCACCAGACCGACTCGATGTAGTCGTTGGTGTAGGTGACGTAGGCCTCGTCCAGGTCCACCCAGAAGCCGATGCGCTCGGTCAGTTTCTCCCATTCCTGGATGTAATCGAAGGCCGATTTGCGGCATTCCTCGTTGAATTTGGCGATGCCGTATTCCTCGATTTGGCGCTTTTGGGTGAAGCCGTGCCGCTTCTCGACCTCGATTTCGACCGGCAGGCCGTGCGTGTCCCAGCCGCCGCGCCGGATGACGTGGTAACCGCGCATAATCTTGTAGCGCGGGAACATGTCCTTGAAGGCGCGCGCCAGCACGTGGTGGACTCCCGGCTTGCCGTTGGCGGTCGGCGGCCCCTCGAAGAAGACGAATTCCGGCGCGCCCTGGCGCTCGGAGACGGTTTTCTCGAAGATTTTCTGATGCCTCCAGAATTTCAAGACGCCCTCTTCCAGGGCTGGGGTATCGAGTTTGGGGTTGACGGGTTTGAACATTCGACCTCCGGTTGGATGTACAGGCTGGCAACAGATAAAAAAACTCTCGCCTCCTGTCAGAGACGAGAGCCAACGCTCACGCGGTACCACTCTGATTCCCCCTGGCGGGGGCGCTCACCGGGTACGGCCTTGCGGCGATACCCTGCCGGGGTAACGGTCGGCTTCCGGCTCACCTACTCCCGTTGCTCACTGAACACTGCTCACTGAACACCGGTTTCAGCCTGCGGCTCCGGGAGGATTTTCTGCTCCGTTGGCTGACCCGGCTCGCACCGTCTCCGGGTTCGCTGACAGCGGCGGGGGCATACTCGTTCCCATCTTCGCCTTTCTGAGCCGAATTATGCCACAAAACTGAGCGCCGTTCAAGAGCAAAGAAACCGTTTCCAGCGAGGGAACGGGTCCTTCGAGCAACGATTATGGTTATAATAGGCGCAATCACCCCGAGGAGAATCGCATGTTACGCGTTTACAACACCCTGACTCGCCAGAAAGAAGAATTCCAGACCCTCGAACCCGGCAAGGTACGCATGTACGTCTGCGGCGTGACCGTTTACTCGGAGGCGCACGTCGGCCACGCCATGTCGGCGCTGGTCTTCGACATCATCCGCCGCTACCTCATCTACCGCGGCTACGAGGTCAAATTCGTCATGAATTACACCGATGTAGATGACAAAATCATCGCCCGCGCCAATCAGATGGGCGTGGACCCTTTCGAATTGGCCGAAGGCTATATTCGCGACTATCAGCGCAACCTGACCGACCTGAACGTTCTGCCCGCCACCGCCAACCCGCGCGCCACCCAGACGATGGACAAAATCCAGGCCATGATTCAGGGGCTAATCGACAAGGGGTACGCCTACGCCGCCTCCAACGGCGACGTGTACTTCCGCGTTGCCCAGTTCGACGAATACGGAAAACTCTCTGGCCGCCGGCTGGAGGACATGCAAGCCGGGGCGCGCATCGAGGTCGGCGAACAAAAAGAGCACCCCATGGACTTCGCCCTGTGGAAAGCCGCCAAACCCGGCGAACCGGCCTGGGATTCGCCCTGGGGCAAGGGACGGCCGGGCTGGCACATCGAGTGCTCGGCGATGAACCTGGCCGAACTCGGTGAACAAATCGACATCCACGGCGGCGGCAACGACCTCATCTTCCCGCACCACGAAAACGAAATCGCCCAAAGCGAAGCCTTCACCGGCAAACCGTTCGCCCGTTACTGGATGCACAACGGTATGCTGCAACTGGGCGGCGAGAAGATGTCCAAATCCACCGGCAACCTGATCACCATCAACGAGTTCCTCAAACAGCGTCAGGCCGACGTGATGCGCATGCTGGTATTGAATGGATCGTACCGCGCCCCCCTGGCCTTCACCGAAGAATCGCTGGACGCCGCCGAAAAGGGCCTCGAGCGCCTGCGTTCTGGACTTCGGCCGGCTTCCCCTTCGGCGGCCGGTCTCTCCTCCGAAGCAGCCACCACCCTGACCGCCCAGGCCGAAGCCACCCAGAAAGCCTTCATCGAGGCCATGGACGACGACTTCAACACCGCCGGCGCCCTCGGCCACCTGTTCGAACTCGTCCGCGCCATCAACGCCGCCCGCGACGCCGGCGCCAGCGCCGCCCAACTCGAACCCGCCCAGCAGACCCTGCGCGCCCTGGCCGAAGTCTTGGGCCTCCGGCTCGAAGCCAAATCCGCGGCCGGCAGCGAGGCCGAAAAATTCATCGAATTACTGATCGAGGTGCGCGCCGAAATGCGCAAACAGAAGAACTGGGCCATGTCCGATCTCATCCGCGACCGCCTCAAGGACCTCGGCGTGATTCTCGAAGACGGCAAAGACGGCACCACCTGGCGCTGGAACTGACCGCCGCTTCTCCAGGCGAAAATGCCCCCCACAACCTTCAGCCGGCGCGAGCGGGAAGTCATCGAATTGCTGTTGCAGGGCAAGAGCAACAAGCAAATCGCCGCCGCGCTGCATCTTTCCGGCCGGACGGTAGAATTCCACCTCAGCAACATCTATGCCAAACTGGGGGTTGCCTCGCGCACCGAGGCCGTCCTGAAACTCTCTGCAGCCGACCTGCGGGAATCCGCAGGCGGCCCCGCCCGCCTCGATTTGCGGCCTTCCGCAGTTGAAAAAGCAGACGAAACTTCGGACAATGGAAGCGTCCAAATTCGACTGCGGAGGAAGTCCATGAAGACCATGCTGCGCTTTTTCGTAGCCGGCATCCCGCTAGCGGCCGCCATCCTGGCGTGCGCCTTTCTCGCCAGATTGCGGAGCGGAAACGAATCTGCCAGGGAATTGCCCCCGCCGCCGACAGCCACAAGCGCAACCCCACAGGCGGCTTTCTACCAGCGGCTCAGCCCCAGCGTCATCGTCAAGGACGACATGCTCTTCGAGGCCGGCGGCCACCTGACCTGCACCGAACTCACCTTCAACCTGAACGGCACCTTCCCGGAGGGATTCGCCAGCCAATTCCCCAACGGCGAGATTCCGCCCCTGCTCGCCGATTTGGCCATCTCTGCCGAGGCGGATGGCGTTCCCCTCGAACTGGAGGCCTACGCAGGCGGAGGCGGGGGCGGCGAAAGCGGCGCGTTTGAAGTCCTCGGCCAGGGACGCGCCTACCGCCTTCTGACTCCCATCGAGGAGGGGCAACAGGTTCATGTCACCGCCCTCGTCACCTTCGGCGATTACATCGGGATTCCCGAACCGGTCGCTTTCGAACTCGACCTGTGGGCAGCGGACTGTGCGACGGCGACATCTCTTGGCATTTACGAATATCCGGCCCCAGACACCATCGTGACCGCCGAGGGCGTCGTCATCACGGTCAGCCCGCATTTGAGCCAAACAGACCTGACCATCGACGTCGAAAGCCGCGGCCCGATGGCAGCCATCGAAGACGAACTGCGGGAGCGCCCAACCGAACTCTACGTTTACACCGATCTGCAAATCGAATTCCCCGACCCGCAACGCGCTTTTCAATTCCGGTTCTACGGCGGCGGCGGAGGCGGGCCAGGCGAGGGAGACACATTTCAAATGCAGCAGGGAAGTTCCTACCGCATCCTCTCCCCGCTGCGGGCCGGAGAAGTCATCCCCATCATCCTCTGGATCACCTTCGACCCTTTCACCGGCATCACCGAGCCGGTTCCATTCGTTTTCGATTTGACCGTCACGCCTTGATGATTCGCCCCCCGGCCTCCGGCGCGCAGAATCGAGCGGGGGCGTGTTAGAATCCGGTCAATGAAAGAATTCATCTACTCCCGCAACGCCGTCTATGAGACCCTGCGCGCCAAGCGGCGGCAGGTCTTCGGCTTGCAGGTGGCCGAGGGCGCCCAGGAAAAAGGGCGGCTGACCGAGATTCTGCGCCTGGCGGAGGAACGCCGCCTGCCCGTCCGGCACGTCCCGCGCCCGCTCCTCGACAAAATCCACCCCGCCCATCAGGGCGTCGTCCTGGAGGCCGGCGGCTATCCCTACGTGACCCTGGCCGACCTGCTCGACCTGGCCGCCCAACGCGGCGAAGCGCCCTTCCTGCTCCTGCTCGACACGCTCAACGACCCGCAAAACTTCGGCGCGCTGCTGCGCACGGCGGAGGCGGTCGGCGTGCATGGCGTCCTGCTGCCCCTGGCGCGGACGGTGGAGGTGACCCCGGCGGTGGTCAACGCCTCGTCGGGCGCCAGCGAACACCTGCTCATCGCCCGCATGAATCTCTCCCAGGCGCTTGACGAACTGCGCCAGGCAGACATCTGGATCGTCGGCCTGGACCAGGGCGCGGGGTCACGCGCCCCGTCCGAGGTCCGCTGGACGGGCGGGCTGGCGCTGGTCGTCGGCTCGGAGGGCGAGGGCATCCGTCCGCTGGTCAAATCGAAGTGCGATTTCCTCGTCCGCCTGCCGATGCAGGGAAAGGTCGAATCGCTCAACGCGGCCGCCGCCGGTTCGGTGGCGCTCTATCTCGCCTACCTCGCCCGTCGACAACCCACCCCCTGACCACTGACCACTGAACACTGAACACTGAACACTGGAGTTCACATGCCCTCTGCATCTTTTCACTTCCCCAAAGGCTTCCTGTGGGGCTGCGCCACGGCGGCCCATCAGGTCGAAGGCAACAACACCAACAACAACTGGTATCGCTGGGAACAGGAAGGCCACACGAAACACAAATCCGGCCTGGCCTGTGACTGGTGGGGCGGACGCTGGAAAGAGGACTTCGACCGCGCCGCCGAGGCCGGGCAAAATGCCCACCGTCTTTCGGTCGAGTGGAGCCGCATCCAGCCCGCGCCCGACCGCTGGGATGAGGAGGCCCTCGAGCGTTACCGCGCCATGCTGCGCGGCCTGCACGAGCGCGGCATGACGCCGCTGGTCACGCTGCACCACTTCACCGACCCGCTTTGGCTGAGCGAGATGGGCGGCTGGGAAAGCGAGGCGGTCGTCCCGCTCTTCGAGAAGTTTGTCCGCAAAACGGTCGAGGCGCTCAAGGAATACTGCACGTTGTGGTGCACCATCAACGAGCCGAACGTCTATGCCCTGAGCGGCTATCTGAGCGGAGACTTTCCGCCCGGCAAACAGGACAACAAACTGGCCGTGCGCGTCCTGGCGAACCTGCTGCGCGGCCACGCCGCAGCCTACCGCGCCATCCACCAGATTCAGCCCGAGGCGCGGGTCGGCTACGCCCTGCACTACCGGCCGCAGGTCCCGGCCCGCCCGGCCTCGCCCCTCGACCGGCTGATGCGCAATCTCCGCTACAGCGGCCTCAACCTGGGCTTCCCGACCGGTATCAGCACGGGTGTCATGCGCACCCCGCTGGGCAACTTCCGCATCCCGGAGGCCAAAGGGACGCAGGATTACTTCGGCCTGAACTACTACTCGGTGGACACGGTCGCCTTCGACCTGCGCCGGCCGCGCGAACTCTTCAGCCGCGCCTTCTACCCCAAGGACGCCGACCTCAGCCCAACCGGCTTCATCGCCAACATCCCGGAAGGCCTCTTCCAGAGCATCCGCTGGGCGCAGCACACCTACCCCAACCTGCCGATTCTCATCACCGAGAACGGCGTGGAAGACGCCGAGGACCGCCTGCGGCCGCGCTACCTGGCGCAGCACATCCACCAGATGTGGCGGGCGGTGAATTTCAACTGGCCGGTCAGGGGCTACTTCCACTGGTCGCTGGTGGATAATTTCGAGTGGGAGCGCGGCTGGAGTCAGCGCTTCGGCCTGTGGGGCCTCGACCCCGAGACGCAGAAGCGCATCCGCCGCCCGTCGGTGGACCTCTACGCGGCCATCTGCAAAGAAAATGGCCTGACCAGCGAGATGGTGGAGCAGTACTGCCCGGAAGTGTTCGAGAAGATGTTCCCCGGCTAGACGATGATGGATTGTGGAAAACGGTGAATGGCTTTTCACAGCCCACCAATCTATTAACCATTTAAGCATTAGCCATCCTCCATATTGCGCACCATGAACCCCGCCCTCGAGACCATCTTCCGCCGCCGCAGCATCCGCAAGTACACCGACCAGCCGGTGGAGCCAGAAAAACTCGACCTTCTGCTCCAGGCCGCCATGGCCGCCCCCTCGGCGATGAATTGCAAGCCGTGGGAATTCGTGGTCGTCACCGAGCCGGAGAAACTGGCGCAATTCCGCCAGCGGCTCATCTTCGGCAACCGCAACGCGCCGGCGGCGATTGTCGTCTGCGGCAACCCGTCGCTTTCGGCCAATCCGGCGGCGCGGCTCTTCTGGGAACAAGACTGCTCGGCGGCGGTCGAGAACATGCTCATCGCCGCCGTCGGCCTGGGATTGGGCACGGTCTGGGTGGGAGTGCATCCGGTGAAGGAGTTCGAGCGGGTCGTGCGCGAGGTGGTCGGCTTGCCGCCCCGCGTCACGCCGCTGGCGCTGGTTTATGTCGGCTATCCCGCCGAGGAGAAGCCGCCGCGCACACAGTACGACCCCGAGCGCGTGCATCGAGAGACCTATGGCCAGAAGAAGCCGTCGTGAAACTGCCTCCCGTCTTCGTTGACAACGTAATTCAAGCCTTCGGCGAGGCGGGCCGCCGTTACCTGGCCGACCTGCCCGCCCGGCTGGACGAGGCCGCCCGCCGTTGGAACCTGACCCTCGGCGAGCCGTTCTTGCTCTCCTACAACTACGCCTGCGCCGCAACGCTGCCCGACGGCAGGCCGGCGGTGCTCAAAATCGGCGTCCCGAACGAGGAATTGACCAGCGAAATCGCCGCCCTGCGCCTCTACGCCGGGGCGGGCGCCTGCCATCTCTACGCAGCCGACCCTGAGCGCGGCATGTTGCTCGAGGAGCGTCTCCTCCCCGGGACGATGCTGCACCTGGCCGGGCTGGACGACGAAAGCCAGACGGCCCTCGCCGCCGAGGTGATGCGCCGCCTGTGGCGTCCCGCGCCGCCCGGCGAGCCGCTGCTCAGGCTGCGGGTCTGGTTCGATGAACTGAATCGCCTGCGTCCGCGCTTTGGCGGCGAGACGGGGCCGTTTCCGCCGCGTCTCGTGGAAGCCGTCGAGAGCCTCCTGCCCAACCTGTGGGCCGAGTCTTCGCCCGCCGTCGTCCTGCACGGCGACTGTCATCATTACAACATCCTGCAATCGAAGCGCGGCTGGCTGGCCATTGACCCGAAGGGCGTCGTCGGCCCGCCGGAGTACGAACCGGCTCCGCTCATGCTCAACCCGTGGGGCGACCTGGCTGCCCGTCCCGAGGCCCGCGCCGTCAGCCGGCGGCGGCTGGAGATTCTGGCCGAACGTCTGGGCCTCGACCGCCAGAAACTGTGGGCCTGGGCCGTCTGTCACAGCCTGCTCTCGGCCTGGTGGGACTTGAGCGCAAACGATACAGGCGGCGAGTATGCCGCCGCCTGCGGAGAGATGCTGCTCGAAATCGGGCCTGCCGCCTAATAGCGCAATTCTTTGATTTCCCCATCGGCCATCAATTTCTCGGCCATGCGTTGATGATCGCGCGTGCGCCCATCCACCTCCCATAAAGCCAGCAACGAACCGTTTTGTTTCATCCGCTTGCGGCTGCGAATGCGCAGGCGCATTGCCTGGAACAGAGCGTCGAGTTCATCCAATTTTTCCGGCCGGTTGGCGCAGACGACCTCATACGAACGCGTCTCGCGCCCAAAACGGTCCACCAGGCGGTCGAGACGGGCAAAGAACGCCAGGATGACGACCACCAGCACCGTGCCGACAGCAGCCAGCATATACTGACCCTGTCCGATGGCCATCCCCAAGGCGGCCGAGACCCAGATGGACGAGGCGGTCGTCAACCCTTTGACCTTGCCCTCGGCGAACAGAATCGCCCCGGCGCCCAGAAAGCCAATGCCGGTGACAATGTTGGCCGCGACCCGGTCGGCCTCTTCGAAGCGGGACGATAAAACGGTAAACAGCGTCGCCCCAAAGCAGATGAGGGTGATCGTCCGCAAACCGGCCGCCTTCGAGTGCACCTCCCGCTCGATGCCGATGACCCCGCCGACCAGAATGGCCAGCAGCAGTTTGATCAAGTCTTCGGGGATAAATGTGAACACAGACACCTCCAGGAAACAAACGGGCAACCGCGCGGGTTGCCCTCAGAATTGTACTACAAAACAGCCGAAGCGTTAAATCACGCCCAGTTTCCTTCCAACCTTCTCGAACGCTTGCAGACCCTGATCAAGATCATCCTTCGCGTGAGCGGCCGAAATCATCACCCGAATGCGCGCCTTGCCCTGCGGCACGGTCGGATAACCGATGGCCATGGCGAAGACGCCAGCCTCGAACAATTCGCGGCTGAACTGCTGGGCCAGCGGCGCTTCGCCGAGCATGATGGGCGTGATGGGGGTGGTGCTGACGCCGGTATCGAAACCGAGCGTTTTCATCTCCGCCTTGAAGTAGCGGGCGTTCTCCCAAAGCCGGTCCACCAGTTCGGTGGACGATTCGAGCAGGTCGAGGGCGGCGATGCAGGCGGCCGCGTCCGGCGGTGTGACGGCGGACGAGAACAGGAACGGGCGGCCGCGCTGACGCAGCCATTCGACGATGAGGGCGTTGCCGGCCACCACGCCGCCGACCACGCCAAACGCCTTCGAAAGCGTGCCCACCTCCACGTCCACCTTGTCGTGCAGGCCGAAGTGGTCCACGATGCCGCGCCCACCGCGGCCCAGCACGCCCTCACCGTGGGCGTCGTCCACCATCAGCAGGAGGTCATACTTCTTCGCCACTTCGTAGATGTCGGGCAGGGGCGCGATGTCGCCGTCCATGCTGAAGACGCCGTCGGTGATGATGATGCCGCGGCGGTGCTGCGAGAGATTCTCCTTGATGGCCGCTTCCAGCGAGGCCACGTCGCAGTGTTCATAGGCAATGATTTTCGCCCCGGAGAGACGGCAGCCGTCAATGATGCTGGCATGATTGAGCCGGTCGGAGAAGATGACGTCCTCCTTGCCGACCAGGGCGGGAACAGTCGCCAAATTGGCGTTGAAACCGCTTTGGAAGGTGATGGCCGCCTCGACGCCCTTGAACTTGGCCAGGCGCTTCTCCAGTTCGACGTGCAGGCTGGTCGTTCCGGCGATCGAGCGGACGGCGGCGGGACCGGCGCCCATCTCGTCGAGAGCCTTCTTGGCCGCCGCCACCAGGGCCGGATGATTGGCCAGGCCCAGATAATTGTTCGAGCAAAAATTGAGGACGCGCTTGCCGTCCACGATCAGCCAGGCGCCCTGAGGCGAACCGATGGTGCGAATCTGGTTATAAAGGCCGGCGTCTTTCAGGGCCTGTAACTCCGTCCGCACCCAATCCAAACGATTCGACATCTTCCACCTCGCAAGAGAATTTTCCGGCAGAGATTCGCCGGAATGGTTGAAAAAGCCTGCGCTGTGCGGCAGGCCTACAATCCATATCTGGCTACAATTTCCTCCTCGCTTTTGCCGAGAATCCCATATTTTTTGCCGACCTTGATGAAGGCCTCCAGCGCCCGGTCGAGATGGTGTTTTTCGTGCGCCGCCGAGAGTTGTGTGCGAATGCGCGCTTGTCCCTTTGCCACCACCGGGAAGAAGAAGCCGACCGCGTAGATGCCCTCCTCATACAGGTCGCGCGAGAAATCCTGCGCCAGTTTGGCGTTGAACAACATGACCGGCACGATGGGCGTGTCGCCTGGCTTCAAGATAAAACCAGCCTCCGTCAAGGCCTGACGCCAATAGCGGGCGTTCTCCTCCAGTTTGTCGCGCAAATCGGTGCTGCGCTTGAGAATCTCGAAGGCCTTCAAGACGCCTGCCACGATGACCGGCGCCATGGCGTTGGAGAACAAATAAGGCCGCGCCCGTTGCCGGCACATCTCGACAATTTCCCTGCGCCCCGAAACACACCCGCCCGAAGCGCCGCCCAGCGCCTTGCCAAAGGTGGTCGTAAGAATATCTACCTTGCCCAGCACGCCGAATTTTTCGGCCGTTCCCCGGCCGGTCTTGCCGATGAAACCGGTGGCATGCGAATCGTCCACGAAGACCAGCGCATCGTAGGCCTCCGCCAGGCGGACGATTTCGTCCAGTTTCGCCGCGTCCCCGTCCATCGAATAGACGCCGTCGTTGATGATAACGCGCAGGCGTTTGTCCTTCCACTGCTGGAGTTTCTTCTCCAGGTGCTCCATATCGCCGTGCTTGTAGGTGTCGTGATCGGCGCTGCACAGGCGCATGCCATCGATAATCGAGGCGTGCACCAGGCGATCCGAAATCATCACATCGTCCTTGGTTAGAATCGCCTCGAAGACGCCGGCGTTGGCGTCCATGCAGGAAGGGAACAGAACAGTGTCCTCCGTGCCGAGAAACTCGGTCACCACCTGTTCGAGTTCGCGGTGGATGTCCTGCGTCCCGCAAATGAATCGTACCGACGACATCCCATAGCCGCGCCGCTCCAGCCCCTCATGCGCCGCCCGAACGACCTCGGGATGGCTGGAAAGCCCCAGGTAGTTATTGGCGCAGATGTTGATGACCTTCTTGCGGGCCGCTCCTGCCGGAAACTCGACCTCGATTTCGGCAGCCTGCGGCGAGTGGATGAAACGCTCCTGCTTGAACAGCCCCGCCTGACGGATTTCCTCCAACTGCTGCCGATACAGACCGCGCACGCGCTCGTCGTAACTCACCGCCCCGCTCCTTACTTGACGAAACGCTGCACCAGCGCGGCAATTTTCGCGACGCTGTCGAAGGTCTCCGGCGTCGCCGCCTCGTCCGGGATGGAAATCTGATACTTCATTTCCAGAAAACGTTTCAGCGAAATCATGGAAAACGAATCCACCAGGCCGCTCGAAATGAGCGGCGTATCGTAAGTGATTTCATCTCCCTCGCCAGCGTACTCATCGACCACATACGCAAGAATGACAGCCTTCAAATCATCCATATTGCTCCCTCTGTTCGCTCAGAATTGCCTATATTATACGCAACTTCCAGGAGAAACGGTCAAGGAAGAGGATTGTCTTGACTCTCCGGACGCTCCTCTTCGACCAGCAAACCCAACTCTGCCAGCGTCGCCAACACTTGGGGAACGGCGCCCTTGCGGACGACGACCGCCGCCGGGCCAAGCGCCTCGCCGAGGAAACGCCCGGCCTTCGAGCGGCGCAACTCGTCCAGGACCTCCGGCCGGCTGACCCGCAAGATGGTCTGAGTCTCGACCCGCGCCTCGCTGCCGTTCTGCTCCCAGCGTTGGAGGGCGCGGATGAAAGACAGCGGAACCTCGGCTGCGGCGTGTTTAGCCAGCAGACTCAACAACTGGCCCACTTTCAAGCCCTGTTGCCTGGCGCGCGTCAGGGACGCAGGCGTGACCCGGTAGCGATACTCGTCCGGCCGCTCTGGCTCCCATTCGCAGAAGCGGGCAATTTGATAGCGCACCGGGCGCGGCAAGAGGCGCGGGGCGACGATTCGCCCCTGGGAGGTGACCCGCGCCCGCCCCTCCTCCGCCGGAAAGCGCAGCCTCGCTGGCGGCACGACCTGAAAAGCCGTCACGGTCTCATCGTCTGCCGGTGTGGCCAGGAGCGTCATCCCCAGCCAATACAGCGGGCCGGTGATAAAATAGCGTATCCATGCCCCATCCACCTCATCCCAGGACGAGAATCCCCTCAGGTAAACCCCATCCGCCCGCCGCTTGACAATCCAAGAATCATAATTGCCTGCCGGGCGCTGAAAATCGGGGTATTTCTCTTTCACATCGCGCACAAAGGCGGCCAGGCTCCACCAGCGGGCGGGGGGGATGGCGGCCAGCAAATCGAGCAGGAATTGACGGGCAGCGGCCGGCCGATTCTGCCAATCCCCCTCACAAAGCAAGGCGGGCATCAATCGCAACTCGTCGAAGCGGTCGCTGCTCTGCCAGGCGCGTCGTAGCCAGGCCAGCGCCTCTGCCCGCGGGGTTTCCAGAAATTGCCTGACGGCATCGAGGTTCACCTGTTCGCCCTGCGGCGAAGAGGCCAGAATCCCGGCCTCCTGCAGGAGCAGCCGCACCACCTCGCCGGGGACGGGCGTGACCGGCGGCGGCAGTCCCATGCGCAGGGCGGCCAACAGGGTCGTGGCGTCGTCGAGCAGACGGTCACAGACTGGCAGGGGGCGTTCGCGCTCCTTCGGCGAGGCTGGCCGTCCAAGCGGCGGCTGGCGCTCAGAAAAAGAGGCCTGAGAGTCGGCGTCTTCTTCTGGCTGTCCACTCATATTCTTCTCCAGCAGACTCAGCAAATCTTCCGGCACATACGCAAACTCCTGAGTCCCGGAGGGGGTATCGAAGAAAGCGCGCGCCAGGAGGGCGCGGTAGAACAGCGCTTCCGCGGCAGAGATGGGCTGAAGGTAGAGACGCTCGCGGTCGCGGCGCGCCGGGCCGGCCTGACGAATTTCACCGAATCGGCGGGCGAACGCCGCCCAGGGGATTCGGCCGCCGTTCTCGATCAGCGCCTGGAGGGCAGAACGAGCCTCGGCGGGTAAAGCGCTCACCACCTCCGCGACCAGGTCGGGGTCGAGAAGAGCAGCGGTCAACTCCTGCAAGGCCAGTTCAAAATGAGAAGCCGTCAGGTCCACCCCCCACAGTTCGGCCACGATGCGCAGGTAACCGATATCGTTTCCTTGCAAAGACGGGAGCAGCGCAGGCATGGGTCGCCACGATTGACGAACAAGTCAAAGGATGGTGGAATTATAGCCTCAAACCAACCGGTCGTCAGGCGTCTCTCCCCCTCTCGTTGTCAATCTTCGTCGGTTTCGGCGAGCAGGAAACGGCCGCGGCCAACGCGCTTGGCATGGTAGAGAGCCTCGTCGGCGGCGCGCAGCAGGCCGGCCGCCGTCCGGCCATGCAGGGGATACATGGCAATGCCCCCTGAAATTTCCAGTTTGATCGTCTTGCCCGCCGGCAGGATCAGGACGAGGTTTTGCATGTGCTCATGGATTTTTTGGGCGACCACCTGGGCCTGAGGCAAGTCGGTGCCGGGCAGAACCAGGGTCATCTCGTCGCCGCCGTAGCGCGCCAAAAAATCAGAGGCGCGCACCGTCCGCAGCAGGGCCGTCGCTACCTGGCGCAAGATGTCATCGCCCGCCTCGTGGCCATAGGCGTCATTGACTTGCTTGAATCCGTCGATGTCCAGCATCATCACGCTGAAAACGCCTCCCAGCCGCTCGGCCTGGGCAATTTCCTGTTCCAGCCGTTCGTCCAGGCCGCGGCGATTGGGTAAGCCGGTCAGGACGTCTATGCGGGCCTGCCGGCTGACCGCCTGGTGCAGACGGGCATTGACAATTGCAATTGCCGCCTGGTCGGCCAGGAGAGTCAACAGGCGGATTTCCGCCGGCGAAAAGGGGCCGGTCACTGTGCGGGAGAGATTCATCACTCCCACCACCCGGCTGCCCATCATCAGCGGCAAGCCGACAATGGAACCCTTCCAATCGGGAGGCGCGTCGCGAAAGAGAGGGTGAGCGCGCATATTCTCGACGACGATCATCCGCTTTTGGCGGGCGACCGTGTATGTCAGGCCGTTCGGACGCGGTTCGGCAAATTGCGTATCGCGCTTTCCCTCCACATCGAGGGCTGCCCCGAATGTCAATTGACCCTCGCTATAGAGAAAGATATTGGCATCGGAAGCATTTTTGACCAGGCGCAGGGCCTCATCCACCACCCCTCTCAAGACGGTCGAGAGATCAAGGCTGGAGGTCAAATTGAAAGAGATTCGTTTGAGTGCCTCCAGTTCGGCGACGGGCTGCCCGAGGAGGTTCAACAAACGAGAATCGTCCGTCAGCCTTGTCAGCAAGCGGTTGTACACCTGCCCAGACGGCAAAACGCCTTGCTCTTCGAGGGTCTTTCCCAAGATGATCAAGAGTTCGAGTACATATTCTTTTTCTGCCTCGAGCAAATCACCCCCCAATACACGGCGGACAATCGAACGCGGCAAAGACGGCTTGGCTTTCAACGTTATCTCCTCTAAAACCGGGCAGCCGAACACCATTTTTCATATCATACTGCTTTAGCAGAGAAAAAGGAATGGGACTTTTTATGCATCTTCCGAAAGCGCTTTCGGCGACCAGGAAGTGATCTCCAAAGCGCAAGAACATGGGCAGCAGCCTGCGAGTATAATAGATGCCAGGAGGAACCATGCCCAAGAACGCCCTAGCCATGCCGCCTCGCAGTACGCCTCTCCGGCCGCGCCGGAAGGCATTGTTGATCGGCGCCTCAAGCGGAATCGGCGCGGCCCTGGCCCGCCGCCTGGCTCAGGAGGGGTACGACCTAGCCCTCCTGGCCCGCCGCAAAGACCTCCTTCAACGCCTATGCGAAGAGATCAACACCGCTTGCGGAGAGGTGCGCGCCGTCTATTATGTGCACGATGTGCGCGACCGCGCCGCCGTGCCAGCCTTGCTGCAACGCATCCTGGCCGACCTCGGCAGCCTGGACCTGGTCATCTACAATGCGGGGGTCAACCTGCCCGCCGGCCCCGAAGCCTACGATTTCGAAAAAGACCTGCTCATGACAGAGATCAATTATGTCGGAGCGCTGGCCTGGCTGGATCACGCGGCGGCCATCTTCCAACAACTGAAAAGCGGTCAGATCGTCGGCATTTCTTCGGTCGCCGGGGACCGCGGCCGGGCCGGCAACCCGGCCTACACCGCCTCCAAAGCCGCCCTGACCTGCTACCTGGAAGCCCTGCGCAACCGCCTCAGCCGCTACGGCGTGCACGTCCTCACGGTTCGCCCCGGCTTCGTCGCCACCGACATGCTCAAACAGGCCCAGCGCCCCTTCATGGTCATCTCCCCCGAGCAGGCCGCCGCCGACATCTGCAAAGCCATCCGCCGTCGTCGGCAATCCATCTACACGCCCGCCCGCTGGGGATGGATTATGCTGGTCATCCGCCTCATCCCCTCCTTCATTTTTCGCCGTTTGCGTTTCCTGGCCTGACTTATGAACCCGATTCCATCTTTCCAAACGCTGAACCGCCTGGGCAACTTCGGACGCTCGCTCTACGCGCCAGCCTACCTGTACCAGCCCACCTCGGTCGAAGAAATCGAGCAAATCTTCAAAACGGCCAGGGAAAGAGGGCTGACCATCGGCCTGCGCGGCGCCGGCAAAAGTTACAACGACGCCGCCCTCAACGGTGGCGGAATCGTGCTCGACCTGCGCCGCATGAACCGCATCCTCGAATGGAATCCCGAAACCGGCCTCATCCGCCTCGAACCGGGCGTCACCATCCAGCAACTCTGGCAGCACACCTTGCCCGACGGCTGGTGGCCGCCGGTCGTGTCGGGAACCATGACCACCACCCTGGGCGGCTGCCTGGCGATGAACATCCACGGCAAGAACAATTTTCGCATGGGCACTCTCGGCGAACACGTCCTCGAATTTACCCTCCTGCTGCCGACCGGTCTGGAAATCATCTGCGGCCCCAAGAAAAACCGCGACCTGTTCTATGCCGCCGTCGGCGGGCTGGGCATGCTGGGCGTCTTCACGACCATTACGCTGCAGATGAAAAAAATTCACTCCGGCTTCCTGCGGGTGCGCGCCTGGCATGTGCCAGACTTGAACGCCCACCTGGCCGCCCTCGAGGCGGGCGCCCCGGCCCACGATTACATCGTCGGCTGGCTGGATGCCACCGCCGGCGGCCCCGGCCTGGGACGCGGCCAGATTCACGCCGCCGACTATTTGCCCGAGGGCCAGGACACCCATCCCGAACGCAGCCTGCGGGTCGACTATCAGACCCTGCCCTCCAAATTCTTCGGCCTGGTGCCTAAATCGCTGTTACACTATTTCATGGCCCCCTTCATGAACAACCTCGGCGCTTGGGCCGTCAACTCCGCCAAATACCTGCTGAGCCTGCCCGCTCGCTCCTACAGTCAGACTCATGCCGCGTTCCACTTCCTGCTCGATTACGTCCCCGACTGGGAACTGGCTTACGGACGCCAGGGCCTGATTCAATACCAGTCTTTCCTCCCCAAAGAAACCGCCCGCGACGCCTGGGCCGAAATGCTGACCCTCTCGCGCCGCCGCGACCTGCCCTCCTACCTCGGTGTGACCAAGCGCCACCGCCCCGATGGCTTCTTACTCTCCCACGCCGTGGACGGCTTCTCCCTGGCCCTGGATTTCAAAGTCACCGAAAGCAAGCGGGCGCGCCTGGCCACCATGCTGGAGGATTTCGACCGCATCGCTCTGGAGGCCGGCGGCCGCTTCTATTTTGCCAAGAACAGTGAAACCTCCCCCGAAACCGCCCGGCGCTTCCTGAGCGCAGAAGCCGTAGCAAAATTCAAGGCCCTCAAGAAACGCTGCGACCCCCACCATCTGCTTCAGTCGGACCTGTACCGGCGCCTGTTCGGCGAACAGGAATAGTGTCAACGGGGCTTTCTCGAAGTCCCCTAGTGCCAAAGTCCAATTTGACTTTTTGGCACAAACTCATTAAACTATTAACAAATTTGTAAGGCGGCATCCAGGAGGAACCTATGGCTCAATATCAATTCGTCATGCGCTCGGGCCCGACCCCCGGCAAAGTCTATCCGTTGGAACAGACCGAACTGACCATCGGCCGCGACACCTCCAACGCCATTACCATCAACGACGCCGAGGTCTCGCGCAAGCACGCCAAACTAACTCTGCGGGGCAGCGAATACGTCATCGAAGACTTGGGCTCGACCAATGGCACGTTCGTCAGCGGGCAACGCCTGAGCGCGCCATATACTTTGCGGCCGGGCGACCTGGTCTCGCTGGGAGAAAATATCGTTCTCATGTTCGAAGCGACCAGCGACCCGAACGCAACCATGATCGCCTCGCGAAAAGCGGCCAAAGCCGCGGTGGCTGCCGTTCCGCCGCCCCCTGCCGCGCCAGTCGCGGCGCCGGCCCCCGCCCCCGCGCCGGCCTATGCGGGCCAGGTTCCTGCTGTAGCCGCACCAACTGCGCCAGCCAAACAAGGCAACACCAAGATTATCCTGATTGTGATTGGGGTGCTCGTCCTGTGCGTGGTTCTGGGGTGCATCGCCAGCCTGCTCTACGCGGACGCCGATCCGACCGGGGCGCGCTGGTGTGCCTTCCCCTTCAACATTGTCACCCAAATTCTAGGCGGCGTTTGCCCCTAATGCGCCTCTCCTCAACAAACCAGGGCGACCCTACGGTCGCCCATCTTCGTTTCCGGCCATCCAGCCCAGCAGCCATCGGTGGACTTTGAGAAAGCCATGATTATACCGGCTGGCACGGTTGTAAAATCGCCCCAACGGGGCTAGAATCTACCTCAGCATGACAGCCAGATACGATTCTCCCGCCTCTCCTCGTTGGAATGCCATTACCAAACTGGTCGTGGCGCTGGTCATCGTTGTCATCTTCGGCGCCCTGTTGATTCGCTTCCGCAATCTGATTGCGCCCATCCTGATGGCCTCTGTGCTGGCCTACCTGTTGCATCCGGTGGCCTCCTTCCTGACCGCCAAGACTCCCCTGTCGTGGAAGGCCTGGGTAAACATCATCTATCTTGTCCTGGTCGGCATTCTGGTCACATTGCTGACCTTAGGCGGCATGGAACTGGTACAACAAGTTCAAAATCTGATACGTTTCATCCAGAATAATATTGATGACATTCCCGCCTTCGTCAACGACCTGAGCAGTCAAATTTCTCAAATTGGACCGCTCGCCCTCGACTCTTCGGAAATCGATTGGCAGGCACTGGGCGATCAGGTGTTGGGGTACATCGAACCGGCTCTGGGAAGCCTCGGCAACATGGTAGGAAGAATCGCCAGCAGTGCGGCGTCCATGGTCGGCTGGCTGATTTTCATTCTGGTGGTCTCCTACTTCTTCCTGCTCGAAAGCGGCGGCCTGCGCGAGCGCATCATCCAGATAGAGATTCCGCTCTACGCCGAGGACGTCCGCCGCATGCGGCAGAAATTGAACGCCATCTGGAATGCCTTCCTGCGCGGCCAGATCATCATCTTTCTACTGACCTCGCTCGTCTATGCACTCATATTGAGCGTCCTGGGAGTGCGTTATGCGGTGGTACTGGCGCTCATCACCGGTTTTGCCAACTTCCTGCCCTACGTGGGCCCGGCCATCAACTGGCTGGTCCTCGGATTGGTCACCTATTTCCAGCCGACCAATCTCTTCGGCCTGGCCCCGCTTGCCTTTACCGGCCTGGTCATCGCCATCGCCTTTTTCATTGACCAGATATTCAACAACCTGATCAACCCGCGCGTGATGGCCTCCGCCTTGCGGGTGCACCCGGCCTTCGTCCTGATCGCCGCCCTGATTGCCGCCAACCTCTTCGGTGTGATTGGCGTCATCCTGGCCGCGCCGCTCCTGGCAACCTTCCAACTCATCAGCAAGTACGTTGTCCGCAAAATGCTCGACCGCGATCCCTGGCCGCCCGGAGACGACCTGCCCCCGCCCTCCCAGCCATCGCTGTGGCAGCGTTTCCACACCTGGCTCAAGAAACGCCGCTCGGCTGCCCGCCCCTCCCGCGCCACCCCTCCAGCAGAATAATAAATGGAAGATTTGCATGAGCAACAGAACGTTCCGCCGCAGCCGCGGCGAAACGCACCAATACGCATTTTAAGGTGCGCAAGCAAAGAAAGCCGTATAATGAAATCAGACCAAAGGAGGTCCTATGAATCCAAACGAACCCGTCACCGAGACCATTGCCGAAACCGAAAACTTCATGATTTGGAAAGCCGACGAACCCGATGGGGAAACCACCTATCACCTCGAATTGAACAACGTCACCATGCACTTCTTCCAAGAAGAATGGGACGAATTCCTGGCCCTGATTCGCAAACTCAAATGAGCAAAAACGGAACAAACGCCATCACCGATGTGCCGGGAATCGAAGTCGGCCACGCTCAAGACGAAGAGGCGCTCACCGGCTGCACGGTGGTGCTGTGCCGCAAGGGGGCAGTCGGCGGCGTGGACGTGCGCGGCGGCGCACCCGGCACGCGCGAGACCGATTTGCTCGCCCCCTTCAACCTGGTAGAGAAAGTGCACGCCATTCTGTTGGCGGGCGGCTCGGCATTCGGCCTGGATGCCGCCAGCGGCGTCATGCGCTACCTCGAGGAGCAGGGAATTGGATTCCGCACCGGCGCGGGACACGTCCCCATCGTGCCGGCCGCCATCCTCTACGACCTGGACCTCGGGCGGGCCGACGTCCGCCCGGACGCGGCCATGGGCTACGCGGCCGCCTCCTCCGCCCGCCGCGACCCGCCGGCGGAGGGCAACGTCGGGGCAGGGATGGGCGCATCGGTCGGCAAAATCTTTGGGCGGGCCGGGGCGACGAAGTCCGGCCTGGGGACGGCCAGCCTCCGCCTGAGGGGCGGAGTGGTCGTGGGCGCCATCGTGGCCGTCAACGCTTTCGGCGACGTGGTCGATCCGGCCTCCGGGCAAATCGTCGCCGGAGCGCGGCCCGTCAAAATCGGGCCCCTTGCCCTGGGCGGCGACGGCCCCTTTGCCGATACGCTGCGGGTGATGAATACGCTCGCCGGACGCAGCATCATGCGCTTGGCCGCCGGGCGCAACACGGTCGTCGGCGTGGTGGCTGCCAACATCCGCTGCAACAAGGCCGAGGCAACCAAAATCGCCCAAATGGCCCATGATGGCCTGGCGCGCGCCGTCCGCCCGGCTCATACGATGCTGGACGGCGACACCCTCTTTGCACTCGCCACGGGCGGCATCCGAGCCGACATCAGTACGGTAGGGGCCTACGCGGCCGAAGCGTTGGCGCAGGCTATTTTACGGGCAGTGCAGGCTGCCGGTCCGGCAGGCGGACTGCCCGGTTCACAGAGCGGCTGAATCAGAGCGGCGCGCTCGAAACAGCGCGCCGCTCCATCGAGTTCCCGTCGTCGGCCTATTTCTTGCGCCGGCGTCCCTTCAGTTCGCTTTTCAAGAAGTAACTGAGCACCACACTGACCAGCGTGGTGACCAGCGAGCCGAGGAAGGCGCTCCAGAACCAGGGCGGAGCCAGTTCAAAGCCGACCCCAAACTGCGCCCCGATCCAGCCCGTCAGGGCGAAGAGCAGGGTGTTGATGACCAGCGTGAACAGCCCCAATGTCAGGATGATGAGCAGGCAGGAAAGCGCCTTGGCCGGCGGTTTGAGAATGGCGTTCACCAGGCCAAAGATGAGCGCCAGCCAGAGGATGTCCACCCAATTGCCTTGATACAAAATGTGATGGGGCAGCAGTGCCACAGCGGCATATAAGGCGGCAGCATTGATCGCCCAGCGCAGAATCAGTCGCATAGGAACCTCCTGTCTTACCTACGTAATTGAGGGGAAAGAAGTTTCGCTCCACTGCATCCACAGCAAGGTGCGCTGTGGCTGGAAACCGGAGGCCTCGATGGAGGCGGCATGAACGTCGGCGGGATACTCCAGGGATAATTTCTGCCGCCAGGCCAATTGGCGACGGGCATGGAGCAGCAAGGCGGTCACGGCCCGGTCATTGCCCTCCGCCGGGGCGGCCAGCCAGAGACGGTCGCAATTGCCCGTCCCCGCCTGCCAGGTGAGCGCCGCCAGCAGATGCTCGCCGGCATGCGCCGCCCAGTGGCGCGTTTCGAAATCGAGAAAGGCGCGGTAGAAAGAGGGCAGCAAACCGGGGCGAAGCGAAAGCCAGGGCATGGACTGATACCAGGTCAGATGCTCGGGGTAGGCTTGCCGCAACCAGGCCTGTTGCCGGTTCCAATCGCGCAGCGAGCGCCCCTCGACCGTCAGACCCAGCCCGTCAAGGCAGGCGCCGCGGTCGGGGACGGCCTGCCAGGTGGTGCGTCGGGCGCGTTCGCAAAACCCAAGGCTGAGGTACAGGGCAATGGCCCCCGGATTGTCTTCGCGCACATGCAGCCAGATTTCATCGGCGCGTTTCTGGCGGGCATGATGCATGGCCGCCACCGTCAGGGCACGGCCGATACCGCGCCGGCGGTAATCGGGCCGAACGGCGACATTGGCAATCAGATAAATGCGCTTTCCGCCTCCCCGATACGGAATCAGGCTGACATTGCCAATGATTTCTCCGTTTTCCTCCCAAACATAACCGGAGAGCGGCATGGAGACCGTTTCTACTGCCGTCATCGCCCAGCGCAAAAAAACGTTATCGCTGCCCGCTTTGCGCATCTGCTGGATATAACGGCGCCCGTCGCTATCCAGCGTGGCGGCGAAACAGGTCTCGACCAGGTCGGCGACGGCCGGCAGGTCGCGCAGGATATTGAGCGGGCGCAATTGCGGCGTCTGAGCGAGGACGGGGGTGTTAAGGGCGGCCATCGCCACAATTATATCAAGAGACCCGGCCTCTTTCGAAAGACCGGGTCTCTGGTTGAATGTAAGCGCTACGGCCTCGCCAGCGCCGCTTCGATAGCGGCGGCAATATCTTCAAAACGGGTAGGCACGCGCACATCATTGACAAACACGCTCGGCGTCCCCGGGATGTTCCGCTCGTTCCCGGCGATAAAATCGGCCTGGATGACATCCTCATAACGATTCTCGCGGAAGCATTGCTCGAAGGCGGTCATGTCCAGGCCAATATCTTCAGCAAACAAGAGCAGGCGCGAATCGGCAAACGCGCCGCGGTTTTCGCCGTTCCAGTTCTGGTAGAGGATGTCGTGATAGTCCCAGAAGCGGCCTTGTTCGGCGGCGCACATGGCCGCGTTGGCGGCCTGGTCCGATTCGCCGGGGCCGCGCTGACTGTAGATATAATGCAGGCGGCCGCTTCCGTCCTCGGCGGGATAATCGGCGCCATCCAGGAAGGGGAAGAAGTGATAGGTGTACAGGACCAGGCCCTGTTCGACATATTCGCTGATGATGCGCGTCTCGATAGAGCGCGAATACTCGGCACAGGCCGGACACTGAAAATCTTCCCATACATCCACGCGCACGGGGGCGTCTGCCACGCCAAGCGAAGGGCCGTTGACGGGAACGCTGAATGTACGCGGCTCATAAGTGCTGCGCCGGGCAAGCGGCATGATGAAAGCCAAGGCAACCAGCAAAGCGCCTAGTGTGACCAATCCAAGTGCCCACAATCGCGAAACGAGTTTCTGTCTGCGACGCCGGGCTTGTATCTCTTTTCTGCTCATGAACACTCCTTGTCACCTGGGCAGGATAAAAAGCAGGAAGATTTTGCCATAATCAGGAAGATTTGTCCAGTTGGAAATTTCTTCGAAGGCTGAAAAGCGAACGAGGCGGACAAATCAAGAAGCCGGCTTAGAACGGCCGGCTTCTGTTTTCTCTTTCACGCTGACGTCCATCAACCCGACGCGTTGGCCCCTGCCCGCCTCGATCAAGGCGTATTGGTGGGTGTCAGAGTAGGAGTTTCGGTGGGCGTTTCAGTGGGAGTTGCAGTGGGCGTCTCCGTGGAGGTCGCAGTGGGCGTGGCGCTCGGCGTCGGGGTGGGGGTCGCGCCGGAGGAGATGGAGGTCGGCGTCAGGGTGGGGGTTGATGTGGCGCCGGAGCGGGCGATGCGCGATCCAACCCACAGGGCCCGGTCGCCGGCCGGCGAACCATACGCCTGGAGCGTCAGGATAAAGGCGACGTTCTGCCCCGCCAGCGAGGAGAGGTCCACATCCATACGATAGTACAATCCCTCATAACGTTCGCGAAAAACGATCAGGGTTTGGATCGGGCCGCTGCCAATCCGGTAATCGACGCGGAAGGTGACGTAGCAGGAGGTCGCCCCGTACTGACAGGAGACAATTGACTGGAAGCGGTCACCGGCTTGAACGGCAAAGGGCGGATAGACGGCCTGAATGTAGCCATCGTTGATGGCTTGAGGCGAGACCAGCAATCCCGGACCGGCAGTGGTGTTCCCCTCCAGAAGAGGTGCGTCCTGGCGAATCACGAAACCGCGCCCGTCGCCGTCGCTGCCCGGGCAGGGCAAGGTCCCCGCGCCGCTCGTCCAGGCGGCAGAACAGGCATTGGCTACAAAATCGTAGGCCGTGCCGGGACTGACGGCCGAGCCGCTGACGTTGATATCCACCCAAAATGCCACCGTTCCGGCCGAACCCACCCCAAAGGGGACGCCCGCCGCATTCCGCAGTTTCCAATAACCGCGATAGTGTCCGGCAACACTGGGAGCCGTCATCGGGACAGACAAGTCCACCGTCTGCCCGGGCGCCACGCTGGACGGCAACAGCAAGGTAGTCGGGGCACCCATCTGGTCGCCGCTGACAAAGACGAGGGCATAGCCGGTCGTCCAGGTGCAGGTGCCCGTGTTACGCAGCCGCCAGGTCTTAGTAAAGGAACTGCCTGCCGCCAGGGTTGCTCCATCTGGAATGGTCACATCGGCGACGAAGGCTGCCCGGTCACAGGCCGCCGGCACCGGCGTGGGGGTGGGGGTTGCACCGCTGGGTGTCGTGGCCGTCGGCGGGGTGACGACCGCCCCGCTGCGGACGATGCGCGGCGTGCCCCAAATAGCGCGGTCGCCGGTTGGCGATCCGTAGGCCGAAAGGGTCAGGATGAAGCGGACATTCTGGCCGGCCAGAGAGGACAAATCGATGTTGGCGCGGTAGACCCGTCCCTCATAACGCTCGCGGAAGGTCCACAGGGTGCGCACCGCTCCGCTGCCGATTTGATAATCCAGCCGATAGGCCACATAACAACTTGTCGCTCCATACTGGCAGCCGACCGTCGCCTGGAAGCGGTCACCCGCCTGGACGGTGAAGGCCGGGTAGACGCCCTGAATGAAACCGTCCGTCACCGCCTGCGGGGCGACCAGCAAGCCGGGAGCGGTGTCCAACGCGCCGGTCTCGAGCGTGGGCGCGTCCTGGCGGATGACGAAGCCGCGGCTGTCGCCATCCGAACCGGGGCAGGGCAGCGCCCCGGCCCCGCTGGTCCAGGTGGCGGCGCAGGCATTGGCCGCGAAGTCGTAAGCCGTGCTGGCCGTTGAGGGGACGGTGATTTCGACCCAGAATGCCCGGTCGGCCGCCGTCCCCCAGCCAAACAGGACGCCGGCCGCGTTGCGCAGTTTGAAGTAGCCAATGTAGCGGCCGGGGACGGTCGGAGCGGTCAGGCTGACGGAGATATCCACCGTCTGGCCGGGGGCGACATTGGTGGGCAGGTTGACCACCGCCGGCGCGCCCATCTGCGCACCGCTGGTAAAGACCAGGGCGTAACTGGTCGTCCAGGTAGTCGTACCGATATTGCGCAACCGCCAGGTCTTCGTGAAGGTTGCTCCCGGCGTCATGGCCGCACCATCGGGGATGGTCACATCGGCGACGAACTGCAGCCAATCCGAATTGGTCACTGCGGCGACGGAGGGCAAAATGGCCGAAGCCGGCCCGAACTGAAGCACCAGGATGGATATGAGAACAAGCGGAATGAGAATGCGGCGCAGAGTCATGAACATTCCTCCTTTCGAATGCCGCACAGATCATGGGAACGTTCCATAAACGTCCCTTCTCTGACGTTCAAACGACGGCGTTCGTTCCAGAAAAGAACGGATTTCTCAATAATAATAGCGCAAATTACGCGAATTGAATATCCCCCTGCTAGGCCACTCACGGCGAGTTCGCCCTCCGATGCTCACAAGGCGCCGCGCCGGTCAGGGAAGCCTGCAAGAATAGATTTCTCCATCCGAAAATTCTCTGCCCGGCAGCGGCGCGAGCAGACTTTGCAGACGCTGACGGCCCGCCTCGCCGTGCGAGGCTTGCAGCCAGGCGGCCAGGTCGCCAAACAGGACGAGCGGCGCGCCCGCCTGGCAAAAAGCCTGCTGAGCCGGGTCGGAGAGATCGCTGCCGTAGACCGCCTCTCCGGCGATGAAATCTGGGCGCAAGGTGGCGGTCAAATCATAGACCGGCCGGCCCGTCCACAGAAGAACCAGGGCGGCGTTGTCCGAGACGACCGGCTGCCCGGCCGGCAACTCGGACAGGGCTTGCAGGGTGGGCGATTCCCGCCAGGCGTACACCGTCACGCCCCAGCCGGCATGATCCTCCTGCAAATAGTACAGCGTCTGGGGCAGCCACCAGGCCAGAAACAGGCCGGTCACCAACCAGACCAGTCCGGCCATCCAGCGCCGTTTCCGCTGCCAGGCCGTCTGCCAGACGGCCAACGCCCCCAGCAGGCACAGCATCAGGCTGACATAGAAAGGTAGGAGCATGCGCTCGTCCACATCCGGCGTCGGCGCAGAGAACAAATAGGCGGCCAGAAGAGCCAGGGCGTAGGTCAGCGCAGCTAGGCCAAAAACGCCAAAAATCGGGAAGGCTGTTTGGGCGGCAGCGGCCGGGCGTCCCCGCCGGCGGGCCAGGAAGGTCAGGCCGGCGGCAAGCAGCGCCGCCAGCAGCAAAACAACCAAGCGCAGGCGCGACTTGGTCGCCGGGTAGAACGGATGATAGGGCAGCCATTCCCAGACCACCTTGGCAAAGAGAGAAGCGAAGAGGCGCAACTTTTCGCCCACATCCTCCAGCCCCATCTGGAAGGTCCGGCCGGCGGTTTCGTGATCCGTCGCCAGATATACCCAGGTCAGCCAGGCGAGGATGGGCAGGGCGGCCAAGCCGCTGAACAGGGCCGCCCGCCGCAGACGTTCACCCCACCCCCCCGTCGAGAGCCAGGCAACGCCCAGCGCCCCGGCCGCCAGCAAAGCGACCCCGATGTAGCGAGTGAGCGGCAGGAGACCCATCAACAGCGCAGCGGCGACCAGCGACCGGCGTCCGCCGCGCAGCGCCGCCAGCAGGGCGTAGCCGGCCCAGACCAGCAGAAAGAGGAACAACGGCTCCGACATGGCAGCGTGCGACATTCTCACCGTCATCGGAAAGACGCCCACCAAAAGAGCCGCCGGGAGCGCCAGCCAGGGGGAACGGCTGAAGCGGATGAACATGTACCCGCATCCAAAAATCGTGCCGGCGGAAAAGAAGACATCCAGCCAGCGCGGCGTGGCCAGCAAATCGCCGCCGGGCGCATAGAACAGCGCCAGAAGCAAAGAGTAAAAGGGAGGGTAATGAACCAGGAAATGGAATTGGCCGTTTGGATCAGGAAAACCCAAACCCGCGCCGCGCGCCAGGCTGCGAGCGGCAGCCAGATAGGCCGCCGCGTCGCTCTGCCCCCAGGGTCCGTTGGCCGTGCCGTAAACCGTCAGCGCCGCCCCCAACAGACTGACCGCAACCAGCGCCGCCAGGGGCCAGTGTCGGCGCAACCACTCCCGGCTCAAACGAAAAAACAATCGCATGGCAGGCCCATCCTGGCCGCAAAGCACCAAGCCGGCGCTCATTTGTGCTCCGGCGTCAAAACGCCGCCGACTTTCTCCCCCTCGATTTGCAAATACATCGCCCGCACCGCGCTTTCCATCAAATCCTTCAACCGATGACGCTCCAGGCCAGGCCGATTGAGCGGATTGTGCCAGACGGGCCGACCGACCATCACCACCCCCGCCCCATGAATGGCGACCGGATAGTAAGCCAGGCGCTGGCCGGTCCTCTCATAATATATCTCCCCCAGCCGGACGAAACTCCGCTGGAAAGCCGACATGCGCGTGACGGGGTCGTGCTTCATGTGCGCGTCCTCCGGAAAAATCAACAAGAACTTGCCCTCCAGCAAAATTTTCAGGCTCTGCTCCCAGGTGCGGTGCATGTTCTCGTAACCTTTGTAAACCGGCACGCAGCCGAACGAACGCAGGAGAGGGACGGTAATCTTCGCCAGCGCCTGGGCGATCCATCGGCTCGCCGGCGGTTTGAGATGAAAATTACGCTGGACGAAATCCCATTCGAGGTAGGCGGGGGCTAAGTCCGTGTCCACCATGTCGGCGATAATCCAGGGATGCAGCCGCAAAGGAATCGAACAGACCGCCGCAATCGGCCCCATGGTCTCAAGGTGATTGGCCACGAAAACGGCCGGCCCCCGCTCGGGCAGATTCTCCTCCCCGACCAATTCCCCGCCCCACAGGAAAAGATCGAGAACGCCGGTCAAGAAATGATAGAGTGTCTCCTTCATCTCGTCCACCTCTCCGCCATAATCATACTCAACTGCCACGCAGATTGCAACTGACCATCATCCTCATTCCTCGGCCCAACCATCCGCCTCCGCCTTCATCCCGCCGCCCAGAAAGGGAGGCCCTCTAATACAAATCTTACGCGATATTAGCAACACGCTGACAGGCATTTTGTTATAATCGCCCCGTAAGCATTGAAAGGATTCCGCCTATGATGCGATTCGACCGATTTACCGAACGAGCCCAGGAGGCCGCCCAGCGCGCCGCCGAAATCATCCAGCGCTACGGCCACAACCAGATTGACACCGAACACATCCTGCTGGCGCTCATCGAGCAGCCCGGCGGGGTGATTCCCCAGATTCTCGAAATGCTCAAAATCAACGCCCAGGCGCTGGCCGACCGCCTCGACCAGACCCTGCGCCTGACGCCCAAGGCCAACATCTTCGGCGGCGGGGCAGGACAAATCTTCATCACCCCGCGCGTCAAACGCATCATTGACCTGGCCAATGAGGAAGCCAACCGCCTCAAAGACGAATACATCTCCACCGAACACATCTTCCTCGCCATTCTGAGCGAACGCAACACCTCCGCCGCCCGCATCCTGGAAAGCGCCGGCCTGACCCGCGAACGCGTCCTCGACACCATCCTGCAACTGCGCGGCGGGCAGCGCGTCACCGACCCCCAGGCCGAGACGCGCTACCGCACCCTCGAAAAATACTCGCGCGACCTGACCCAGATGGCCCGCGAGGGCAAACTCGACCCCGTCATCGGGCGCGACACCGAAATCCTGCGCCTCATCCAGATTCTCTCCCGCCGCACCAAGAACAACCCCGTCCTCATCGGCGAGGCCGGCGTCGGCAAGACCGCCATCGTTGAGGGCCTGGCCCAGAAAATCGCCAACAACGACGTCCCCGAAATCCTGGCCGGCAAACGCGTCGTCGCCCTCGACCTGGGCGCGATGATTGCCGGTTCGCGCTTCCGCGGCGAGTTCGAAGAGCGGCTGAAATCGGCCATCGAGGAGGTCCAGCGCTCGAACGGCGAAATCATCCTCATGATTGACGAACTGCACACCGTCATCGGCGCCGGCGCGGCCCAGGGAGCGATGGACGCCTCCAACATGCTCAAACCGGCCCTGGCGCGCGGCGAACTACAGTGCATCGGCGCGACCACGCTGGACGAATACCACAAACACATCGAAAAAGACGCCGCCCTCGAGCGCCGCTTCGCTCCCATCTACGTCGAAGAACCCAGCGTGGAAGACACCATCAAAATGCTCCAGGGCCTGCGCGACCGCTACGAGGCCCATCACAAGGTGCGCTTCTCCGATGAAGCCCTGGTGGCCGCCGCCCGCCTGGCCGACCGCTACGTCACCGACCGCCACCTGCCCGACAAAGCCATTGACTTGATTGACGAAGCAGCCGCCAAACTGCGCGTGGCGCTCTACTCCCTGCCCACCGACCTGAAAGAAATGAAGAACGAAATCGAAAAACTGCGCGCCGAGGAAGAACAGGCCGGTCTGGAGCGCGACTACGAGCGCGCCGCCCAGAAGAAAGCCGAGCGCCTGCGCCTCGAGCAGGACTTCAACGCCAAGCGCGAAAAATGGGAACTCGAACACCACATTGACGAGGTCGTGGACGTGAGCGACATCGCCGAGGTCGTCCACCAGTGGACCGGCATCCCGGTCAGCCAGATGATGGAAACCGAGGCCGAAAAACTCCTCCACATGGAAGAGCGCCTGCACGAGCGCATCATCGGTCAGGACGAGGCCATTCGCGCCATCTCAGACGCCATCCGCCGCGCCCGCTCCGGCCTCAAAGACCCCTCCCGCCCCATCGGCTCGTTCATCTTCATCGGCCCCTCCGGCGTCGGCAAGACCGAACTGGCCAAAGCCCTGGCCTGGTTCTTGTTCGATGACGAAGACGCCCTGGTGCGGATTGACATGTCCGAATACCGCGAGCAGCATACCGTCTCGCGGCTGTTCGGCGCGCCGCCCGGTTACGTCGGCTACGAGGAGGGCGGCCAACTGACCGAGGCCGTCCGCCGCCGCCCCTACCGGGTGCTGTTGTTCGACGAAATCGAAAAAGCCCACCCCGAGGTCTGGAACGCCCTCCTGCAAATCCTCGACGACGGCCGCATGACCGATGGCCAGGGCAACGTGGTGGACTTCCGCAACACGGTGCTCATCATGACCTCCAACCTGGGCACCGAATACGTCCGCAAGGGCGGCACGCTGGGCTTCCTCCAGCGCACCGAAAATGACGAGGACCGCGAAGCGCACAGCAAGATCGAAAAGGCCCTCAAGAGCACCTTCCGCCCCGAATTCCTCAACCGCATTGACGAAATCATCATCTTCTCGCCGTTGACGGTCGAGCAGATGGAGCAAATTGTCGATCTGCAAATGAAGGAAATCCAGGAGCGCCTGAACGAATTCAACATCAAAGTCGAACTGACCGAAACAGCCCGCAAGTGGCTGGCCAAGACCGGCTACGACCCGGCTTTCGGCGCCCGCCCGCTGCGCCGCGCCCTGCAAAAACACCTCGAAAGCCCGCTCTCCATCCAACTGTTGAGCGGAAAAATCGAGCAGGGCGCCACCGTCATCGCCGATGTCAACAGCGAGGAAACCGACCTGACCTTCAAGGTCAAAGAAGCAAAGAAAAAGTAGACAGCCGCCGATTGGAGCGCAGATGTTCATTGACACGGCCGAAATCGAGGTCCGCTCGGGCAAGGGCGGCGACGGGATGGTCCATTTTCGACGCGAGAAGTACGTCCCGCGCGGCGGCCCGGATGGCGGAGACGGCGGCCGCGGCGGTGACGTCATCCTCGAAGTGCGCCCCAGCCTCAGCACGCTGGCCGCCTTCCGCCACACCACCCGCTACTTCGCCGAAGACGGCCGGGGCGGCGGCAGTCAGAACCGCACCGGCCGCAGCGCCGACCCGCTCATCATCCCCGTCCCGCCCGGCACAGTGGTCTACGACGCCCAAACCGGCGACCTGCTCGGCGACCTGACCGAGGCCGGTCAGCAACTGATCGTCTGCCGCGGCGGCCGCGGCGGACGCGGCAACACTCACTTCAAGAGTTCCGTCAACCAGACCCCCCGCACCGCCGAACGCGGCGAACCCGGCGAGCAGAAGCGCTTGCGCCTGGAACTCAAACTCATCGCCGACATCGGCATCATCGGCGTGCCAAACGCCGGCAAGTCCACCTTGCTCTCCGTCCTGACCAACGCCCGCCCGAAGATTGCCGCCTACCCCTTCACCACCCTCGAACCCAACCTGGGCGTCGCCGAAGTGGACGAGGAAACCAGCGTAGTGCTGGCCGACATCCCCGGCCTCATCGAGGGCGCTTCGCAGGGCGCCGGCCTCGGCTTCCAGTTCCTGCGCCACATCCAGCGGACGCGCCTCCTCATCCACCTGCTCGACGGCCTCTCCACCGACCCATTGGCTGACTATGCGCAAATCAACGCCGAGATGGCGCTCTTCGACCCGGCCCTGGCGCGCAAGCCACAACTGGTCGCCGTCAACAAGGCCGACCAGCCGGAGGTGCAGGAACGCTGGCAAGACCTGAAAGCCCGTTTCAAGAAGCAAAAAGTGGAAGTGCGCCTCATCTCGGCCCTGGCCCGCACCGGCGTGCGAGAACTGCTCCGCGACGCCGTCCGCCTGCTGGCCGAAACCCCCGTCCCCCCGCCGCTCCCCGAACAATTGCCGGTCTACCGCCCAGAAGAAGACCCGCGCCGCTTCGAAATCCTGCGCGACGGCGAGGGCTGGCGCATCCGCAGCAAAGCCATCGAGCGCGCTGCCGCCATGACCCCCTGGGACCAGCCCGGCGCGGTGCGGCGCTTCCAGAAACTGATGGAACGCCTGGGCGTAGATGAAGCCTTGCGCCAGGCCGGCGCCCAGGAAGGCGACAGCGTCTTCATCGGCGAGTACGAATTGGAATATCGGGAATGATGGGCAGCCATTCTTCCGTGGCTTTCTTACAAACCTCATACGGAAATTTTGGACAAAAATAGTTAGAATAAGGCCATGAACCGCCCGCACGTCCTCGTCAACGTCGCCATGACCGCCGACGGCAAGATAGACAGCGCCGCCCGCCGCGGCGCGGCTATTTCTTCCGCCGCCGACAAACGCCGCGTGGACGAACTGCGCGCCGGCGTGGACGCCGTCCTGGTCGGCGGCAAGACGCTCCTGGCCGAAAGCCCCAAACTGACCGTCCGCGACGCGGCCCTGCGCCGGGCGCGGCTGGAACGCGGCCTGCCCGAAAACCCGATGAAGGTCGGCGTGGTCAGCCTGGCCGACCTCGACCTGGAGGGCGATTTCGTCCGCGCCGGCCCGGCCGAGCGGCTGGTCTTCACCACCCGCCGCACCCCGCCGGAACAAATCGTCCGCCTGGAAAGGGCCGGGGTGCAGGTCTTCGTCAGCGGCGGCGAGCGCGTTGACCTGCCCGAAGTGCTGGAGAACCTCCACCGCCTCGGCGTCCGCCGGCTGCTGGTCGAGGGCGGCGGGACGCTGCTGTTTGAATTCTTCCGCCTCGGCCTGGTGGACGAACTGACCCTCTACCTGGCTCCGAAAATCTTCGGCGGCGCCTCCGCCCCCACCCTGGCCGACGGCCCCGGCTTCGCCCTGGAGCAGGCCCCCCGTCTGCGCCTCGTCTCGGCCGAGAAATTCGACGACGAGGGCGGCGTCCTCCTCCGCTACACCCTCTGACTATCCGACTGGAGACTGTTGACTATGGGACTTACCCGCACCCAAATCGAAGCCCTGCTTGCCGAAAACCGCGACCACCACTGCGAAGGCCTCGGCCCCGACCACGTCTGCGTGCGCATCGAAGCCATCGCCGAACTGCCCTCCCGCTTCGGCCAGTTCCAGATTGTGGCCTTCTACAACAACCGCGACAACAAAGAACATGTCGCCCTCCTGCACGGCAACGTGCTGGAGGCCGAAGACGTCCCCGTGCGCGTCCATTCCGAGTGCCTGACCGGCGATGTCATCGGCTCGCTGCGCTGCGACTGCCGCGACCAACTCGAAAGCGCCCTGCGCATGATTGGCCAGATGGAGCGCGGCATCCTGCTCTACATGCGCCAGGAGGGACGCGGCATCGGCCTCATCAACAAAATCCGCGCCTACGCCCTCCAGGAACAGGGCCTGGACACGGTCGAGGCCAACCTGGCGCTCGGCTTCCGCGACGACGAGCGCGAGTACTCGGTGGCCGCCCACATGCTCTACTCGCTGCACGTCAAGTCCATCCGCCTCATCACCAACAACCCCAACAAAATCAACGACCTGACCCGTTACGGCATCCGCGTCAGCGGGCGCATCCCGCACATCATGCCGCCCAACGAACACAACCGCTTCTACCTGGAGACCAAAGCGCTCAAATCCGGCCACCTGATTGACACCTTCGGCAAGGCCCACCTGCCCGAACAGGCCGACCCGCCGATGGTGGAAGGCATGGACGAGGAAGTCCTGGCCGTGATTCGCAAATATTACAAGTAGGACAGCCTTTCCAGGCTGTCAAAACAGGAAACCTTTTCAGGCCGTCAAAACAGGAAGCCTTTCCAGGCTGTCAAAGCAGGATAGCCTTTCCAGGCTGTCAAAATAACCGGAGGAACCCATGACTCTCGAACAACGCGTTGCTGTCATCACCGGTGCGACCGGCGGACTCGGCTCAGTCCTGACCCGCGACCTGGCCGCCCGCGGCGCCAACCTGGCCCTGCTCGACCTCGACTCCGCCCGCCTCGAGGCCCTGACCTCCGGCCTGTCCCTGCCCGAGGAGCGTATTCTGACCCGCGTCGTGAACCTGCTCGACCCGGCTGAGACGCGCGCCGCCGCCGAGGCGGTCGCCGCCCGCTTCGGCCGCCTCGACATCCTCCTGCACCTCGTCGGCGGCTGGACGGGCGGCAAGACCCTGCTCGAGGCCGCAGCCGACGACCTGGCCTTCATGCTCAACCAGCACGTCTGGACGTCCTTCCACGTGGTGCAGGCCTTCGTCCCTCACCTGGTGCGCAACGGCTGGGGGCGGGTGGTGATGGTCACCTCGCCCTACGCGGCGCGCCCCGCCGCCAAGGGCGGCCCCTACGCCATCGGCAAGGCCGGGCAGGAAGCCCTGATGCTGACCCTCTCGCAGGAGTTGCAGGGCACAGGCGTCACTGCCAACCTGGTGCAGGCCAAGACTATTGACGTCAAGCGCGAAAAGGTCAGCGCCCCCGCGCCGCAAAACGCCGCCTGGACCACGCCCGAAGAACTCTCCGCCGCCATCCTGTACCTGCTCTCGGACGAAGCCGGGACGGTCAACGGGGCGCGGCTGCCGCTCTACGGTTCGTACTGACCTAACCCTCAAAATTGTGCTATCATGCAGGCAATCCGGCCATGCGAAACTTCTCGCGCCGTCTCTTGCCTGCCCTGGCCGCCCTGCTCCTGCTCTGCGGGGGCTGGAGCGCCGCCTTTGCCGCCGCCCCGGCGGACGAATCCGCCACGCCCGAAGCCAGCCCAACGCCCGGTGTTGCCGACCAGCCCGACCTCAGCCCAACGCCCGAAGCCTCTCTCCAGCCTGAAGCAGCCCTCCCCGAGGGGACCTACGTTGACGAAATCATCCTCGGCCTCCTGCCCGGCGCGGACGAAACATCCCTTGCCCCCTGCCTGACAGCCATCCAGGGACAGGTGGCCAGCCGCCTGGAGACCCTAAGCGCCCTGGTAGTGCGCCTGCCCGCCGGCACGCAGGAGGCTGCTCTCGCCCGCCTGCAAACCTGCCCCGGCGTGGACTACGCCGAGCCGAACGGTACAGTCTATCTCGCCGACCGCATCCCCGGCGATCCGTACTACGCCAGCGACCAGTGGGGGCTGCCGGCCATTCGCGCCCCGCAGGGCTGGGATTATGAGACCGGTTCGAGCGCGGTCGTCATCGCCATCGTAGACACCGGCATTGACCTGGGCCACCCCGACCTGAGCGCCAAACTGGTCGCCGGGCGCAACATCCTCAACCCGGCCCTGCCCCCCAACGACGACAACGGCCACGGCACGCACGTGGCGGGCATCGCCGCCGCCAGCAGCGACAACGGCCTGGGCGTGGCGGGCGTCTCTTGGGGAGCGCGCCTGATGCCGGTCAAGGTGCTCAACAGCGGCGGTTCGGGGACGTTCGCCAACCTGGCCGCCGGCATCGTCTGGGCAACCGACAACGGCGCCCACGTCATCAACCTGAGCGTCGGCAGCGTCAACCCTTCCAGCCTGGTCGAGAACGCCATCGCCTATGCCCACGCCGCCGACGTGGTCATCGTCGCCGCGGCCGGCAACACCTGGGGCGGCGGCGTGCTCTACCCGGCCCGCTACGACCACGTCATCGCCGTCTCGGCCACCGGGCCGGGCAACGCCCTGGCGCCCTTTTCGGCAATCGGCCCGCAAATTGACCTGGCCGCCCCCGGCGATGACATCTTCTCTACCTCGCCCGGCGGCGTCTATCTCTACCGCGACGGCACCTCCCAGGCCGCCGCCTACGTGGCCGGCTTGGCCGCTATCCTGCGCGGCATGCCTGGCTGCGGTTCGGCCGACAACATCGAGTGGCTGATGGAATCGACCGCCCTCGACCTCGGCCCGGCCGGCCCGGACGATCAATTCGGCGCCGGCCTGATTCAGATGGACGCCGCCATCCTGAGTCTCTACCAGCCGCCCACCCCCACCCCCCTGCCCACTCTGT
>JBEULG010000031.1:0-6917 GCA_041287425.1 Anaerolineales bacterium | reverse complement strand
GCCCACCCCCTCCACCGCTACCCTTGTCCTCGTCAACAACTCTGGGGTAGATATCTGGTACGTCTATATCTCCCCCACAACCGAAACCACCTGGGGGGATGACTGGCTGGGATCCGACATCATCCCGGCCGGCAGCACCTACACTTTCAGCAACATCACCCCAGGAAACTACGATTTGTTGGCTGTGGATTCGAACCAAAACCCCGTGGCTTCCCAAATGGGCGTTTCGCTCACCGGCCAATACACCTGGACCGTGACGGCCCAAGGCGGCGGGGGCGGCGGCATTGGAGGCGGCGATGCCACCCTGACCATCATCAACAACTCAGGTGTGACGATTTTCTACGCCTACGTCTCTCCCTCCTCCAGCCCCAACTGGGGAGAGGATGTCCTGGGCGCCTACACGATTGAGAATGGCGGCAGTTTCGTTGTGAGCGGAATCGTCCCCGGCGTATATGACTTGAAGGTTGAAGACAGCAACCATAACATCATCGAAACGGCCATGGGCGTCACCATCAGCGGCAATGTGGAGTGGACGGTCACCGGCCAGGGCGGCAGCGGGCCGGCAGGCGGCGGTCAGAGTGGCGGCCAGGCGGGAACCGTGACCCTCAACATTGTCAACAACTCCGGGCGCGATATTTTCCAACTCTATCTCGTCCCGCAAAACAGCGCCAACTGGGGCCCCGACCAGCTTGGAGGAGACACGATTCCCAACGGTACCAGCTACCAGATCACCGACATTCCGGCCGGCTACTACGATTTCCGGGCTGTTGACCCCAACGGCCAGAACATCGTCATCGTAGAGGCCATCAACCTCAACACCGATTTCACGCTGACCATCAACCCCTAAACGACCGCTTCTCCTGATTGAAAAGCCTCCGGTTTTGCCGGAGGCTTTTTGGTCGCCCCGTCAAGGAGCGCTTTCCGTTCACGATCCGCAGACTTTGCAGTCAGGGTTTTTCCGCAGCGCAACCGTCTCAAAAGAGAGGTCAAGGGCATTGTAAACCAGCAGGCGCCCAACGAGTGGCGTCCCGATGCCGAGCAACAATTTCAAGGTCTCGACCGCCTGAATCGTCCCAATCGTCCCTGGCAGAGGGCTGGCCACGCCGCCCACCGCCGGATCGGGAACCGCCCCCGGTGGAGGCAGAACGGGATGCAAGCAGCCATAACACGGTCCCCGCCGGGCATCGAAGACGCTCGCCCGCCCCTCGAATTGAAACACGGCCCCGTACACAAACGGCTTGCCGGCCGCGACACACACCTCGTTGATCAGGAAACGGGTGGGAAGATTATCGCTCCCATCCACAACAATCTGATAAGGCGCGGCAAGTGCCGCGGCATTGGCCGCGACGAACGGCTCCGCGTAGGCCTCCACCCGGACGAGAGGATTGAGATCGAGCAGGCGGCGGCGGGCCGACTCCACTTTGGGCTGCCCCAGCACCGCACTGCCGTGAAGAATCTGACGCTGAAGGTTGGACAGGCTGACAGCGTCCCCGTCCACCAGCCCCAGCCGGCCGACTCCCGCCGCGGCCAGGTACAGCGCCGCCGCCGACCCCAGCCCTCCCGCGCCGACAATCAGGACCGCCGCCTCCTTCAGGCGGCGCTGCCCCTCCGCTCCGATTTCGGGAATCGGGAGATGGCGGGCATATCGTTCCAATTCTTCGGACGAAAGATTTGCAGACATGCCCGTATTTTATCGCCCTTTGCCGCCCGGCAGGCACATCAAATCGAAAAATCCTGACCGTCCCAGATGTCTGCCCGCGGCGGATGGATGTGGGCTTGTTCGGCGGTGTGTCCATCCAGGCGGGTCTCGAGCGCCTCGACTCGCAGAAGCAACTGCTTCAGCGTGACGCCGACCACATCGGGCAGGGAGGTGTGATTCAGGTCGGGGGCGTCGCTCGGACGATGCGGCTGGGCGCGCCGGACGATTTGCCCCGGCACGCCGACGACCACCGAATTGGGCGGCACGGACTTGACGACGACCGCGTTGGCCCCAATCCGGCTGTCGCTGCCAATCGTGATCGCGCCCAACACCTTGGCCCCTGCGCCGATCACCACCCGATCGCCAATCGTTGGGTGGCGCTTGCCCTTTTCCAGGCTGGTGCCGCCCAGGGTGACACCGTGGTAGAGGGTCACGTCGGCGCCGATTTCGGCCGTTTCGCCAATCACCACCCCCATGCCATGGTCAATGAACAGGCCGGGGCCAATGCTTGCGCCGGGGTGAATCTCGATGCCGGTCAGACCGCGGTTGATTTGCGAGAGGCTGCGGGCCAGAAATTTGAAATTGTGCTTCCACAACCAGTGCGCCAGGCGGTGAATCCAGACGGCATGCAAACCAGAATAGAGGCAAAACACCTCCAGGCGGGAGCGGGCCGCCGGGTCGCGTGCGAGGACAGAATCCAGGTCGCGCCGCAGCGCGGCGAACAGGCCGGGGCGGCGGACTTTTTCCGTCAGCGATGGAACAAGCAGGTCAAGGTCCATAAATCGCTCCTCTATCCATCCGCCAAATCGGCAAACAGCGCCGTGCTGAGATAGCGTTCGCCAAAAGAGGGGATGATGACCACGATCAACTTGCCGGCATTCTCCGGCCGGCGCGCCACCTGCAGGGCAGCCCAGGTTGCCGCTCCGGCAGAGATGCCGACCAACAGGCCCTCTTCCCTGGCCATGCGGCGGGCGGTCTGCATGGCGTCATCGTCTGTGACGCGCACGATTTCATCGTAGATGGCGGTGTTCAACACCTGGGGGACGAAGCCTGCGCCGATACCTTGAATTTTGTGAGCGCCCTTCTGTCCGCCCGAAAGAACGGGCGAGGCGTCCGGTTCGACGGCCACCACACGGAAGGACGGCTTGCGCGCTTTGATGACCTCGCCGACCCCCGTAATGGTGCCGCCCGTCCCGACCCCGGCGACGAGCATGTCGGCCCGGCCGTCCGTGTCGCGCCAGATCTCCTCGGCAGTCGTCCGGCGGTGAATTTCGGGATTGGCAGGATTTTGGAACTGCTGGGGCATGAAATAGCGCTGCGGGTCAGAGGCGACCATTTCTTCCGCTTTGCGAATCGCCCCCGCCATCCCCTCCGCGCCCGGCGTGAGGACGAGTTCTGCCCCGTAGGCACGCAACAACATGCGCCGTTCGCGGCTCATCGTCTCGGGCATGGTCAGAACACAGCGATAGCCCTTGGCCGCCGCGACCATCGCCAGGGCAATGCCGGTGTTGCCGCTGGTCGGCTCGACGATGATCTTCTCCGGGGTCAGCAGGCCAGCCCGTTCGGCGGCCTCGATCATGGCCGCGCCAATGCGGTCCTTGACGCTGTGGGCAGGATTGTAGAACTCCAGTTTAGCGACCACCTCGGCGCCTGCGCCCGCTGCAATCCGATTCAGCCGGACGAGGGGGGTATCGCCAATCAATTCGGTTATATCGCGAGCAATTTTCATATCGAAAAATCCTCCAAATCAAGCTGTTTGAGCAATGTCTCGGCGCTGGCAACACCATGATTGACGGAACGCGGCCGGCCGACGGCATCGAAAACAAAAGTGGTCGGCACGCTAATCACCCCCCAGGCGCGCGCTACCTCCGGATGAATGCTGGCATCCACTTCAATAACCTGCAACCAGCGCCCCAGCCGAGTCTGCAAACGTTCGATAATCGGGCGCTGCATGGTCAAACAAGGGGCGCAGGTGGGCGTGGTGAAATACACAATAGTCGGCAGGCCAGGACGATACGCGCCAAACCGAGCCAGATGATTAACGGCCCGTTTCAGAAGCAAGCGATTGAGCAACAGATAACCGACTGCTCCACCGCCGACGAGAATGCCCGTAATCAACAACCTTTCCCACACCTCAGCGTTCATCTGAACCTCGTCTCGGACGCATACCAGGGAATACGCCAGACGGCGGCGTTTTCACGAAGCCTGGTGCGCCCAGGCGAGCCAGCCAGTAGTAAATGAAACAACCGAGGCAAAATCCGCCAAAGGCATTGAGCGCCGCCAAGAAAATCACCATCCACACCAGAATCCAACCGAGAATCGGCAACCCCAGGAAGAGACACAGGGCGGCGGTCGACATGAAGAACCACCCCAGACCCTGGGCAAAACGATGCGGCTCCGGGTTGTCCTTCAAAAGATGGGGGCGGACCACGCCCAGCGGTTGCAAGACCAGCCGATAGACAAAGCCAAACGCCGGACTTCCCACCAACGTCCCAAAAAGCATCATCGCGGCGACGAAAACGACCAACCAGGGCTGATTCGCCACGAAGGCGATGAGGTTGAGCACAATCATCGTCGCCTGACTGACGACAATCGCGCTGTGGTCGATATTTTTCAGTTCATCCATAGAATCTTCTCCGCAGGAAAACGAACAGGCCAACACACAAACGAAAAGACGGCGCGCTGCGCCTGCGAACGAATTGCTGCTCGCGGGGACTCGCGGCCGTCTCTCGGACTGTTGGCCTGGTTCTACAGAGAGGCGGCGGCTACGAGCCCCGCCTCAGACACATGCATGCGTATGCTGTCATCGCCCTCGAAATATCCTTCAAAATTTTGATAAATATTATCCAGATTTTATCGCTTTGTCAAGGTTTTTGGCAACAGAGCACTTGCCGGCAATGATCGGAGGTGGTTTCTGGCAAAAGCCTTTCAGGGCGTATAGGTGTTCGAACGTTGTTGTGTCTTCATGAAAGCCTCCTCTTATCATTCGACTTTCACCGCCCCGGGCGCGAAAAATCTGCCCTCCGGTCGTTTGACGAGGGACGCTCCCCCTGTCGTTCTCCCTCTACGGGGTGTATTGATTCCAGATGGTGAAACTTCCCGAGGTGTTGAAGTTGTATGCCACCACCTGGATATAGTAACGGCCGCCAGGATTGGGGATGGTGACCTGCTCCGGCTCGCCAGGCCCGCCATCGCGGTCATAGTATTCACCAAAACCGCTCGGCGACATTAATTCGTCGTAGGAAGAGGAAACATAGATGTCAAAGTCAATGTTGAAATCGCGAATGCCGATTACCAACTGCGACCCGCCCTCCGGCACCCACAGGCAGTACATGGCGATTGTTTCGAGGAACTCGTCACCACCGGAGATGTAACCGCTCAGGCTGCTGTTCATCGGAAGCCGGGTCGTGTTCGGATTGCAGTCACCGCCCACGAAAGCCGTCGGCTGAGCGGGAGAGATGATGCCTCCCGGCAACTGGCACTGACAGGCCAGCAGCAAGGCAAAAACAATCAAAGCAGTAACCCAAACGGTTCTCTTCTTTTGCATGTCTCACTCTCCTTGGTAAAAGTTTGGGAACAAATTTATGTTCAGTATAGGGCAAACAAGAAAAACGCGCAATAGGAATAAGGCAGGAACTTGAATCAATCGGGCGGCTTTGCGGCCGCCCGACGATCTTCTCATTCTTCCTTCTTGCCTTCCAGTTCCTTCTGGTGAGCAGCGATGATTTCCTGCGCCAGATGCGCCGGCACGATGTCGTAGTGGTCGAACTCCATGCTGAAGACGCCCCGGCCCGCCGTGATGGAACGCAGCGTGGTGGTGTAGCGCAGCATCTCGGCCAGCGGCACTTGAGCCAGAACAACCGTCCGCCCGCGCTCGGACTCGGTGCCCATCACGCGCCCGCGGCGGGTATTCAGGTCGCTCATCACGTCGCCCATGTTGGCATCCGGCACCGTGACGCGCACATTCATAATCGGTTCGAACAAAACAGGCCCGGCCTGCTGAACCGCCAACTTGAACGCCTCGCGGCCGGCGATTTCGAACGCGACCGGCTTCGAGTCGACCGGGTGTTCCTTGCCGTCGTACACAATGACGCGCACGTTGCTCATCGGATAACCGGCAATGACGCCCTGCGCCATGGTGGCCTGAATACCTTTCTGAATCGCCGGCAGATAGGAGCGCGACAGATTCATGCCCACCAGTTCATCGGTGAAATCGAAGTCGCCTTCCATGTACGGTTCGATGCGCAGCCAGACCTCACCAAACTGCCCCGCCCCGCCGGTCTGTTTCTTGTGCCGATACATGGCGTCACCTTTCTTGGTGATTCCTTCCCGATAGGGGACTTTCGGCTCAGAAATGTTCAACCCGACCTGCAACTTGGTCTGCGCCCGGCGAATGGCAACGTCGATGTGTTGGTCGCCCATGCCCTCCAAGACAGTCTGCTTGGTGGAGGCATCCTGATACCACTTGAGGGTCATATCCTCCTCGCACAGACGGGTCAACGAAGAACTGATTTTGGCGGCGTCGGCCTGGGTCTTGGGGGAAATCGCCACCCGATAGAGCGGCGAGGGGTAAGTCGGGACCGGCAGAGTCAGCGGGTGGGACTTGTCGCACAAGGTGTCGCCGGTGGCAGTGACCGACAGTTTGGCCACCGTGCCAATATCGCCGGCATGTAACATTTTCTGCGGGATGGACTCCTTGCCGCGCGGACAGGCCAGCGAAGCCATGCGCTCTTCGGCCCCCTTGACGTTGTTCCAAATGCGGGCATCTGCCTGCAAAGCCCCCGAGTAGACTCGGAAATAAGTCAATTTGCCGACGAAGGGATCAGCCGTGGTTTTCCAGACATAGACGGCCAGCGGCCCGGCATCGGAAGCCGGCAACTTTTCCTCGCCGTCTACACCCTGAGCAATCGCCTCCCCCGCCTCGGCCGGCGAGGGAAACAGCGCCAGGATGGCGTCCAGCAAAGGGACGATTCCGATCTCGTGAGCGCCGGCGGCGACAAAAACCGGGATGAAAGAACCGGCGCGCACCACCGCCTTCAGGCCGCGCAGCAATTCATCCGCAGACAGAGAGCCGCTTTCCAGGTATTTCTCCAGGAGGACGTCCTCCCCCTCGGCAGCCGCCTCGATCAAGGCGACGCGGGCCTCCTCGGCGGCCGGCTTGAGGTCCGCCGGAATTTCTTCGGCGGTGCGGCCCTCTTTCGGGTAGGCTTTCATAGTA
>JBEULG010000030.1:0-37735 GCA_041287425.1 Anaerolineales bacterium | reverse complement strand
TTCCCAAAACCCTGACGGCCCTCCCACCCTTCTCGACCGCCGCGACCCCTTTCAATCCCTCCTCGCCCAACTTTTGGCAATTGATGGGAATGATGCGAGAATTGATGACGACTATTTCAGAAGAATTTTTGAAAGAGATTTGGGTGATCTTTCACCTTCCGAAACTATATTTGAAACTCCATTAGGTGGATCCGACTTTAATATACCTTTACCTTCAACATGGCAAACAAAACTTTTCCTCATCGAAGTCGGAACAGCACAGTGACCCTCCACGAATTCGGCCACGAATGCACGAATTACGAATCACGCCTGCGGCCGGCTCGTCCCCGCGTAGCGCAGACCTTCCAGCCAATCTCCAGTCACCCAATCCGCCCTACCCGCGTCCCACATCATTTCAACGGCGGGATTTCTTCAATCCAGTGCAGCCATTTCAGTTTTTCTTCTTTGAGCGACTGGAACAAACGGCCGTCAGCCGTCCAAAAGTCGCAGTCCAGGCTTTGCGCCAGGGCCAGATAATATCCGTCATACGCCGCAGCGCGTTTGAGCCGCAAGGCCCACGTCAGCGCGGCCTGGTTTTGTTCAAACGTGGGGGGAAACAACTGCACGTTCAGAGCCGCCAGTTGGGCCAGCGCCTGACGCCCTTCCGCCTCGGTGATTTGCTCGAAATGTACCGCTTTGGCAAGCACCGACGTGGTCTCATAGCCCCACAGGGCCGGAGCGACCGGTTGCACTTCCGCAAAGGTCGCTATCAGCGCCTGACAATGTCCCTGCAAGGGATTGGGCAGGATAGCCTTGAGGACGACACTGGCATCCAGCACGAGCAGGTGTTCCATCAACGTTGCTCCAGGTCAGCGCGGTCGGCGGCGAGAAGGACATCCACGTCCACCTGCCCCTGCCGTCTCTCGATTTGCTGGGAAAGCGCACGCGCCTCGGCCAGCCATTTGTGAATCTCTGTCATCCGGCTTTCGCTTTGCAGCAAGCGTTGATAGTCCTGCAGATTGATCAACACCGCCTTGGGCTTGCCGCGAGAGGTCAAGATAATCCGTTCCTGGCCGTAATTGACCCGGTTGACCAGTTCGGAAATATCGCGTTTGACCTGTCCGATGCTGACTTGGCTATCCATAAACAGACCTCCTGAATTGCACTATCCTGATATTACAATTATAAGGCCTTTCCCGCCTTTTCTCAACCCATCCACCCGATACAAACGGCTGTGCGCTGCGCTCACCGAAACTTCCAAAAAACGCAGTACAATTTATAAAATTGTCCTTTCATCTTCAATCTCCAGTGACCAGCCACCGTCCATGTCCCGCCTCACGCCCTCACGAATCACGACTCACGCCCTGACGCTCCTCCTCGCCCTGACCCTGCTCCTCGCCGCCTGCGGCCCCCAGACGGCAGACGGCGGACCGCAGACCGCCGACTATTCGACTCCCGACTATTCGACCAGCGGCTATCCGACTCCCACCCTCCTAACCCCTACCCTCCTAACTCCTCCTACCCCCCTATCTCCTCCCCACCCCTCCGCCTTCGACCCGGCCTTCGCGCGCGGCCTCATCCGCTTCGACCCCGCCGGCGGAGAATGGCTCGTCTCCGCTTCCTATCGGACCGCCGACGGCAGCCTCGAGACCGCCGACTTCACCATCGACCCCGACTCCTTCGACACCCACGACGCCCTGCGCCAGTACAACCCCCTCGCTCCCTACACTGTCCGCGCCACCGACCCCGACGGCCACCCCGTCACCCTCATCTACAACCCCGACACCGCCGAGTTTCGCGTCGCCTACTCTTTTCCCACCCTTTTTGAAGGCATCGGCACAGAAAACCCCACCCTTATCCAGGAAAATTTAGACGCCATCCCCTTCATCCCCATCGAAGACATCCAGTCCGGCCTGGCTGCCCAGTCTGTGCTTTTGGCCATGCAGGAACAAGGTTTTCAGCCATTTAGCGAAAGAACTGACTTGGGCGAATACCGACTACATTTTGAATTACGTAATAACGGTCTCAGAACCGCTGATCTAACTGCTCTGGCAAATTTAGATAGAAATCTCAACGTTAATTTCCACCCCATGAGAGTAATTCCTTTCTTTTTCAAATCCTCAATCAACGGTCAGGAAAAACTTATCTCCTCTATCGCCATCCTCAATCCACAAGATAGAAGCAACTGGTCGCCGGATGAGTTTATCGTCACCTTTGGCATCCTTCAACCTGAAGTTTCCCCTCAAGATTTGGTCAATTTTTTCCGAAGCGACAGACCTTACATGCTGATAAACCGTCTATATCTCTACGCCACCAATCCCAACCTTGACCCCAACAACCCCAACACCATCGTCATCCCCAATTCCCAAAACCCTGACGGCCCTCCCACCCTTCTCGACCGCCGCGACCCCTTTCAATCCCTCCTCGCCCAACTTTTGGCAATTGATGGGAATGATGCGAGCAGATTTATGTGGGAAGGACCAGGCACTGTTGATTTAGCAGTAAATATAAATTATCCGATTTCTCAACTAAATCAAGCTCAAACTGTAATTGAAGTTCCACTTGCTCCAGAAAGACTACCTTTCAAACTTCAAACCAGTGGTCCATTCCTCATCGAAGTCGGAACAGCACAATAAAAATTTTCAATTTGAAGTAACTACCTACTTATCGCAAAGTCGCGAAGGTGCGAAGGAACTGTGTGGAGAAGTCCTTCCCTGCCTGTTGTTCCAAGCAATTTTTCCAGAAGGCGGGCCGCTGTGAAACGGTCAAGACTGCGGACGCCGGAGACTCGCAGCGAAGGGAAATGACGCCCTGGGGGTCGGCATAGCCGGCGCCGAAAGAACCTTGCTCTTCCTTGCGTCTTGGCGTCTCTGTGTCTTTGCGTTGCGTCTTGGCTTGGTCTACCCACCCAATCGGATTTGCCGCTGCCCCCCTCCAGAGCAACCGCCTTGACGTCCGCCGTGCCTGCGCGTATAATCCCGTCAACTCCAGGAGGAGTAGGCTGCAAGCGGCCTGATAGAGAAGGAGACACACGGTGGAAGTCTCCGCAGGAGCGCCGGGCCGAAGTCGCCTGGATGGAGTGACGAAGAAAGCCCTGGGCAAGTAGAACGTCACGGGTGCGCCCGTTAGCGCGCAGGCTGATGAACACGTCGGCCGTGAGAGCGCCCCTTTGGGGCGAATTGAGGTGGTACCGCGGAGCCTGCGCTTCGTCCTCAACCGGACGAGGCGTTTTTATTTTTAGTCTCATAGTCGTCAGTCACTGGTCTAATCGTGCGACGATGGGACGGTACTTGGCACAGCCATACATTGCGGTTTTCTTCCGCTTGAATCGCGGGGCGAAAGCCGCCTGCTCAGTTCGTGGAAGTCCTTCGGACTGGCGCGATGAGTCGGATTTATCCGACTTTCATGGACTGAGGCCGGGGATTCATCCCCCGCCGAATCTGTTGAGCAAAAGCGCAATTTGTGCCCGTGTTCAGCCCATCAGACTGACGACTATCCGACTGGCGACTATCAGACTATCCGACCATCCGACTGGCGACTATCAGACTATCCGACCATCCGACCACCCGACTAACCCGAGGAATGCCATGACATCTTACGACCTCCCCAAAACCTACGACTTCAAATCCACCGAGCCGCGCGTCTACGAGATGTGGGAAAAGGGCGGCTACTTCCAGCCCGCCAACGACCCGCGCAAGCCGGACTTCGACCCGGCGAAGAAGCCCTTCGTCATCTCCATCCCGCCGCCCAACGTGACCGGCGAACTGCACCTCGGCCACCCGATGTTCGTCTCGCTCGAAGACCTGATGATTCGCTACCACCGCATGAAGGGCGAGCCGACCCTGTGGGTGCCCGGCACCGACCACGCCGGCATCGCCACCCAGTTGCAGGTCGAGAAGGCGCTGGCCAAAGAGGGCCTGACGCGTGAGCAACTCGGCCGCGAAGCCTTCCTGCAACGCATGTGGGCCTGGAAAGAAAAGTACGGCGGCATCATCACCACCCAAATCCGCCGCCTGGGCGCCTCCTGCGATTGGACGCGCGAACGCTTCACCCTCGACGCCGGCCTGAGCCGCGCCGTGCGCGAGGCCTTCGTCCGCCTCTACGAGAAGGGACTCATTTACCGCGGCCCGCGCCTGGTCAACTGGTCGCCGGGGCTGAAGACCGCCGTCTCGGACCTGGAGGTGGAGTACTCCGAGGAGCCGGGGAAATTGTATTACTTCAAGTACATGTTGGCGGACGACAGCGGCGAATACATCCCCGTCGCCACCACCCGCCCGGAGACGATTCTCGGCGACACGGCCGTCGCCGTCCACCCCGAAGACCCGCGCTATCAGCGGTACATCGGCCGCCAGGTGCGCGTCCCCATCCTGGGGCGCGAGATTCCCGTCATCGCCGACGAGTACGTGGACCGCGAGTTCGGCACCGGCGCGCTCAAAATCACCCCCGGCCACGACCCCAACGACTACGAAATCGGTCAGCGCCACGGACTGCCCGTCCTCTCGATGCTCGACCGGGAGGCCAAAGTGACCGAGGTCGGCGGGCCGTACGCCGGTCTGGACCGTTTCGTCTGCCGCGAAAAACTGTGGGAGGATATGCGCGCCGCCGGCCTGGTCATCAAAGAAGAGCCTTATACGCTCAACGTGCCGCGTTCGCAGCGCGGCGGCGAAATTATCGAGCCGATGATTTCCGAGCAGTGGTTCGTCAAAATCGAGCCGCTGGCCCAGGCCGCCCTGGAGGCCGTCCGCGACGGGCGCATCCGCATCATCCCGGAGCGCTTCGAGAAGGTCTATTTCAACTGGCTGGAAAACATCAAAGATTGGTGCATCAGCCGCCAACTCTGGTGGGGCCACCGCATCCCGGTCTGGTACTGTGACGACTGCGGCGGCGAGACCTGCGCCCGCACCGACCCGCTCCTGTGCGCCCACTGCGGCGGCAAGCACATCCGCCAGGACCCGGACGTGCTGGATACCTGGTTCTCCTCCGGCCTGTGGCCCTTCTCCACCCTCGGCTGGCCCGATGAGACCCCCGACCTGCGCTACTTCTACCCCACCTCGGTCATGGAGACCGGCTACGACATCCTGTTCTTCTGGGTGGCGCGCATGATTATGATGGGGCTGGAATTCACCGGCCAGGTGCCGTTCCACACCGTCTATCTGCACGGCCTGGTGCGCGATGAACACGGCCGCAAGATGAGCAAATCCTACGGCAACGTGATTGACCCGCTGGTGGTGATGGACGAATACGGCACCGACGCCCTGCGTTTCACCCTGCTGGTCGGCTCCACGCCCGGCCAGGACATGAACATCAGCCTCAAGAAAATCGAGGCCAACCGCAACTTTGCCAACAAGATTTGGAACGCCGGCCGCTTCGTGATTGCCTCGCTGGCCGCCCTCGGCGAGGACGGACCGCGGACTGCGGTCAGCGGTCAGCAGTCTGCCGTCCGTTGGACTCTCGCCGACTCCTGGATTTGGGCGCGGCTGCAGCAACTCGTCCGCGACGTGGAGCGCCTCTTCCAGACCTATCAGTTCGGCGAGGCCGGGCGGCAAATCTACGAGTTCTTCTGGAGCGAGTTCGCCGACTGGTACGTGGAGGTCGCCAAACTGCAACTCCAGGACGAGCAGACCCGCCGCCAGACCGCCGAGACGCTGGTGCGCGTCCTCGACATCTGCCTGCGCCTGCTGCATCCCTTCACCCCCTTCGTGACCGAGGAACTGTGGGGGCATCTGCGCCGCGCCGTCGGACAAAACCCCGTTTTGTCCCACCTGGTCAAAGACTGGCCCGAGGCGCTCATCATCGCCCCCTGGCCGGAGCCGCGCGACCCCGAAGGCTGGGAGGCGGCCAAAGTGGCCGATTTCACCCTGCTGCAGGAGATGATTCGCACCATCCGCAACGTCCGCGCCGAGAAGAAGGTCGCCCCGGCCAGGCGCATCCCGGCGCTGATGGCCGGCGGGGCCAAGACCGCCCTGCTGCAGGAGCAGGCCGGGGTCATCGCCGCCCTCGCCGGGCTGGATTCGTCCGCCCTGGAGATTCGTCCCGCCTTCGAGAGCAAGCCGGAGCAGGCCATCGCCCTGGTCGTCGGCCCGCTTGAGATTTACCTGCCCCTGGCCGGCATGACCGACCCGGAGGCCGAGCGCGCCCGTCTCGCCAAAGAACTGGCCGAGACCGAGGCGCACATCGAGCGCCTGGAGAAACTGCTGGCCGGCGATTTTGCCCACAAGGCCCCGCCCGCCGTCGTCCAGCGCGAGCGCGAGAAACTGGCCGCCTACCGCGAGACGGCCGAGAAGTTGAGGGCGCAGTTGGGATGACGTATTCCGGCATGATGCTGGAAAAAGATGTTCGGGGTAAAATGGTCGTGGCAGTCTCTGCCGCGACCATTTCGATTTTCTAAGGAGAGCAAACATGAGCGCAGAAAATAAACTCGCCGAACTCAAAACCCGCCTGCTCGAAATCGCCGACCTGAACGGCGCGGCCAGCGTGCTGGGCTGGGACCAGTTGACCTACATGCCCCCCGGCGGCGCGCCGGCGCGCGGCCGACAAATGGCCACCCTGGCCAAACTGGCGCAGGAAAAATTCATTGACCCGGCCATCGGCCGCCTGCTCGACGACCTGCGCCCCTACGAAGAGAGTCGGCCCTACGAGGACGACGACGCCAGCCTGATTCGCGTCACCCGCCGCGAGTACGAGCGCGCCACCCGCGTCCCGCCCGAATTCATGGCGCGCTTCAACGTCCATGCCTCCGAGGCCTACATGGTCTGGGCCGAAGCCCGTCCGGCGAATGATTTCAAGAAAGTCCAGCCCTACCTGGAAAAGACCCTCGACCTGAGCCGCGAACTGGCCAACTTCTTCCCCGGCTACGAGCACATCGCCGACCCGCTGATTGACTACGCCGATTACGGCATGAAAGCCTCCAGCGTGCGCCGTCTTTTTGCCGACCTGCGCGCTGCCCAGGTGCCCATCGTCCAGGCCATCACCGCTCAGGAGCCGGCCGATGACTCTTGCCTGCGCAAACGCTTCCCCGAAGCGGCGCAGATGGCCTTCTGCGAGGAAGTCGTCCGCCAGATTGGCTACGATTTCCAGCGCGGCCGCATTGACAAGACCCATCACCCCTTCACCACCTCCTTCTCCATCGGCGACGTGCGCATCACCACCCGCGTCAAAGAAGACTACCTCGGCGAATGCCTGTTCTCCAACATCCACGAGGCCGGCCATGCCATGTACGAGCAGGGCGTGGACATGAAGTACGAGGGCACACCCCTGGCCGGCGGGACCTCGGCGGGCGTCCACGAAAGCCAGTCGCGGCTGTGGGAGAACATCGTCGGGCGCAGCCTCGGCTTCTGGGAATACTTCTTCCCCAAACTCCAGCAGGTCTTCCCGGAGCAACTCAAGGGCGTCTCGCTCGAAACCTTCTACCGCGCCGTCAACAAGGTCGAGCGCTCGCTCATCCGCACCGACGCCGACGAGGTGACCTACAACCTGCACGTCATGCTGCGCTTCGAGTTCGAACTGGCCCTGCTCGAAGGTACGCTGGCGGTGCGTGACCTGCCCGAGGCCTGGCGCGAACGCTTCCAGGCCGACATCGGCATCCTCCCGCCCGACGACAAGGACGGCTGCCTCCAGGACGTGCATTGGTTCGGCGGCGTCATCGGCGGGGCGTTCCAGGGCTACACCCTCGGCAACGTCCTCGGCGCCCAGTTCTACGCCGAGGCGCTCAAGGCGCACCCTGAAATCCCCGACGAAATGAAGCAGGGCAAATTCGACACCCTGTACCACTGGCTCATCGAAAACATCTACCGCCACGGGCGCAAATTCACCGCCCCTGAACTGGTGCGGCGCGTCACCGGCGGCGACATCTCCATCGAACCCTACCTCGCTTACCTGAAGGCCAAGTACGGTCAACTCTACCGTCTGTGAGGCGTTTATGGGAAGAGCATCCTTTGCAGACAAAGTCGTCCTGATAACCGGCGGTTCGAGCGGAATCGGCCTGGCGCTGGCGAAAGCGCTGGCGGCGGAGGGGGCGCGCCTCTGGCTGACGGGGCGGAGGCAGGACGCTTTAACGGCGGCCGGCCGCGAGGTCGAGCGGGCGGCGGGCCGGACCCCGGGCCTGTTTCCCGCCGACGTGAGCGACTACGCCCAGGTGGAGGCGCTCCTGGCCGAGGTCACCCGCCGCGACGGTCTGCCCGACCTGGTCATCAACTCGGCCGGCGTCACCCACCCCGGCTACGTGGAGGAGATTCCGCTCGAAATCTTCCGCCAGATGATGGAGGTCAACTACTTCGGGACGGTCAACGTGGTCAAGGCCGTCCTGCCGGGGATGCTGGCGCGCCGCAGCGGTCACATCGTCAATATCTCGTCCGGGGCGGGTTTCCTGGGCGTCTTCGGCTACTCGGCCTACGGGGCCTCCAAGTACGCCGTGCGCGGCTTCTCCGATGTGCTGCGGGCGGAGATGAAGCCGCACGGCATCCGCGTCTCGGTGGTCTTCCCGCCCGATACCGACACGCCGCAACTGGCCTACGAGACGCCCTTCAAGCCGCCGGAGACGAAGGCCATTTCGGGCAATGCCAAGGTCCAGTCGCCTGAGGCGGTGGCGGCGGCGATTTTGAAGGGCGTGCGGCGCGGGCGCTACGTGATTTTGCCCGGCTTCGACATCTGGCTCTTTTACCACTTGAACAACCTGCTCGGCAATGCGGTGTACCCCCTGATGGATTGGATGGTCGCCGACGCCCGGCGGAAAAAATCCAAACTTGCGAGGTAATCATGGATATTTTCGAGAAATGCGGCCAGTTTACGGCGGCCAGGGAGGCGATGGCCTCCGGCCTGTATCCCTACTTCATCCCCATGACCGAGAGCGAAGGCACGGAGGCCGTTTTTCGCGGCCACCGTCTCATCATGTGCGGGTCGAACAACTATTTGGGACTGACCACCGACCCGCGTGTCCGCCAGGCGGCAATTGACGCCATCCACCGTTTTGGCACCTCCTGCACCGGTTCGCGCTTCCTCAATGGGACGCTGGAACTGCACGAGCAACTGGAGCATGAACTGGCGGAATATGTGGGCAAACCGGCGGCGCTGGTCTTCTCGACCGGCATGCAGGCCAACCTGGGCGCCATCAGCGCCCTCGTCAGCCGCTCGGACGTGGTCATCCTCGATAAGGACGACCACGCCAGCATCGTGGACGGGGCGCGGCTGGGCTGGGGCGAGGTCAAACGCTTCCGCCACAACGACTTCGCCGACCTGGAGCGCATCCTTTCCGCGCTGCCCGATAGCGCCGGCCGGCTGGTGGTGGTGGATGGCCTCTACAGCATGGGCGGCGACATCGTCCCGCTGCCGGACATGGTGGCGGTCTGCAAGAAATACGGCGCCCGCCTGATGGTGGATGACGCTCATGCCCTGGGCGTGCTGGGCGGCGGACGCGGCACGGCGGCGCACTTCGGCATGACCGATGACGTGGACATCATCATGTCCACCTTCAGCAAGTCTTTTGCTTCACTGGGCGGCTTCGTCGCCGGGGAGGAAACGGTCATCCATTACATCAAGCATCACGCCCGGGCGCTCATCTTCAGCGCCAGCATCCCCCCGGCCAATGCGGCGGCGGCGCTGGCTGCGCTCCACATCATGCGCGATGAGCCGGAGCGCGTGGCGCGCCTGACGCAAATTGCCGAAAAGATGCGCAAAGGTTACCGGGAACTGGGCTTCAACATCGGCAATTCCACCACGCCCATCATCCCCATCATCATCGGCGATGATACCAAAGTGCTGCTTTTCTGGAAGGCGCTCTTCGAGAACGGAGTCTTTGTCAACCCGGTGCTTTCCCCCGCCGTCCCGCAGGGGATGCAGTTGCTGCGCACCAGTTACATGGCCACCCACACCGACGCGCAACTCGACCGCGTTCTGGACATTTTTGCCAAAGTCGGCCGTCAGTTGGGCGCGATTCAGTAAGTCGAGATTTATCGCGACCCAGTTAAGTCGAGATGAATCTCGACTGACATCATGACAAAATCAATCGAATTCCACGACATTTGTCATTTGACGCTCACCTCCCAATGCGGTTAACTTAAGAACGCTCGAATCGAAATTCTCGAAAAAGGAGAAAACCATGGCTCTCAAAATTACCGATGAATGCATCGCCTGCGGCGCCTGCCTGCCTGAATGCCCGACCAACTCGATTACCGAAGGGACCCCCTATGTGATTGACCCCAACACCTGCGTCGAGTGCGTCGGCCACTTCGACAGCCCGCAGTGCCAGGCTGTCTGCCCGGTGGCGGATGTGGCCATCGTCAAAGCCTAGTTTGACATACCGGTAGCCTTTCGCTATAATTTCCCCAACCAAATATCCACCTTCGGGGCAGGGTGCAATTCCCGACCGGCGGTACAGCCCGCGAGCGCCATAGGCGCATGACCCGGTGAAACTCCGAGGCCGACGGTACAGTCCGGATGAGAGAAGGTGAAGACGCGCCCGCAAGGGCCGGTCTTTCCATCTGCCCCGGAAACTCGTTTCCGGGGTTTCGTTTGATGGAAACGCGTCTGCATCTCCCTGCCCCGTCCCCCCCGACGGGGTTTTTGTTTGCTGATCTCGACAGGCTGCCAAGATGAATCTCAACCCTTTGCGCCTCTCCCCTCAAAGCCCGCGCCGCTGGCGGCCGTGGACGGTTTTTCTCTCCCTGGCCGCCGCCCTCCTGACCTGGGAACTGCTCGCCCGTTTCGGCGGATTGCCGCCCTTCATCCTCCCCGCCCCGCAGCAGGTCGCCGTCCGCTTCTGGCGCGCCCTGCTCGAGGACCATCTCCTGCTCCACACCGCCGTCACGCTGGGCGAGATTCTGCTCGGCCTGCTGACCGGCACGCTGACGGCGGTCGGGCTGGGCTACGCGGTGGCCAAGTCGCGCGCCTTCGAGCGGCTGGCGGCCCCCTACCTGGTGGCCTCGCAGGCCATTCCGGTGGTCGCCATCGCCCCGCTGCTGGTCATCTGGTTCGGGCCGGGGATGTTCTCGAAGGTGCTCATCTGCGCCCTCATCGTCTTCTTTCCGGTGCTGGTCAACACGGTGGTGGGCGTGCGCGCCGTACCGCGGGCGCTCCACGACCTGATGCGCTCGCTGCGCGCCCGGCGCGTGCAAATCGTCCGACTGCTCGAGGTCCCGGCGGCGCTGCCGGTGCTGCTGGGCGGACTGCGCATCGGGGCGACGCTCTCCGTCATCGGGGCGGTGGTCGGCGAACTGGTCGGCGCCGACCGGGGGCTGGGCTTCCTCATCAACACCGCCCGCGGCCTCTACGACACCGCCCTGGTCTTCGTGGCCGTCTTCACGCTGATTGCTCTGGCCCTGGCGCTCTACGGCTTGGTCGCCGGGCTGGAGAAAAAATTCCTTTCCTGGCAGGAGTCTCACGAATGAAAAAACTCTTCTCGCTCTTTCTTCTCTTGCTGCTGGCGCTGACCGCCTGCGGGGGCAAACCCGCCGGGCCGCTGACCCATGTGCGCCTGGCCCTCGGCTACATCCCCAACATCCAGTTCGCGCCGGTCTATGCTGCGATTGCCAACGGCCGCTTCGCCGACGAGGGCCTGGAGGTCGAAATCGTCCACATGGACGAGAACCAGGCCGCGGCGCTGGTCGCTTCCGGCGACCTGGAATTTGCGGTCGTCTCCGGCGAGCAGGTGCTGCTGGCGCGCGCCCAGGGGCTGCCGGTCGTCTATGTGGCGGCCTGGTATCAGCGTTACCCCGTCTCGGTGGTGGCGCTCTCCGGCGAGGGCATCGCCTCCCCCGCCGACCTGCGCGGCAAGACCATCGGCCTGCCCGGCCTCTACGGGGCGAATTACATCGGCCTGCGCGCCCTGCTGCATGCCGGCGGCCTGAGCGAGGCGGATGTGACCCTCGAGTCGATTGGCTACACCCAGGTCGAGGCGCTGGCGAGCGGTCGCAACCCGGTCATCTGCGGCTACACGGCCAACGAGCCGGTGCAACTGCGCGCCCGCGGCTACGAGGTGACCGAACTGCGCGTCGCCGACTACGTCCAACTGGCCGGCAACGGGCTGCTGGTCAGCGAGGCGACCCTGCGCGAGAACCCTGAACTGGTGCGGCGCATGGTCAACGGCTTTCTGAACGGCCTGCAGGATGTCATCGCCGACCCCGAGGCGGCTTACCGCCTCAGCCGCGATTTCGTCGAAGGGCTGGCAGAAGACGACCCCATCCAGATGCAGGTGCTGCTGACCTCCATCGAACTCTGGCGCGCCGACCGCCCCGGTTTCTCCGAGCCGCAGGCCTGGCAGAATATGCAAGACACGCTCCTGGAGATGGGCCTGCTCTCCGCCCCGCTGGATTTGTCGCAGGCGTTTACGAATGAGTTTGTGCCGTAAGAGACGGAGAACTCGTGGAACCCATCCTCACCGTCCGCAATTTGAGCGTCATCTTCCCCGATAGCAACGGTGGACTGGAGGCGCTCGGCTCGGCCACGTTTGCGATTTGCCCGCAGGAGTTCGTCTGCCTGCTGGGGCCTTCGGGCTGCGGCAAGTCCACGCTGCTGCGCGTCCTGGCCGGGCTGCTGCAGCCGACCGGCGGCGAGTTCGTCTTTGCCGGCGGCCAGCCGAAGATCGGCATGGTCTTCCAGCAGGCCAATCTCATGCCCTGGCGGACGGTGCTGGAGAACATCACCCTGCCGCTCGAACTGGAAAACGTCCCGCCCGCCGAGCGCCGCGCCCGCGCCCTGGAACTGGTCGAACTGGTCGGCCTGACCGGCTTCGAGGGCGCCTGGCCGCGTGACCTTTCGGGCGGGATGGCCCAGCGGGTGGCGATTGCCCGCGCCCTCATCCATGACCCCGACCTGCTGCTGCTCGACGAACCCTTCGGCTCGCTCGACGCCCTGACGCGTGAGCGCATGTGGAGCGAACTCTCGCGCATCTGGCAGGCGCGCCGCAAGACCGTGCTGATGGTGACGCATTCCATCGGCGAGGCGCTCTTCCTGGCCGACCGGGTGCTGGTGCTCAGTCAGCGCCCGGGGCGCGTCAAACTGGACCTGCAGGTGGATTTGCCCCGCCCGCGCGCTGACGACATCCGCTACACCGCCCCCTTTGGCCGCCTGGCGCGGCGGTTGAAGGAGGCCATCGAGTAGGGGAAACCCAAAGCAGCCGGGTTCAGGAGTCTGGCAATGCCGACCTGCCGGCGAGCGGCTTACCTGTACGTCACCAGATAGTAGCCGAGTTTGATGTACTCGTTGTTGACATTGATCAGCCCGGCCTCGCTTTGCCACCAGTTCGTCTCGTCGTAGTCGGGGCTGCGGGCGGCGACCAGTTCGACGGTCACGTTCAGGCCGGCCAGTTCCTGGCGCACGATCCAGCCGGCGCGGCGGGTGTGAAAAGCCGAGGTGACCAGAATGACGCGGCGGATGGCGTTGGCTTCCACGTAGGCGCGCAGGACGACGGCCTCGTCGTAGGTGCTGGTTACGCCGCCGGGAATTTCCAGGACGGTGATGGCCTGGGGCGGCACACCCTGTCGTTCCAGAATGGCGACCGAGATGTCGGTTTCGTTAGGGAGGAGGCCCAGCCGTTCGGCCGGGCTGGGTTCGGCGCGGGCGATGACGAGGCGCGGCGCCAGGCCGCGGGCGTAGAGTTCGGCGGCGTAGAAGGGCCGGGTGTTGTAGTCGCCGTTGAGCAGGAAGAGGATGTCGGCGGGATGAAGTTCGTCCTCGCGAATCAGATAGCGGCCGATGCCGGTCAGCAGGGGGGCGCGCAGCGCGTAGACCAGCAGGCAGGCCGTCAGCAGGAGCAGGGCGGCGGTCAGCCAGGCGGCCAGGCGCCGCCGCGCCGGACGGGGAGCCGCTTTCATCGCCGCGTTTTCAGCCAATTGGCCAGAGCCAGCCGAGAATGGTCAGCGGGACGAAGAAGAGCAGGACGGCCGCCGTCCCGGAGATGGCGCCGTGTCCCTGGCGCTCGTCCACCAGTTGATAGGCGGGGTAGATGCCCTCCACCCGGAAGCGCGGCCCGCCGAACCAGGTGAAAATCAGCCCGCCGAGCAGTCCGCCGATGTGGCCCCAGTTGTCGATTTGGGGGTTGACCAGGCCGTAGAGCAGGTTGTAGCCGGCGACGACGAGGATGTTGATGATTTGCGCCCGGCCGCGGTCGCTGAGCAGTTGACGGTTCTGGAACAGGAACATGCCCTCGGCGGCGATGAGACCGAAGATGGCGGTCGAGGCGCCCAGCGAGGGGTTAGGGTTGAGCAGGAAGGAGAGGACGTTGCCGGCGTAGGCGCTGAGGAAGTACAGCAGCAGGAAGCGCGGCCGCCCGAAGCGCCTTTCGAGCGACGGCCCGAAGATGAACAGGCCGTACATGTTCATCGCAATATGGAGAATCGAGCCGTGCAGGAAGACCGGCGTGACCAGCCGCCAGAGTTCGCCCTGGCGGATGAAATCGTTGTATTTGAGGCCGAAGGCGGTTGCCAGGTCGAAGCCCGCGGCCTGACCGAGGATTTGCAGGAGGTACACGGCTACCGTCAGGCCGAGCAGGAGATAGGTCAGCACGGGCCGGGCGGGCGCGTTGGGGCGTCGGACAGGGGGCGGGGGGACGGCGGGATGGACGGGATACTGGTCCATGGTGTTTCCTTTCGGTTTACAGGCTGACGCGGCGCGGGTGGATGCGGTGATGTTCGGCGCGGATGATGGCAATCACCGCCTCGACCGCCTCCTCCAGACGCCCATCGGCGTTGACCACGCCGTAGTCGAATTCGGCGGCGCGCTTGAGTTCCTGGCGGGCGGTGGCGATGCGCAGGCTCAAGTCCTCGGCGCTGTCGCTCTTGCGCTTGTTGAGGCGCGCCACCAATTCCTCTTCGTTGCGCGTCGTCAGGAAGATGAGCACCGCCTCAGGCGCCAGTTTGCGGACGGTGGCCGCCCCCTGCACATCTAAGCGCATGATGACGTCCTTGCCGGAGGCGAGCGCCTGGCGCACCTGTTGTTTGGGGATGCCTTTGTAGTCGTTGTAAACGATGGCGTACTCGATGAGTTCGTCCGCCTCAATCATGCGGGCGAATTCTTCTTTCGAGACGAAAAAGTAGTCCTCGCCGTGCACCTCGTTGGGCCGGCGCGGCCGGGTAGTGGCCGTGACGACGAAGTGGAAGGGCAGGCCGCGGGCTTTCAACGCCTGCACGACGCTGTCCTTGCCGACTCCCGAAGGGCCGGAGATGACGATGAGCAGAGGCTGGGGCTGGTAGATGTCGAAGTCGGAATCGGTCATGGGTGTATTAAACCACAGTTGTTCGCAGATGAACATCAACTCGATTATAGGATTTACACAGGACGAACCGCCAAGACACGGAGAACGCCAAGATGGGTATCAAGACGCCAAGCACACTTGGCGAACTCTGCAAAACGTTGGCGTTTTGGCGTCTTGGCGGTTGAAATGAATCTCATTTTGTGTAAGTCCTGTTAAAATTAAGGCATGCCGTTCTACGATTACCGTTGTCTCGATTGCAATCAGCGCTTCGAAATTTTCCTGACCTACGCCGAGTATGGCCGCCGGCCGGTGGTTTGCCCGCACTGCCGGAGCGAGAACGTCCGCCGGCGCATCCCGCGCGTGCGGGTGGCGAAGTCGGAGGAGAGCCGTCTCGAGTCGCTGGCGGGTGACTTCTCCGATCCCGCCGCGCTGGAGGGGCTGGAGAACGACCCGCAGGCGCTGGGACGGATGATGCGCCGCATGGGGCGCGAACTGGGCGAAGAACTGCCGCCTGAATTTGACGAGGTGGTGGAGCGCCTGGAGAAGGGACAAAACCCGGAGGAAATCGAAAAGGAAATCCCCGACCTGGCAGCGGGCGAGGCGGACGCCAGCCTGGATGGCTGACTACCTCGCTCATGGGGCGCGATGGAGGACGACATATTCGCCCAATCGCGCCCAGTCGTACAGCCAGCGGGCGTCGGCCGGGGAAAGATTGATGCAGCCGTGGGAGACGGGCGCCCCGAGGTCGTCGTGGTAATAGACGCCGTGGAAGCCCAGGTCGCCGTAGTAGGTCATGAAGTAGGGCAGCCCCTCGATGTAATATTCACTGACCGAGCCTTCGGGGGGCGTGACGGTGGTGTATTCGGTTTTGTTCAGAATCCAAAAGCGGCCGGGGAAGGTCCAGCGCGGGTCCTGGCCGGAGGAGACGAGGCTGGCGAAGACCAGGGTGCATTCATCATAGACGGCCAGGGTTTGTTCGTCCAGGTTTACGTAGATGAAGCGGCACAGGTCGCTTGCTTCGGGCGGGATGACGGGGTCTACCAGGGCGACGGTCTCTTCCGGCAGCCACTCGTCCGGGCCGACGGCCAGGAAACCGGGCCGGGCGGCCTCGCTGCGGACCTCGTGCACGATTTGGTAGCGGGCGTAGAAGCGCACCGGCGCACCGGCGGAGGTGAGGCTGTGCGTCTCGCTCAGCACCCAGCCGAAGCGGAAGTCCACCGGCCGGGTGAGCAGGATGCCGGTGAAGAGGGAGGGAGTGAGCGGACGGAGGTCTTCGCCGCGCATCCAGCCCAGGTTGGTCAGATAGAAGGTGCGGCCGTCGAGTTGCTGGGTGGTGGTGTAGGCGACGTAGGCGGGATAGTGGGGCAGGTAACCGAAGTTGGGGCTGGCGGCGGCGGCGTCTTGCAGGCTGACGTAGACGCGGGCGGCCTCGGCGGTCACCTCGGCATAGTGGTAGCGCAGCGCGCCGAGGGCGGGGTCGAGCGGTTGATACCAGGGCGGTTCGGGGGTGGGGGTAGGGGTTGGCGGCGGAGGCGGGCTGGGAGAGGCGGTGGGGACGGCGGAAGCGGTCGGCGCGGCCGGGCTGGGGGTCGGCGGGACGGCGGCCGGCGCGCCGCAGGCGGTCAGCAGCGCGACGGACAAGGCGAGAAGAGTGAGACGGGAGAGGGGACGGGGACGAGGCATGGGAAATATCCCCAATTATATCCAAATAGGTTGAAATTGAGCGGAGAGAGTGTGCCTCAGCCCAGTCTTTTGTGCAGGACGGCGCGCAACTCGGCCTGGACGGCCTCCCAGGGTTGACGGGCGTCCACCACCACCCAGCGCGCCGGTTCGGCGGCGGCCATCTCCAGGTAGCCGGCCCGGACGCGGCGGTGAAAGTCCACGGTGTAGGCGTCCAGGCGGTTCCACTCGGCGGCCTTCTTCTTGCGCTGCAGGCCGGTTTCCACGTCCACGTCGAGCAGAACGGTCAGGTCGGGGGTCAGGCCGGCGGTGGCGTAGCGGATGAGGGCGCGCACCTGCTCCAGGTCTTGCTGGTGGCCGTAACCCTGGTAGGCGAGGGTGGAGTCGGCGTAACGGTCGGAGAGGACGATCTCACCCGCCGCCAGGTGCGGGCGGACGATCTGTTCGACGAACTGCGCCCGCGCCGCCTGGTAGAGCAGCGTCTCGGTGCGGGGGTGCATGTCGGTGTTCTTCAGGTTGTGGAGGATTTCGCGAATCTGTTCGCCGATGGAGGTGCCGCCCGGTTCGCGGGTGGGAAAGACGGCCCAGCCCTTCTCGCGCAGGTACTCCACAAGGGGAGGAATGTGACTGGTCTTGCCGGAGCCTTCGGGGCCTTCTAAAGAGATAAACATGGTGAATGGCGCAGGGTGAATGGCGTATGGTGAATGGTGCATGGTGAATGGCGCATGGCGAAATGGTAAGTCTGACTTATAACCATTTCCCACTTACCATCCACCGTTCTCTATTCTCTAAATATCCTCACGTGCCGTCTCGGTTCTTTCCCGTAGGAATGACTGACCAACTCTGCTTCGCGCGCCATTTCGTGCTGCAGGCGGCGGACGGCAGCCGGACCGGGCGGCAGGTCCACCCAGCGCTCGCCGTTCAGGACGGCCGCAATGGCGGCCTGGGTCTGGCTGCGGATGAAATCCATTTCGGAGGCAGAGGGGACGACCTCGGCCAGGTTGAACAGGTCGCTCAGGAAACGCTCCATCTGGCTGACGGTGTTGGCGCGCAAGACGTAGATGGGCATGCCGCGGTGTTCGGCCTGGGTGACGGCCTGCTGACGGTCGCGGTAGTGCGCCCGCAGGGTGACGAAGACATCCGCCTCGCCCTGGTCTTTGACGATGATGGCCGGCACGCCCATGCGCTTGGCGGCCTGCATCAACTTGTCGCGGGCGACGCCGTACGGGTAGACGCGCACCGGCTGGAGGGGCGCCCGCTGGAATTCCTCGCCGGGGGCTGCCTGGTGGCTGGCTGCCTCGGCGGAGGCGGGGGCCGACGGGCGCGCCGGACGGCGCGGGCCGTTCAGGGGGCCGTTTTCGATGCGGAATTCCGAGTCGGGGCGGAGGCGGGGAGCCGGGGCGGCCTGTTCGGTGTGAATGTGCCCCTCGGCGTCACGCCAGCGGATTTCGGGCGGCAGGGGGTAGCCGCGCAGGAGCGAATCGACCGAGGCGGCAATGTCCATGTGGACGGCGAAGCGGTCGCGCTGCTGGATTTCGACCAGTACGTCGAAGGTCGGCGGGGCGCGGCGCTCGAGGACGGTCTTCTGGGTGCCGCGCCGGCGGGCCTCCTCGTCCGAGAGGGTGACGGCTTCGATGCCGCCGACCAGGTCGGAGAGGGTCGGGTTGAGCAGCAGGTTGTCGAGGGTCTGGCCATGGGCGGTGCCGATGAGTTGGACGCCGCGCTCGGCGATGGTGCGGGCGGCGGCGGCTTCCAGTTCGCGGCCGATTTCGTCAATGACGATGACCTCGGGGTTGTGGTTTTCCACCGCCTCAATCATCACCTCGTGCTGGAGCATCGGTTCGCGCACCTGCATGCGCCGCGCCCGCCCGACGGCCGGGTGGGGCACATCGCCGTCGCCGCCGATTTCGTTGGAGGTATCCACGATGACGACGCGTTTGGTCTCGGCCAGGATGCGGGCGGCTTCGCGCAGCAGGGTGGTCTTGCCGACTCCGGGGCGGCCGAGGATGAGCAGCGATTTGCCGCTCTCGATGATGTCCTGGATGATGTCCACCGTGCCGTAGACGGCGCGCCCGACGCGCAGCGTCAGCCCGACGATGTGGCCGCGCCGGTTGCGGATGGCCGAGATGCGGTGCAGGGTGCGCTCGATGCCGGCGCGGTTGTCGGCGTCGAACTCGCCGACCCGCTCGTCCACGTAGTCAATTTCGGCGCGGCTCACCTCCGTCTGGCGCAGGACGATTTCGCGGTCCACGAAGCGGGCGGTCGGGACGCGCCCCAGGTCGAGGATGACTTCGAGCAGGTTGTCGCTGTCATCGGCCTTGCGGACGGCTTTGGCGATGTCTTCGGGCAAGACGCCCATCAGAGCGTCGAGGTCGTCGGTGATTTTGAGTTGTGTCATAAGCACCTATCGCATCGAATTTCACGAATGGTTCGAAAAGGTTCACCCAATCCGTGGCACACGATGCAAAAATCTATCTTTTAGGACTTACGCAGAACGAACCGCCAAGACACGGAGAACGCCAAGATGGGTATCAAGACGCCAAGCACACTTGGCGAACTCTGCAAAACTTTGGCGTTTTGGCGTCTTGGCGGTGAAATGAATCTCATTTTGCGTAAGTCCTGTCTTTCTAAAATTGTATCACGCCGCTCTAGACTTCCAAAGTCTTGGAGGTTTCGGAAGCCTGCGGTTCCACCCGGCTGACCGGCGCGGCGGGTTTGGCCTTGCCAAGCACCTTTTCCATCGCCGAGACGGCCTGCGGCTCTTTCACCACCCGCGCCAGCCGTTTGACCATGACAGCCTGCCGCGGCCCGGCTTGGGCGCCCGCTTCTGCGAGCGGCGCTTCGAGCCAGGCCTGGTAGGAGCGGACGGCCAGATAGACGGGCCGCTCTCGGCTGTGGACGGCCTGCGCCAGACCGGCGATCTGCTCTGGGAAGCAGGCCGAGTCGGGCGGGATGAGCGGCTGGACGAATATGCCCGCCGCCCCGCTATGGACGAGGGCGAACGCCTGCAAGCCGCTCTCGGTAAAGCAGACCAGACCGGCCGCCTGGCGCGGCAACGCCTCCATCGGTTGCAGCAGGACGGGGATGATTTGAGCGTAGAGCGCCTGCACCGCGGCCCAGTCGCGCTCCTCGGCGGCGCGCCACGGGGCGGCTTCCGGCCGGTCCTCCGCTTCCGGCAGCCTCCAGACGCGCTGCCAGGCGTACATCGAGAACCCGGCCTGGCGCAATGATTTGAAGGCCGGGGACTCTTCGTCCACCTCGGCCAGGAGGTGCAGCGCGCCCCATTCGGCGGCTTTACGGCTCAGGTGGTCGAGCAGGGGCTGGATCGGCCCGTCGAAGCGGTTGGCGGGGGCGAGGCAGGTCAGGCGGGCCGAGGCGCCGCCCTCGTCGAGGATGACCTGTCCTACCAGGGCGGTTTCGTCTTGCCGGGCGATGGCGGTGTAAATGAAACGCCGCGGGTCGAGGTAGGCCAGCAGGGCGGCCGCGCCGAGCGGATGGCCGCGCGTCAGCAGGCGCAGGCTGTCGAGCGTCAACGCATGACGGCGGTAACGCGCCAGAAAGGGCAGGTCGAGAAAATCGAGCGGACGGACGGTCATGAACGGGCCAACCTGTCAACGCGCCAACGAAAGGAAGTACTGGTGGAAACGCGGATCGTTCGTCAACTCCGGGTGGAAGGAGGTGGCGAGCAGTTTTCCCTGCCGGGCGGCGACGATGCGGCCATCGGGCAGGGCAGCCAGGGTTTTTGCTTCGCCGAAGACCGTCTCGATGATGGGAGCGCGGATGAAGACGGCGTGATACGGCCCGCCCTCGCCCAGTTCGGGGATGTCGAGGTCGGCCTCGAAGGAATCCACCTGGCGGCCGAAGGCGTTGCGCTGGACGGTGATGTCCATCAGGCCGAGCAGCGGCTGATTGCGGCGGGCGTCCTTTGAGAGGAAGATGGCCCCGGCGCAGGTGCCCCAGATGGCGTGCGTCTTTCCGAATTCGCGCAGCGGCTCCATCAGGCCAAAATCCACCGCCAGTTTGCCGATGGTGGTGGATTCGCCGCCGGGGAGGATGAGGCCGTCCAGCCCGTCGAGGTGGCGCGGCAGGCGCACTTCGGCAGTCTCAACGCCCAGGCGCTTGAGCATGGCGATGTGTTCGGCGAAATCGCCTTGAATGGCAAGGACTCCGATTTTCATAATTCAGACCATGGACGGTGGACGGTGGACGATGGACGGTAGACCACACGGCCTACGGGTCTATCGTCCACGGTCGAAAAATCACCAGCCTCTTCCCGCAATCTTCTCGATTTCCGGCATGACGGCCACGCTGCGCCCGACCATCGGCTCGCCCAGGTTCTTGCTGACCTCGGCCAGGATGGCCGGGTCGTTGTAGTGGGTGACGGCCTTGACGATGGCGGCGGCGCGTTTGGCCGGGTCGCCGGACTTGAAGATGCCCGAGCCGACGAAGACGCCGTCCATGCCGAGTTGCATCATCAGGGCCGCGTCGGCGGGGGTGGCCACGCCGCCGGCCGCGAAGTTGACCACCGGCAGGCGGCCGAGTTCTTTGGTCTCCTTGACCAGTTCGTAGGGCGCGCCGATTTCCTTGGCGTAGTGCATCAGTTCCTCATCGGCCATGGTGGTCAGGCGGCGGATTTCGCCCAAGACGGCGCGGGCGTGCCGGACGGCCTCGACCACGTCGCCGGTGCCGGCCTCGCCCTTGGTGCGAATCATCGCCGCGCCCTCGCCGATGCGCCGCAGCGCCTCGCCCAGGTTGCGGCAGCCGCACACGAACGGGACCTTGAAGAGGTGCTTGTTGATGTGATGTTCTTCGTCGGCGGGAGTCAGGACTTCGGACTCGTCAATGTAATCCACGCCGATGGCCTCCAGAATTTGGGCTTCCACGAAATGCCCGATGCGGCACTTGGCCATCACCGGGATGCTGACCGCGTCCATGATTTTGAGAATCAGTTCGGGGTCCGACATGCGGGCGACGCCGCCCTGGGCGCGGATGTCGGCCGGGACGCGTTCCAGCGCCATGACGGCGCAGGCGCCGGCGTCTTCCGCAATCTTGGCATGTTCGGGGGTGACGACGTCCATGATGACGCCGCCTTTGAGCATCTGCGCCAGTCCTTTTTTGACAGCAAAGGTACCGGTCTGTTGTTCCATACAATCTCCTTTCCAGAAATGATCAGGCGCAGCGATTCTACCACTGCTTGCAGGGAAGTTCTATGTGCAGATGTATAGACCAACAAAATTCCGGCATTGACCCCTTGACAAATCCGGCAGATTGAATACAATTAGTACAATAATACAATTATACAATGCTACAATGATACAGTCATGAACCTTGAACTCGATTTCCGTTCCGGCGTTCCTATCTACTTGCAGGTGGTCGAGCGCATCAAAGAGCACATCGCCGACGGGCGACTCAAGCCCGGCGACCAACTGCCCACCGTTCGCGCCCTGGCGCAGGAACTGCGAGTCAACTTCAACACCGTCGCCCGTGCCTACCGCATCCTGGACGAGGCGGGCGTCATCTCCACCCAGCAGGGACGCGGCACCTACATTTTGGACGCGCCGCCGCCTGAAGTGAATGAGGCAATTCGCCGGCGCGCCGTTCAGGCTGTCATCCGGCGCGCCCTGGTCGAGGCCGAGCGGCTGGGCGTCTCGCCCGATGAAGTTCTGCATCTTGTGGACGAACAGGTGCGCCGTTGGAAGGAAAGCGGCCGCTTGTTGCCCATCGAATTTGATGAATAAGGAGTTTGCCATGTCACCCACCTCTGCTTCTAGAACGCTTGCCCGCCAGCCGCAGGTCAGAGTCCCGTCCGATGCGCATATTCCCGGCCTGGCCGTCCTGGCCTTTGCCCTGTTCCTGATTGCGGCCATTGTCGGCGCGCTCTACATGGATGCCCGACATATTGCGGACGCCTGGATTGGCCTTTTTGTCTTGGGGCTGACGCTGGTCGGCACTTACATTCTGTTTTCTCTCAAGATTGCTGCCCAATGGGAAAAGGCCGTCGTTCTGCGCCTGGGCAAGTTCCGCAAACTGGCCGGGCCCGGTCCCTTCTGGGTCATCCCATTTATTGACAGCATCCCCAACTGGATTGACCACCGCGTCATGGTCACGCCTTTCTCGGCCGAGAAGACGCTGACCAAAGACACCGTGCCGGTGGACGTGGACGCCGTTCTCTTCTGGGTCGTCTGGGATGCGGAGAAAGCCGCCCTGGAGGTGGCCGATTATCACGTCGCCATCGCCTGGGCTGCTCAGACCGCCCTGCGCGAGATCATCGGTCAGAGCATGCTGGCCGACATCCTGGTAGGACGAGCGAAGATGGATGCCGACCTGCAGAAAATCATTGACGAGCGCACCACGCCCTGGGGCATCACCGTCCAGTCGGTCGAGATTCGCGACATCGTCATCCCGCCCGATTTGGAGGACGCCATGTCGCGCCAGGCGCAGGCCGAGCGCGAGCGCCAGGCGCGCGTCATCCTGGGCGAATCTGAAAAGCAGATTGCCGCCTCCTTCGCCGAGGCTTCCAAAGCCTACGAGAACAACCCCACCGCCCTGCACCTGCGCGCCATGAACATGCTCTTCGAGGGGCTGAAGGAGAAGGGCGCGCTGGTCATCGTCCCCTCCAGCGCGGTGGATACGATGAACCTCGGCGGGCTGAGCGGCATCGTCTCGCTGGCCGAGGAACACGCGCCGAAGGAAAAATAGCGCCGCCGATACACGCACTTTCAAAAGTTCCACGTGAAACAAGGAGAAAAAATGTCCAACAAACTCACCCTCATCGTTACAAGTATCCTCATCCTTGCCGCCCTCGGCGTTGGGCTGGTGCTGTACGCTCAACTGCCCGACCCGATGCCCTCCCACTGGAACGCTGCCGGCGAGGTGGACGGCTACATGTCCCGCTTTTGGGGCGTCTTCCTCATGCCGCTGGTGACCGTCGGGCTGACGCTGCTCCTGTTTGCCGTCCCCTACCTTGACCCGCTCAAGGCCAACATCGCCAAGTTCCGTGGTCTCTACAACGCCTTCATCGTGGGCTTCGTGGCCTACATGCTCTACGTCTATGGCCTGACGCTGGCGGCCTCGCTCGGCTATCGCTTCAACATGACGCTCATGCTCCTGCCGGTGATGGGGCTGCTGTTCATCGGCATCGGCTATCTGCTGAAGAGCGCCAAGCGCAACTTCTTCATCGGCATCCGCACCCCCTGGACTCTCTCCAGCGACACCGTCTGGGAGAAGACCCATCAACTGGGAGCCAAACTCTTCATCGCCAGCGGACTTCTCATCGTCGTGAGCGCCTTCCTGGGCGAGAGGGGCATCTGGCTGATGCTGGCTGTGCTGATGATTGCTCTCTTCGTGCCGATCGTTTACTCCTACATCCTATTTGCGCGGGAAGAGCGGGAAGCCAACAAGTAACTACCCCAAGGATTCGAAAGGAACCATGAAAACTCGATTCTTTCCACTCGTCTCTATGCTGGTGTTCGCCCTGCTGGGGACGGCCTGTCAGGCCAAACCGGCGGCTCTCTCCGATGCCGAGGTCGTGGCACTGACCGAGGCGATGCTGGCCGCCCTGGATCAGGGGGATTACGCCGCCTTCAGCCGCGATTTCAGCCCGACCATGCTGGCGGCTTTTCCCCAAGAGCAGTTCGACTCGCTGCGCGCCATGCTCCGCGAAGCAAGCGGCGGCCCGGTCTCGTGTGCTCAACCGGCTCTCTCGAACCGGCAGGGCTATGCCGTTTACCGCCTGACCTGCGCTTTCGAGAAAGAAGACGTGGTGGTGACCATCGTCTTTGCCGTGGATGGCCGCCAGGTGGAGGGCCTGTTCTTCGATTCGCCCAATCTGCGGGCGCTCGCCCGTTGACGGTTACCCGCCCAAGTTCCACGTGAAACGTTGAGGCGCGCCTCCAGCGGCGGCGTTTCACGTGGAACAAAAACGGGCGCTGTAAAAGCCCAGGTTAAAAATAACGCGTCGCTTTTGCCCAATTTTCGGAGGAAAAAATGTCAGAACTCAATCAATGGGAATACCGCGTCCAGACCTTTGGAACGTTCTTCAGAGGCGTGAAAGACGCCGACCTGGAGGCCGAACTCAATCGCTGGGGCGAGGAAGGCTGGGAAGTGGTCGCCTTCCGCACCATCGAAAACTCCAACCAGGCGCAGGTGGTCGCCAAACGTCCGTTCGACCGCACTGCCCGCCGCTGGCGCTCGATGCCCTCCTAAAGGAGCAAAAATGTTTCCGTCTGAACTCCAACAATACCTCCCCTTTCTCCTCCCCATCCTGATTCTCCAACTCGGCCTGATGGTTGCCGCCCTGCTCGACTTGCTGCGCCGCGGGCAGACGCGCGGCCCCAAGTGGCTCTGGCTGCTGGTCATCGTGCTGGTCAACTTCATCGGCCCCATCCTGTACTTCGTCCTCGGAAGGAAAGAGGAATGATTCGGGTCGAGAACCTGCACAAACGCTACGGCGCCGTCCGCGCCCTCGACGGGCTGGACATGACCGTCGAGGCGGGGACCATCTATGGCTTCCTCGGCCCGAACGGAGCCGGCAAGACGACCACCCTGCGGATTCTCGCCGGCCTGGCGCGCCCGACCTCGGGCCGGGCCAGCGTGGCAGGCGTGGATCTGACGACAGACGGCCGGCGCCTCGCCTCCCGCATCGGTTACTTGCCTGAGGAGCCGGCCTTCTACCCCTGGATGACGCCGCGCGAATCCCTCGACCACCTCGGCCGCCTGCATGGACTTTCCGCCGCCGAGCGCCGGCAGCGCGTCGCCGAACTGCTCGAACTCGTCCGCCTGGCGGAGGTCGGCGGACGGCGCATCGGCGGATTCTCGCGCGGCATGCGCCAGCGGCTGGGATTGGCCGCCGCGCTCGTCCATCGCCCCGAAGTTCTCCTGCTGGATGAACCCGTCAGCGCCCTCGACCCGGCCGGGCGCAAGGAAATGCTCGAAACCATCGAGGGCCTGGGCGGGCAATGTACCGTCCTGATGTCCAGCCATATCCTGGCCGACGTGGAGCGCATCTGCGGCGTGGTCGGAATCATCGCCCAGGGGCGGATGGTGATCCAATCCCAGCGCGAGGCGCTGCTGGCGCGTTACGCCCAGCCGGTCTTTGCCGCCCAAACTGCAGACGCCGCCTCGGCCCAACGCTGGGCCGACCGGCTGCGGGTCCGGCCTTGGGCGGCCGCCGTGAGCGTGGAGGGGGAAACGCTGCGCGTCACCGTCAGCGACCTGGAGCGCGCCCGGCAGGAGATTCTCCCCTCCGCCGTGAGCGAAGGCATCCTCCTGCGGCGCTTCGAGGAGATGCGTCCCTCGCTGGAGGATGTTTTCCTGCAACTGACCGAAAAGGAGGCGGCCCAATGAACTTCTTCGTCGCGCTGCGAAAAGAGTGGCTGGAGCAGGGGCGGACGAATCGCCTGCTGATTGTGGCCGCCGTGCTGACGGCCTTCGGCCTGGCCTCGCCGCTCCTGGCGAAGTTCACGCCGGAACTGCTGAAGTCCATCCCCGACATGCCGCTCGATTTGGCCGCCCTGATTCCCCCGCCGAGCGTGGCGGACGCGGTGGCGCAATACGTCAAGAATATGAGCCAGTTTGGCATTTTGCTGGCCGTGCTGATGAGCATGGGCGCCGTGGCGCAGGAAAAGGAACGCGGCACGGCCGCGCTGGTGCTGACCCGGCCGCTCTCGCGGCTGGAGTTTCTGCTGGCCAAGTTCGCCGCTCTGGGGCTGGTGTTCGCCGTCAGCCTGGCGGCGGCGGCGCTCGGCTGCTGGTACTACACGCTGCTGCTGTTCGAGCCGCTGGCGTGGGGGCCGTTCCTGGCGCTGAACGGGTTGATGCTGGTCGTCTTCCTGGTCTATATCGCCGTGACGCTGCTGTGCAGCACCCTGGCGCGCACGCAGGGGGCGGCCGCCGGGCTGGCGTTTGCTGCCCTGCTACTGGTGGCAGGCGTCGGGTCGCTGCCGCGCCTCGGCGAGTACTTCCCCGGCCGGCTGTTCGAGTGGGGGGCAGGGCTGGCGCTCGGCCGCGGAGGCGACCCCGCCTGGCCGGCGCTGGGGGTCAGCCTGGGGTTGATGATTGCCGCCCTGCTGGCCGCCTGGCTGATCTTCCGCCGTCAGGAAGTGTGAGCGGCCGGTTCGTCCGGTTAAGAGTCTCGCCTTGGGCGGGGCTCTTTTTGTATCGAACGGCGCAACGATTACAATGGTAGGACTTACGCAGGACGAACCGCCAAGACACGGAGAACGCCAAGACGGGTATCAAGACGCCAAGCACACTTGGCAAACTCTGCAAAACTTTGGCGTTTTGGCGCCTTGGCGGTGGGTGAAATGAACGTCATTTTGTGTAAGTCTTGAACAGAACATTAGTTCTATTATGATTGGAAAGAAGGGAGCCTTTTGAAGAAACCGGTTCCCCGATGCCCCTGTAGTATAATCCCCTCGCCATGCCAATTCTGGACGCCTTTGCCTTCGAGGTCTTCAGCCGCTCGCCCGAACAGACCCGCCGGCTGGGGATGCGCCTGGGCGCGCTCCTGCACCCAGGTGACCTGATTGGTCTGCAGGGCGATTTGGGGACGGGCAAGACCACCCTGGTGCAAGGCATGGCCGCCGGTTGGGGCGCCTTCGACCCCGCATCCAGCCCGACGTTCGTACTGGTCAACGCCTACCGCCGGGCCGATGGGGAAATGTTCTATCATTTCGACGCCTATCGCCTCGAAAGCCTGAGCGAGGCCGAAGAACTCGACCTGGAAACCCTATTGGCCGGCGGGCCGCTGGTCATCGAATGGCCGGAGCGAATTGCCCCGCTCCTGCCCGCCGAGCGGATGTGCATCTATCTGGAATACGAATCCGAAGAACACCGCCTGTTGCGGTTTACCGGCGCCGGCCGGCGCTACGAGGGACTGTTGCAATCCCTGCGGCAGGCAATTTACGGAGGCGATTGATGCTGCTTGCCATCGATACCTCCACCGCTCAGACCGGCCTGGCGCTCTACGACGGCGTCCAGGTGGCTGCTGAACTGGTTTGGGTCACCCGCCTGAATCATACCCGCGAACTGGCTCCCGCCCTGGCCGGCCTGCTGGAACGCGCCGGGCTGAGGGTGGACGCGCTGCGGGCGGTGGGGGTGGCGATCGGCCCCGGCTCGTTCACCAGCCTGCGGGTGGGGCTGGCCTTTGCGAAAGGATTGGCGCTGGGGCGGGCGTTGCCGCTGATCGGCGTCCCGACCCTCGACGTGGTCGCGGCGGCTGTTCCGCTCCCGCCCGCCGAGGCCGGGCCGGCGCGTCTGGCGGCCGTCCTGCAGGCCGGGCGCGGACGGCTGGCCCTCGTCTGGTACCGCCCGGCGGCGGAGGGCTGGCAGGCCGAGGGTCCGCCCCAGGTGACGACCGCCAGCGAACTGGCAGCGCGCATCCGCCGGCCGACGCTGGTGTGCGGCGAGTTGACCGCCGAGGACATGCGGCCTCTGCGGCGCCGGTTCAAGAATGTGCGCCTGGCCTCCCCGGCGCGTTGCGTCCGCCGGCCGGCCTTGTTGGCCGAACTGGCCTGGCGGCGCTGGCAGGCGGGCGAGACCGACGCCCCGGCCAGCCTGGCGCCCATTTATTTGCACGTGGCCGGAGGCCCGCCAGCGTGAATCTCGTCATCCGGCGCATGACCCTCGCGGATGTACCTGCCGTCCACGAGATAGACCGCTTGTCGTTCAGCCTGCCGTGGCCGGAGCGGTCGTTCCGCTTCGAGGTCAGCGAGAACCCGGTCTCGCGCCCCTGGGTGGCCGAAGTGGACGGCCGGGTGGTGGCCATGCTGGTCTTGTGGCTGACGGTGGACGAGGCGCACATTGCCACGATTGCCACCCATCCCGATTTCCGTCAGCGAGGCATCGGCGAACGGCTGATGGTGGCGGCTTTGCAGGCGGCCCGCCAGGAGGGCGCCCGGACGGCTTTTCTGGAGGTGCGGGCGAGCAATCTGGCGGCGCAGAATCTGTATCGCAAGTACGGTTTCGTCGTCAGCGGATGTCGGCCGCGCTATTATAAGGATAATCAGGAGGACGCCGTTTTGATGACGCTGGAGAGCCTGGAGAATTTGGAGGTTGCATGAACGCCGAAGAGATGCTGGCCCAGATTGCTGCCGAGGTGGCCGTTTGCCAGAGATGTGCCCTGCACCGTTCGCGCAAGAAGGCTGTGCCGGGAGAAGGGCCGGCCAATGCCGAAATCATGTTCATCGGCGAGGGACCTGGATTCTATGAAAACGAGCAGGGGCGGCCGTTCGTCGGCGCGGCGGGCAATTTGCTCAATGAACTGCTGGCGAAGGCCGGGCTGAAGCGCGAGGAAGTCTGGATTGGCAATGTGGTAAAATGCCGTCCGCCCGGCAACCGCGATCCGCTGCCGGAGGAATTGGCGGCTTGCAACGAGTACCTGGAGCGGCAGATCGCGGCGCTGAACCCGAAGATTATCATCACCCTCGGGCGCTACTCGATGAACAAATTCATGCCGGGGGCCAAAATCAGCGCCGTCCATGGGCAGATGCGGCGGGTGGGAGCGCGCTTCGTGATTGCCATGTATCATCCGGCGGCAGCCCTGCATCAGCCTGCCAATCTGCCGATTTTGGCCCAGGATTTTGCCCTGCTGCCCAAACTGCTCGAACAGGCGCGGGCGGCGCTCAAACACCTCGCCCCCGCGGCGGCCGAGGAACCGCCGGCAGAGCAGCCCAAGCAACTCAGTCTGTTCTAGGACGCTCCGCCGGCTGCCTGGCCGGAGCGATTTCATGGAGAAAGAATGATAACCAAAGATACCTTGATCGAGAAATTGAAGAACAAAACCGCCGCGGTAGCGGTGCTCGGCATGGGCTATGTGGGCCTGCCGCTGGCGGTCGTCTTTGCCGAAGCGGGCTTCACCGTCACCGGCGTGGACCCCGACGGCCGCAAAGTCGAGGCGCTCAAACAGGGCCGCTCCTACATCCCTGACGTGCCGACCGAAACGGTGGCGAAACTCGTCCGGGCCGGGAAACTCAAGGCGACGACCGACTTCGCCGTCCTGGGCCAGGTCGAGGCGGTCAGCATCTGCGTCCCGACCCCGCTGCGCAAGACCGGCGACCCTGACATGTCCTTCATCCTCGCTGCCACCGACGAACTGGCGAAGTACATGCACCCCGGCATGGTGGTGGTGCTCGAATCGACCACCTACCCCGGAACGACCCGCGAGGTCCTGTTGCCGAAACTGGGCGAGGAGAAAGGATTGAAGGTCGGCGAGGACTGGTTCCTGGCCTTCTCGCCGGAGCGGGTTGACCCGGGGCGGCAGGATTTCACCACCTTCAACACCCCCAAAGTGGTGGGCGGCATCACCCCGGCCTGTGCCGAGGTGGCCGCCGCCTGGTACGGCGGGGCGATTCAGACCATCCACCTGGTCTCCTCGGCCGAAGCGGCCGAGATGGCCAAACTGCTCGAAAACACCTTCCGCATGATTAACATTGCCATGGTCAACGAGATGGCCATCATGTGCGAGCGGATGGGTGTGGACGTGTGGGAGGTCATCGACGCCGCGGCGACCAAGCCGTTCGGTTTCATGAAGTTCACGCCGGGGCCGGGGCTGGGCGGGCACTGCATTCCCATTGATCCGCTGTACCTCTCGTGGAAGATGAAGTCCTACCAGTACACCGCCAAGTTCATCGAACTGGCCTCCGACATCAACACCAACATGCCGCGTTACGTGGTGACCCGCATCCTGGAGGCGCTCAATGAGCGCGGCCAGACGTTGAAGGGCAGCCGCTGCCTGGTGCTGGGGGCGGCCTACAAGCCCGACATTGACGACATCCGCGAATCCCCGGCGCTGGACGTGATTGGCCTGCTGAAGCGCAAGGGGGCGCAGGTCGAATACCATGACCCGTACATTCCCTCGCTCGTCACGCATGAGGGCGAGACGATGCACTCGGCGCCGGATCTGATGGCGGCCGTCCGCCAGGCGGATGTGGTGGTCATCGTCACCAACCACAAAGTTTACGATTACCCGGCCATTCTCGAAGCGGCCCGTTTCATTTTCGACAGCCGCAACGCCCTTGGAAAACTGGGCAAGGACCATCCCAAAGTCGTCAGGTTGTGATGGCGCACTATCTCGTCACCGGCGCGGCCGGCTTCATCGGGGCGCGGGTCGCCGAACTGCTGCTCGAACAAGGGCACGCCGTCACCGGCGTGGACAACCTGAACGACGCCTACGACGTGCGCATCAAGGAATACCGGCTGCGCCGGCTGCAGGCCCTGCCGCGTTTCACCTTCCTGCGCGCCGACATCGCCGACCGCGCTCTCCTCGAGCCTCAATCCCCAATCTCCGGTTTTCGATTCGATGCCGTCGTCAACCTGGCAGCGCGGGCAGGCGTGCGCGCCAGCGTCGAGAATCCCTGGGTCTTCTACCAGACGAACGTCCTAGGGACGCTGAATCTGCTCGAATTTTGCCGCCAGCGAGGCGTCCCCAAGTTCCTGCTGGCCTCCACCTCCAGCGTCTATGGGGCCAACGCCCCCTCGCCGACGCCGGAGGAAGCCGACAGCAGCCATCCGCTCCAGCCGTATGCGGCCAGCAAGAAGGCAGCCGAGGTGCTGTGTCACAGTTACCACCGCTTGTACGGGCTGGATGTCAGCGTGGTGCGCTATTTCACCGTTTATGGGCCGGCGGGGCGCCCCGACATGAGCATGTACCGCTTCACCAAGTGGATTCGCGAGGGCCAGCCGGTGCAGTTATACGGCGACGGGGAACAATCGCGCGGCTTCACCTACGTGGATGACATCGCCCGCGGCACGCTGGCGGCGCTGCGCCCGCTCGGATACGAAATCATCAACCTGGGCGGCCACGAGGTGATTACGATGAACGCCCTGATTGCGATGCTGGAAGAGCGGATTGGCCGCAAAGCCGTCGTCGAGATTCATCCGCCCAACCCGGCCGACATGTTGATGAACTGGGCCGATGTCGGCAAAGCCCGCCGTCTGCTGGACTGGCAGCCGCAGGTCGGGCTGAGTGAGGGGGTGGGTCGGTTCGTGGACTGGTACGAACGCGAGCGCGCCTGGGCGAAAGAGGTCGTCAAGCCGTGATCCGTCTGCGCAAGCGCATCGCCGCCTGGATGCAGGACAAACTGCTGGGGCGGGTGGTGAGCAATTCGTTCTATCTGTTCGTCAGCAATGCCATCGGGGCGGTCCTGTCCATTGTCACCGCCGGTTTGCTGGGCGTGCGGGATTTCGGCGTCCTCGGCATTCTCACCAACTTCGTTGCCAACATCAACCGCCTGCTCTCCTTTCGGATGAGTGATGTGGTGGTGAAATACATGGGTGAGGCGCTCGAACGCGGCGAAAAGGAACGCGCCGCCGCGGTGGTCAAGGCGGCCGGCCTGGTCGAGGCGCTCACCTCGCTGACGGCCTTCGGCGTGCTGGTGCTGCTGGCCCCTCTGGGGGCGCGCTACAACGCCCACGACCCCGCCCTGGCGCCCCTCTTCGTCCTCTTCGGCCTGACCATCCTGGCCAACTTCGTCACCGAGACGGCGACGGGCGTGCTGCGCCTGGCGGGGCGCTTTCGCAGCCTGGCGCTCATCAACCTGATTCAGAGCCTCGTGGTGGCGGGGCTGGTCTTCGTCGCGGCCTGGCGGGGCGGACGGTTCATCGAAATCCTGTGGGCCTATCTGATTGGCAAGATGATTTTGGGCCTGGGGCCGATTGCCGTCGCCTGGCGCTGGATGCCGCGCCTGGCAGGCGCCGACTGGCTGCGAGCGCCCTTCTCGGCCCTCCCGCCCTGGAAGGAACTGCTCGGCTTTGCCCTCAGCACCAACATCAGCGGGACGATCAACGTCCTGGCGCGCGACAGCGAGGTCCAGTGGGTCGGCTTCTTCTTCGGGCCGGTCGTCTCCGGCTACTACAAAGTCGCCCTGGCGCTGATCGGATTGATTACCATGCCGGTCGATGCCCTCATCGGCCCGACTTACCCGGAAATCACGCGCGCCTTTGCCGCCCGTCAGTGGGCGCGCCTGAAGAGCCTCCTCAAGCGCGTCACCGTCCTGGCCGGCGCCTGGACCGGTTTTGTGGCCTTCGTCCTGCTGCTCTTCGGCCGCCCGCTCCTCTTCGGCCAGTGGACTTTCTTCGGGCGCACCTTCAGCCTCTACAAGGCCGAATACCTGCCCGCCTATCCGATTCTGCTGATTCTGTTGATCGGCTACGGATTCGGCAACCTGTTCTACTGGAATCGCTCGCTGTTGCTCGCCCAGGGCCGGGCCGGTTATATCTTGCGAGTTACCTTCGTCTGCATGCTGGCCAAAATCTTGCTGGCGCTGATTTTGCTGCCTGCCGGCCCTTACTGGATGGAGGCCGTCATTCTGATCGCCTATTTCATCGTCTCCATCAGCCTCATGACCTGGCGCGGCCTGCGTGAAATCAGCCTTCAATCTGCCTCGCCAGCGACCTCGCCCTGATTTTCCCTTTCGTGCAAGACGAGAGATGACCGGTTTCACGAAAGTTCGAAACGCTCCATGAAAATCGTTTGTATTTCTGCTGCCAAAATTCCCTCCGAACTGGCCAACGGCATTCAGGCTATGAAAGCCTGTCAGGCGCTGGCACAACTCGGCCATCAGGTCACCCTGCTCGTCCCCGACAACCAACAGGCGGCGATGGGCCTCCAGCAATTGGCGGCATATTACGGCCTGCGGACGCCCTTCGAGGTCGCCTGGCTGCCGGCCCGTTCCCGGCGTTGGTTCTCGTGGGAGGCCGTCCGACGGGCGCGGCCGCGCGCCCCCGACCTGCTCTACGTCTGGCCGCTGCCGGCGGCGGTCTATGGTCTGCTGGCCGGCCTGCCCGTCTTGCTCGAAATGCACGATCTGCCCTCCGGCGCGTTTGGCCCGCTGTGGTTTCGTCTCTTCCTGCGCCTGCCGGGACGCAAACGGCTGCTGGTCATCACCTCTGCCCTGCGCGCCGCCCTGGCAGCCCGCTACCGTCTGCGCTTGCCGGCCGAAGATGTGATTCTCGCCCCTAACGGGGTGGACCTCGAACGCTACGAGTCCCTGCCTGCCCCGCCGGCGGCGCGCCGTCAACTCGGCTTGCCCGCCCTGCCGACGGTCGCCTGCACCGGCCATTTGTACGCCGGCCGCGGCGCCGACCTGTTCCTTGCCCTGGCCCAGGCCTTCCCGCAGGCCAATTTCCTGTGGGTGGGCGGCCGCCAGGCCGACGTGATCGAGTGGCAGGCCCGCGCCGGTACACTCCGCCTGCGCAACGTGACCTTTACCGGCTTCGTCCCCAACGAGCGCCTGCCGCTCTATCAGGCTGCCGCGGATGTCCTGCTCATGCCCTACGGCAAGACCATTGCCATCAGCAGCGGGATGGGTCACTCGGCGCAGGTCGCCAGCCCGATGAAGATGTTCGAGTACATGGCCTCCGGCCGCGCCATCCTGACCAGCGACCTGCCGGTCATCCGCGAGGTGCTGGACGACTCGAGCGCCGTCTTCTGCCCTCCGGAGGATGCCGCTGCCTGGCAATCGGCCCTGGCGGCGCTGCTTGCCGACGACGAGCGGCGGCAGGCTCTCGGTCGCCGCGCCCGCGCTGCCGCCGAACATTACACCTGGGCCCGCCGCGCCGGGCGCGCCCTGCAAGGATTTCCCCGCCCATGAATCTTCTGCGCAACCTCTCTCCCCGCGGCTGGTTGTGGCTGACGCTGGGCGTCGCCATCTTCGTCCGCATCCTCCTCTTCCTGACGTATCCGGTCGGCCATTTCAGCGATACCAACGCCTATCGCGGCATCGCCGAGACGGTTTTATCGGCCGACTGGCCGGCTTACAACTACATCCGCACACCGGGCTACCCGCTCTTCCTGGCCCTGCTCGGCCCGGACCGGGTCGTTTACGCCGCCCAACTGAGCCTCGGCGTGGCGACCACCCTGCTGCTCTTCTACCTCGGCTGGAAAATCAGCGGCCAGCCCTGGTTTGGCGCCCTGGCCGGCCTGGCCCACAGCCTGAACCTGGGCCAGTTGTTCTTCGAGGCCAACATCCTCTCCGAGAGCCTGACGACCTTCCTGGTGGCGCTCCTGCTGGGCGGCGTCGCCTGGCTGTTGGATGCCCCGCCGCAGCGGCCGGCCTGGCGTCTCTTGCTGATGGGTTTCCTGCTCGGCCTGACCGGCGGCCTCCTGACCCTCACCCGCCCGCAGTTCATCTTCCTGCCGTTCTGGGCCGCCTTCCTGCTGGTCGCTCTCTGGCATGGCCGCAGCGCCGCGCTCCGCTGGGGGGCCGCCCTCCTGCTCGCCCTGACCAGCCTGGCCTTCGTCGGCGGCTGGATGCTCAAACTGCACCAGCGCTTCGGCATCTGGGGCATGGACATCATGTCGGGCTATCACCTCGTCCAGCACACCGGCGCCTGGTTCGAGTACGTGCCGGATGAATACGCCGCCGTCCGCGATACCTACATCGAGTACCGCGAAATGCGCCGACGCGAGACCGGTCAACCCAACAACGCCATCTGGGACGCCATCCCCGCCATTCAGGAGGCCTCCGGCCTGGGCTTCATCGAACTCTCACAACTGATGGCCCGCCTTTCGATTCGCCTCATCCTTGAGCACCCGTTGCGCTACCTGGTCAGCGCCGCCCAGGGCTGGTGGTGGTTCTGGAAAGCGCCCTTCTATTGGACGCCGGAAGCCATCGCCCATCCGGCCCTGCGGGCGGTTGTGCGCGCCCTCGTCCTGCTCGAACGCGGCGCCCTTTTCGCCGCCAACATGACTTTCCTGGCCGGTTCGCTGGCCCTCCTGTGGAAGAAAGTCCGGCGGCGCCTCGCCCCCGGCTTGCTCGTCTGGTTCGCCTTCGGGACGGTCTGGTTCACCTCGATTCTGCAGACGCTGCTCGACCACGGCGACAACCCGCGCTTCTCGGTCTCCATTCAATCGCTGGTGGTGCTGCTGGTTGGCTGGGGCATCGTCCAATTCATTGGGAGCAAAAAGAAAATCCATGAAACTGCTGCTGCGTGACCTGCGCTGGATTTTGCCGGTCAGCCTGGCGGTGGGCGCCTTGTTCGCCCTGCCCGACCCCGGCGGGGATGGGTGGATGGGCTGGCTGGCGTTCAGCCTGATTTTCCTGCTGGGGGGGACGGCTCTGGCGGCCCTCTGGCGCGCCGCCGGTACGGCGCGGACCCTGGGCTGGATTCTGCTCATTGCCCTCCTGTTGCGGCTGGGGCTGGGGCTGGCCTTCCGTCTCATCCTGCCCGCCGCCGGATACGATACCGAAACCCAGAACGCCGGCTACCTCTTCTTCGACGCCTTCCACCGCGATACCCAGGCCTGGGACCTGGCCCGTTCCGCTCAACCGCTCTGGCGGGCGTTCGACAAATCCTACGCCACCGACCAGTATGGCGGCCTGCTCGGCCTGAGTGCCCTGCTCTATCGCTGCCTGACCCCCGATTTCCACCGCCCGCTGCTGATGGTGGCCGCCGCCGCCCTGACGGCGACGATCGGCCTGGCCCTGGCCTGGCGGGCGGTCGCTGCCCTGGCGGATGAGCGTCAGGCCGCTGCGGTGACCTGGATTCTGGCGCTCTACCCGGAGGCTCTCCTGCAGGGCAGCGCCCAGATGCGCGAACCCTTCCTGCTCGCTTTCCTGGCGATGGTCCTCTGGGGGCTGACGGGCGGGCGGCGGGCCTGGCCCTGGCTGGCAGGCGGCATGCTCGGCCTGCTGCTCTTTTCGCCGGGCGTGGCGCTCTTTGCCCTCTTTGCTTTCGGCGGCTGGACCTGGCTGCGCGCCGGCGGACGGCTTTCCTGGCGCGGCGCTTTGATTGCGGCCGGCGTCGTCGTCCTCGGCCTGGCGCTGCTGTGGCTGGGGCTGTCGGTCGGCAACCTGGCGGGCCGCTCGCCGCTCCAGGTCCTGACCGAGTGGCTCAGGTACTCCGGGGCCTGGGAGGCCTATCTGGCCGAGACCCGTTCGGGCTGGCTGCAGCGCCTCTTCGACGAAATGCCCGCCGGCCTGCGCTTTCCTTTCCTGACCGCTTACGGCATCCTGCAGCCCGTCCTGCCGGCGGCGCTGGTCGAACCGGCCGTCTGGGTTTGGAAGACCATCGGCATCCTGCGGGCGCTGGGATGGTATGCGCTTTTGCCGTTCCTCCTGCTGGCGCCCCTGGCGCTCTGGCGTCAGCCGCAGCGGCGCGCCTGGCTCTTTCTGTGGCTGGCCGTCTGGCTGTGGATTGCGCTTTCAGCCTTCCGCGCCGGCGGCGACCAGTGGGACAACCCGCGCTACCGTTCCATCTTCCTGCTCCCCCAGGCGTGGCTGGCCGTGCGGGCCTGGTTCTGGCAACGGGAAAGCCGCAGCCCCTGGCTGGGACGCCTGCTGACGGTCGAGGGGCTGTTCCTGGTCCTCTTCCTGTACTGGTACATCGCCCGCTACACCGGCTGGACTCAGGGGCAGGTGCATTTCTTCGTCGTTGCCGGCGCAGCCGCCTTTTTGGGCCTGATGGTGGTCATCGTTGGGGTGATTCGCGACCGCCGCCGCGCTTGACGCCGGGGCGGGAGCGGTTATAATTCAATCGCTGAATTTTGAACTGGAGGATACATGCCTGTCGCGCTCATCACCGGAATCACCGGCCAGGATGGTTCCTACCTGGCCGAGTTTTTACTCAGCAAAGGATACGAAGTGGTCGGCATGGTGCGCCGCTCCAGCACCGTGACCTACGAACGCATCCAGCACATCCAGAACGACATCACCATCGTCCAGGGCGACCTGCACGACCAGAGTTCGCTGGTGGCCTGCCTGGAAGAATACCGCCCCGACGAGGTCTACAACCTGGCGGCGCAGTCCTTCGTGGCCACCTCCTGGAGCCAGGCGGTGCTGACTGGCGAGGTGACGGCCCTGGGCGTGACCCGTCTGCTGGAGGCCATCCGCCTGGTCAACCCCCGGATTCGCTTCTATCAGGCCTCCAGCAGTGAGATGTTCGGCAAGGCGG
>JBEULG010000003.1:0-101210 GCA_041287425.1 Anaerolineales bacterium | reverse complement strand
CCCGACCTTTACCCCCTGACGATGAAACGGCTCTGCCTTCCCCTTCTTCTGTGCCTGGCGGCGTTCCTGCTCGGCCTGCCCGCCTGCGGTCGCCGCGCCGCTGACGGCGAACCGCCCGCCGCGCCAATCCCCCTCCCCTCGCCGACCGCTCCCCTCCAGCCCGGCAGCCCCCTCCTGAGCGACCAGACCCCGCCGCCTCCCACCCCCACCACCGAGGCCTTGCGCTTCGAACTGCCCACCGCCATGCAACCCGTCTCCGCCTGGCGGCCGCCGCTCTACCCCGTGCCTTGGGCGCCCTCGCCCTACGACCACTTCTACTTCGAGCGGCCGATTGCCGCCGACGAAGTCAACTGGCCGCTGCCCAGTTACCGCTACGGCGGAGTCTTCTTCTCCAGCGGGCAGGTACACACCGGCGTTGATATTTCCGCCGAATACGGCGCCCCTGTCCTGGCCGCCGGCCCGGGGACGGTCGTCTCGGCCGGCTGGGGCCTGTTCGAAGACAATCCCAACTCCCCTTATGGCCGGGCCGTCGTCCTGCGCCACGACTTCGGCTACCACAACCAGAACCTCTTCACCGTCTACGCTCACCTCTCGGAAATCGACGTCATCCCCGGTCAGTGGCTGGCCACCGGCGAGGTGCTCGGCAACGTCGGCGACAGCGGCCACACCACCGGCCCCCACCTGCACTTCGAGGTGCGCCTCGGCTCAGACCAGTTCTTCTCCACCTACAACCCCGAACTGTGGCTCTCCCCCCCGCAAGGCTGGGGCGTGCTGGCCGGCCGGGTGATGGACACCAACCGCAACCTGCTCGCCAGTTACCAGGTCTTCGTCATCGCCAGCCAGGCCGGACAGACCTGGGAAGTGCGCACCTACGGCGCAGAGGCCGTCAACGCCGACCCCTACTACCGCGAGAACATGGTCATCAGCGACCTGCCGGCCGGCATCTACACCGTCCGCATCATCTACTACGGGACGAAAAAAGAGACCCAGATCGAAATCCTGCCCGGCCGGGTTTCCTATTTCACCTTCCAGGGATACCTGGGCTTTGCCCCCGGCCCGCCTCCGACCCCCGACCCCCTCGAGGCGCTCAGCCCCGCCCCTTGACGTATCGAACATCTGTGCTATACTGTACATAAGCATCTGACCAAAGGCGAATCCCGGCTCGGCCCTGCCCCGCACGGCAACGGCCCGCCAAGTGCCTGTCATTCGCACCTGAAAACCAAACGAGAGGTCAATTATGGCTCGAAAATCCGACTCCGACGCCCGCCTGGACGAAGCCCGGCGCACCATGCTCGAAAAAGCCGTCGGCGACATCGTCAAGCGTTACGGCGAAGGCTCCATCATGCGCCTGGGCGAGGCCCATAGCATGGTCGTGGACGCCATCCCCACCGGCTCGCTCTCGCTCGACCTGGCCCTCGGCGTGGGCGGCATCCCGCGCGGCCGGATCACCGAAATCTACGGCCCTGAATCCTCCGGCAAGACCACCATCTGCCAGCACATCGTCGCCGAAGCCCAGAGACTGGGCGGCACCTGCGCCTTCGTTGACATGGAACACGCCCTCGACCCGGCCTACGCCGCCCGCTGCGGCGTGGACATCGACAACCTGCTCGTCTCCCAGCCCGACACCGGCGAACAGGCCCTCGAAATCACCGAGACGTTGGTGCGTTCCGGCGCGGTGGACGTCGTCGTCATCGACTCGGTCGCCGCCCTGGTGCCGCGCGCCGAAATCGAGGGCGATATGGGCGACGCCACCATGGGCGCCATGGCCCGCCTGATGAGTCAGGCGCTGCGCAAACTCTCCGGCGCCATCAACCAGACCAAGACCGCCGTCATCTTTACCAACCAGTTGCGCCAGAAAATCGGCGTCATGTTCGGCAACCCGGAGACGACCACCGGCGGCAACGCCCTCAAATTCTACGCCTCCGTCCGCCTCGACGTGCGCCGCATCCAGGCCATCAAAATCGGCGCGGAAATCGTCGGCAACCGCACCCGCGTCCGGGTCGTCAAGAACAAAGTCGCCCCCCCCTTCCGCACCGCCGAATTCGACATCATGTACAACGAGGGCATCTCCAAAGTCGGCGACCTGATCGACCTGGCCACCCAACTCGAAATCATCGAAAAGCGCGGCGCCTTCTTCTCGTATGGCGACATCCGCATCGGGCAAGGCCGCGAAAACGCCAAAGAATTCCTGCGTCAGAACCCCGACCTGGCCCAGGAAATCGAAATGGTGGTGCGCCAGCGCGCCGCCGGCGGAGAAGTGGCCCTGCCGCTCGCCCCGGCCGCCGAAAGCGACGAAGCCGACCTCGGCGAATAACCCCCGCAGAGAGAACACCCATGGACACAGGCCCGCGACTGCGAACGCCATCCACCCCCTGGCCTGTGTCCATGCTTCTCGTCGTCCTTCTCTCTACCCTGGGCGGACTGACCGGCTGTGGCGCGCCTCCCCCCACCTATCTGCCGCCGACGAGCGCCCCGACCGCAACATCCACCCTCACCCCCACTCCGCTGCCGCCGACTCCCAGCCCCTCTCCCCCCCCCCCCGCGACCCCCAGCCCGCCCCCGCGCGCTACCCCCCTCCCGCCTTGCACCGCCGACCTGGACTTCCTCGGCGACCTGACCATCCCGGATGGCACCCTCATCTCACCCGGCAGTCCGCTCGACAAACAATGGCTGGTGCAAAACAGCGGCACCTGCAACTGGGACAGCGGCTACCGCCTGCGGCTGGTCTTTGGCGACCCGCTGGGAGCGACCCCCGAACAAGCCCTCTATCCCGCCCGCGCCGGCAGCCAGGCGGTGATACGCATCCTCTTCACCGCTCCGTTCACGCCCGGCACCTACCGCTCCGGCTGGCAGGCTTTCACGCCCGATGGCTCTCCTTTCGGCGAACCCATCTTCATCGAGATCGTCGTCGCCCCTTGAACGTCCCGGCCGGGAAAATCCCCCCGTCCTCGTTTTTTCTGGTATAATCCTCCCCCGCATGGACTGGTCCCATCGGCGGCTCACCCTGCCGGTGCGGAGACCTGCTCAAAATCTATAGAAAGGACAGCACACGTCATGCCGCTTGCAAAAGAGACCAAAACCAAAATCATCGCCGACTATCATCGTCACGAGGCCGATACTGGCTCCCCCGAAGTCCAGATCGCCATCATGACCAACCGCATCCTCCAACTGACAGAGCATCTGCGCGCTCACAAGCACGATGAATCCTGTCGGCGAGGGCTGCTCAAACTGGTCGGGCAACGTCGTCGGCTACTGGCCTACCTGCGCAGGACCAACTACCAGCGCTATCTGGCCCTGACGGAGCAGTTGAAACTGCGCCGCAAATAAACAGCAAGTCACCCCGTAGGGGCGCAGCACCTTGTGCGCCCCTACATCATGTCAACCCGCCGGTCAGGAATTGAAAAATGCTGGCAACGCCCATCCGTGAATCCGCGAAAATCCGTGAATCCGTGATCACTCCGTTTCCATCCTCCGTTTCCATCCGCACACATCCGTTCCCATCCGCGAATCCGTGATTGGTCCGTTTCCATCCTCCGTTCCCATCCGTGAATCCGTGACCAAGTCCGTTTCCATCCGCGATTCCGTGACCAAGTCCGTTGCAAGCATCTCTCAGTCCCTGACACAAGGCGGGAAGTTGAGGGCGGGGCTTATTCCCGCTCTATAGGAGAATATCATGAAACCCGAAAGTAAACGCTACACCACCATGGTGGGCGGCCGGGAAATCACCATCGAAACCGGTAAATTGGCTGCCCAGGCTGGAGGTGCCGTCACCGTGCGCCTCGGCGACACGATGATCTTCGCCGCCGCCACCATGGGCCAAGTGCGCGAAGGCATCGACTTCTTTCCCCTCAGCGTCGAATACGAAGAGCGCATGTACGCCAGCGGCAAGATTCCTGGCTCCTTCTTCCGTCGCGAGGGCCGCCCCGGCACCGACGCCATTCTGACCGCCCGCCTGACCGACCGCCCCATCCGCCCGCTCTTCCCCAAGGGCATGCGCAACGAGGTCCAGGTCATCATGTACTCGCTCTCGGCCGACGCCGAGAACCCGATCGACGTCCTCGGCATCACCGCCGCCTCCGCCGCCCTGACCATCTCGGACATCCCCTGGAACGGCCCCATCGCCGCCGTGCGCGTCGGCCGCCTCGACGGTCAATTCGTCATCAACCCCACCTTCGCCGAACTGGAAAAGTCGGACCTCGACCTGCGGCTGGCCGGTTCCCGCGACGCCATCCTGATGGTCGAATGCGGCGCCAGGGAAGTCCCAGAAGAGGTGATGGTCACCGCCCTCGAAATCGGCCACCAGGCCCTCCAGCCCCTCATTGAACTGCAAGAACGCATGGGCGCAGAAATCGGCAAACCCAAGCGCGAGGCCGTCATCGTCTTGCCCGATGAAACCATCCAGCAAAAAGTTTATGCCCGTGTCGAACAGGCCATGCGCGACCTGCTCAACCAACCGCTCTCGAAGGACGATTTCAACGCCGGCATGGGCGCCTTGCGCGAACAGGTGCGCGCCGAATTCCTCCCGCCGGACGAAATGCCTGTCGAGCCGCCGACCGAAGACATCGAACGGCCCGACCCCCTCCTGCTTGATGAAGCCTTCAGCGAAGCCGAGAAACGCATCGTGCGCGAACGCATCCTGAAAGAGGGCAAACGCCCCGACGGCCGCACCCCGACCGAAATCCGCCCCATCTGGTGCGAGGTCAATGTCTCGCCGCGCGCCCACGGCTCCGGCCTGTTCACCCGCGGCGAAACCCAGGTGCTGACCCTGACCACCCTCGGCACTCTCTCCGAGGCCCAGGAACTGGACACGTTGACGCCCATCGACACCAAGCGCTACATGCATCATTACAACTTTCCGCCCTTCTCCACTGGCGAGGTCAAACCCCTGCGCGGACAAAGCCGGCGCGAGGTTGGCCACGGCGCGCTGGCCGAACGCGCCCTCGAACCGGTCATCCCATCGGAGGCCGAGTTCCCCTACGCCCTGCGCCTGGTGTCCGAAGTCCTGTCCTCCAACGGTTCGACCTCGATGGCCTCCGTCTGCGGCTCGACCCTTTCCCTGATGGACGCCGGCGTGCCGATCAAAGCCCCGGTGGCAGGCGTCGCCATGGGCCTCATCAAGGAGGGCGACCAGTACGTCATCCTGACCGACATCCAGGGCGCCGAAGACCACCTGGGCGATATGGACTTCAAAGTCGCCGGGACGCGCGCCGGCATCACCGCCCTGCAAATGGACATCAAAATCTCCGGCCTGAGCAAAGAAATCATGGCCCAGGCTCTCGAGCAGGCCCGCCAGGCCCGCCTGGCCATCCTGGACGCCATGCTGGCCGTCCTGCCCGCCCCGCGCCCCGACCTGAAACCCTTTGCCCCGCGCATCACCACCATCAAAATTCCGGTGGACAAGATCGGCGCCCTCATCGGCCCGGGCGGCAAAAACATCCGCGCCCTGCAAGAGGAGACCAACACCAAAATCGACGTCGAGGAGGACGGCACAGTCTACATCGCCGCCACCGACGGCATCGGCGCCGAACTGGCCCGCGAGCGCATCGAAGCGCTGGCCGAATCGCCAGAACTGGGCCGCATCTACACCGGCAAGGTCGTGCGCGTCACCGACTTCGGCGCCTTCGTCGAAATCATCCCCGGCGTCGACGGCATGGTACACATCTCGCAACTGGACAGCGAACGCATCCAAAAAGTCGAGGACGTCTGCCGCCCCGGCGACGAACTGACCGTCATGGTCACCGGCATCGACTCGACGGGCAAAGTGCGCCTCTCGCGGCAAGCCGTCCTCGAAGGCTGGTCGCTGGAGGAGGCCCAGGAGCACGACCGGCCCGGCGGCAGCCGCCCAGGCGGACGCCCCGGCGGCAATCGTTCGGGAGATCGGCGCGGCGGCCGCAGAGACGACTCGCGCGGCGGCAGCCGGCGGCGATAATCTTCCCCCCAGGGGCGACCAACCGGTCGCCCCTCTCACTATCTCTATAATTCTCCAGTAAATGATTGCGCGCCTGCGTCACACCTTCGCCGCCTACCCGCCCCAATTCTGGCTGATCGTCTTCGGCGTGATGTTCAGTTCCATCGGCTCGAGCATCATCTGGCCCTTCCAATTAATCTACATCAGCCACACACTCGACCGGCCGTTGACCGCCACTGCCACACTCATCACCATCAGTTCGGCCATCGGCCTGACCGTCTCCTTCCTGGGCGGCAGCCTGGCCGACCGTTTCGGGCGCAAACCCATCATGGTGCTGGCCCTCACCGGCCACAGCCTGGCTTACATCTTGATGAGCCGGGCCAATTCGTACCCGGCCTTCCTCCTGCCGATGAGCATCATGGGGGCGGCGATGCCCTTCTACGCGGTTGGCTCCGACGCCATGATGGCCGACCTGCTCACCCCGCCCAAACGCCCCGGCGGCTACTCCATCCTGCGCATGATGAACAACGCCGGCATCGCTATCGGACCGGTCATCGGCGGTCTGCTCGTGACTCGCTCCTACGCCTTGGCCTTCTACGCCGCCGCAGCCGGCATGCTGACCTATGCCCTGCTCCTGCTCGTCTTCGCCCGCGAAACCCTGCACCGCGCCCCCCAGGGAGAAACAACCGAATCCTTCGCCCAGAATCTGCTCGGCTTCGGTCAAGTCTTTCGAGACCGCACCTTCATCGTCTTCGTCGCCGCCACCGCCTTCGGCCTGATTGCCCCCCTGATGATGTGGACCCTGCTGGCGGTTTACACCAACACCTACTTCGGCCTGCCCGAGGACCTGTATGCCTGGCTGCCGGTCACCAACGCCCTGATGTGCGTCTTCGTCCAATATTTCGTCACCCTGGTCACCCGCCGCTTCCGCCCCATCCTGATGATTGCCGCCGGCATGCTGGTCTACGCCGTTGGCGTCGGCAGCGTCGGCGTGATGAGCGGCTTCTGGGGATTCTGGACCAGTATGGTCATCATGACTCTCGGCGAACTGATTCTGATGCCGACCGGAACAACCTACGCCGCCAACCGCGCCCCCGAAGCGATGCGCGGCCGCTACATGTCCATCTACTGGCTGACCTGGGGCCTGGCGCGCGCCGCCGCCCCGATGATCGGCGGCTTCCTGCACGACCAGATCGCCCCCGTCGCCATCTGGTATGGCGGACTGGCCTTCGGCCTGCTCAGCGCCCTGGTGCTGTTCGCCCTGGCAACGCGCCAAGACGATCTCGCCCCCTCAAAAGGCCGGAGCGCCCCCTCTGTCTGATTCTTCCCCCCGCCTCAATTTAGATTCCAGATTCGCCTTCGCCTCCGGCCATTCGCGGTCGAGGATGCTGTAATAGACCGAATCCCGAATCGTGCCGTCGGGCAAGATGTAATGATTGCGCAGAATGCCCTCCCGCTGCGCCCCCAGCCGCTCAATCGCCCGCCAGGAACGCTCATTGCGCACATCCGCCTTGAATTGGACGCGAATCGCCCCCAGCACCTCGAAAGCGTGCTGCAACAACAAATACTTGGCCTCCGTGTTGACAACCGTCCGCTGAAACTCCAGGCCATACCAGGTGCCCCCAATCTCCAGGCCGCGGTGCGGCGGACGAATCTCCATGTAGCGCGTTGCCCCGGCCACGCGCCCCGAAGCCAGATGGACGACCGCAAACGGCACATCCGTGCCTTGCGCCTGGCGGTCGAGCAAATCAAGCACCCAGCGGCGCATATCCGCCTCGCTGCGAATCCAGCCGTAGAGCATCAAAGCCCAGATACGGTCGTCACAGCCGATTTGCGCCAGCGCCGGGACGTGCGCCTCGCTGAGCGGCTCCAGCCGCACATACCTCCCCGTCAGCGTGACCGGCTTTACCCACACTTCGTTCATGGCTTCTCCTGCGTCGGCAGATAAGGCATGGGCGGGCCGTCCACGCCCAGCAACTCGGCCAGCGCCGCCCGCATCGCCGTGCGGTCGTCCCAGGGATACTCGGTCTCGCCGAAGCACATGGACTGTTCGTGCCCCTTGCCGCAGGCCATCACCAGGTCGCCCGGCTCGGCCAGCCGGACCCCCAGGCGGATGGCCTCGCCCCGGTCGGGGACGCGGAAGAAGGTCTCCCCCTCCCGTCCGCCGCGCGACCTCGCCCCGGCGGCCATTTCCTCGAGGATGCCCTCCAGCGATTCGGTGCGCGGGTCTTCGGCGGTCAGGATGGAAATGTCGGCCAGTTCGGCGGAGACTTCGGCCATCAGGCGGCGCTTTTCCTTATCGCGCAGCCCCGCCGAGCCGAAGATGGCAATTACCCGCCCCCTCCCCCCCTGCCCCCCTCCCACAGCGAGAGGGGAAAGCATCTTCCTGGCCGTCTCAATGGCCACCCGCAAGGCGTTGGGCGTGTGGGCAAAATCTACGATGGCGGTGAAGGGCTGGCCGAGGTCAATGCGCTCCATGCGCCCCGGCACGCCCGTCAACGCGGCGATGCCGCGGGCGGCCACTTGCGGGTCCACGCCCAGGCCATGGACGGCTGCCGTCAGCGCGGCCAGGCAGTTCGAGACGTTGTAGGCGCCCACCAGCGGGCTGACGACCGGCACGCGGAACCCCGGCCCGACGGCCTCGAAGCGGATTCCGTCCGGGGCGTAGAGGAGCTCCTCGGCGCGGACGCCGGCCCCAGGTCCGAGCCCGTAACTGACCGCCTGCACCGAGCGCAGACCGCCGACGAGGGCCGCCAGAAAATCGAAGGACGAGTCATCCTGGTTCAGGACGGCCAGGCGCGGGTTGCCCTGCGGCTTGGGGTCGGTCTTCTCCAGCAGTTGGAACAGGCGCGCTTTGGCGGCGCGGTAGTTCTCGTAGGAGCCGTGCTGGTCGAGGTGCTCGTGGGTGATGTTGGTGACGACGGCGATGTCGTACTGCGAGGCGTCAACCCGGTGCTGGGCCAGGCCGTGCGAGGTGGTCTCGAGGACGACGTGCGTCAGACCGGCGGCGACCATTTTGGCGAGGTAGAACTGCACGTCGGGGGCGTCGGGCGTGGTGACGTGGAAGCCGGTATCCAGCACTTCGTCGCCGATGACGGCGTTGACGGTGGAGATGAGCCCGGCTTTGAGGCCGGCGGCGAGCAGAATCTGGTAGAGCAGGTTGGAGGTGGTGGTCTTGCCGTCGGTGCCGGTGACGCCGATGACGGTCAGGCGGCGACCGGGCCAGTCGTAGAAGGCCGCCGCCAGCCAGGTGACCGCCTCGATGGAGTTCGGGACGCGGATGTAGGGCCGGCTTTCCGTCGGCCATTCCAAAGCCTCGTCACCCACCACCGCCGCCGCGCCGCGGGCGAGGGCGTCGGGGATGAAGCGGTGTCCGTCCACCGCGCCGCCGCGCCGGGCGATGAACAGGTCCCCGGGCTGGACGCGGCGGCTGTCAATGGCGATGCCGCCGATGGGGAGGTCGGGCAAAGCCGAGGGCGAATACGGGAAGGGGAAGCCCTCGAAGAGGGCAGAAAGGGTCTTCATGCGGCAAGTTTTACCACAAAAATAAAGACCTGACAGGCGGCGTACCGGTCAGGTCTGAGAAAAAGCAATGCCGGTTATTTCAGCGACTGGCGCAGACCTTCGAGTTGGGCAGCCACCGAGCCATCCAGCACCTTGTCGCCGACTTTGATGACCAGCCCGCCCAGGATGGACGGGTCGACGCGGAAGGTGACCGTGGCCTGCTTGCCCATCCTGGCCAGAACGTCCTTCTTGACGGCTTCCTGCTCTTCGGCGGTCAGCGGCAGGGCCGAGGTGACCTCGGCGGCCGCGCCGGTCAATTCGGCGCCTTCCAGCACCACCACCTTGCCGGCCTTGACGCCGGAGAAGAACTCGTTGATGAGGGCGTGCTGGCGCTTTTCATCCAGCGCCTCGCCGACCAGTTTCTGCGCTGCGGCGATGGCGAGGGCCGCTACCTGCCCGCGCAGGTCGCCGAGCATGCGGTTACGCTCGCCCTCCGCTTCGGCCAGGGCCGATTCGCGCGCCTTGGCGATTTCGGCTTCGGCGGCGGCGCGCACGTCTTTGGCCGCCTGTTCGGCGCGTTCGGTCGCCTCACGAACCACCTGGCTGGCCTTCGCCTGGGCTTCGGCCAGGATTTTCGCGGCTTCTTTCTCGGCGTTGGCGCGCGCTTCCGCGGCGATGCGGGCGTCTTCGAGGCCCTGGGCAATCGTCGCACGGCGTTTTTCCAGCATGGTGCGCAGCGGCTTGATAATCCAGGCGCGCACCACCACAAAGATGATGAAGAAACAAATGATCTGCACGAGCAGATAGCCTAAGTTGAGACCCAGTTGTTCCAAGGGGTACCTCCTTGTTTATCGGTCAGCAAAAACTACACGTTGCCAACGACGAAGAGGATGAGCAGAGCAACCACCAGGCAATAAATGGCGACGGCTTCTGCAAAGGCGATGCCGAGAATCATATTGGTCTGAATCGTACCGGTGGCGTCCGGGTTGCGTCCCATTGCCTGGACCGCGCCGCTGGTCACGATGCCGATGCCCGCCCCTGCGCCAATGGCCCCAATCATTGCCAGGCCCGCGCCGATCAATTTTGCAGCAATTATGATGTTACCTTCCATGAGAATGTTACCTCCGTGTTTGTTTTCGGGCGGAAGTTCCGCCGCTAGGATATGGTCTGTACCCGGGCTGTTTCCTCGCCCGAAAATTAGTGTGCTTCCTCGTGCTCGCCGTGACCTTGCGTGGCTTGCGCCATGAAGGTCATCGTGAGCAGACCAAAGACAAGGGCCTGGATTGCGCCGACAAAGAACTCGAGCAAGTAAAACATGGACGGCAGGATGACAATCGAGCCGAGCAGCGAACCCATGACGAACAGCAGCACCGAACCGGCGAAGATATTACCGAACAACCGGAATGCAAACGAGAGAATCTTCGAGAATTCGGAGACCAGTTCGAGCAGGCCCACACCCCAGTCAATCACGCCGAAAATCGGCTTGCTGAAGAAGGTTTTGGTATTCCAGAATTTGGTGAAGTATTGGATACCCTGCGCCCGGACGCCCATGACCTGCACGGCGACAACGGCAATGAGGGCCAGCGCCACGGTGAAGTTCAAGTCGGTGGAGACGACGCGCACGAAGGGGATCAGGTGGCTGCCATGTTCTGCCATTTCCGGCATGGTGATGGTGGCAATGCCCTCCGTCAACTGCCGGACGGCATAGCCGGTGCCGTGGGCTTCCTCGATGACTCCGATGCTGTCCACGCCGGGGATGAGTTCCATCCAGTTGGCGAGCAGGACCGTCAGGGTGATGGTAGCAAACCACGGGAAGATGGTCCAGGCCCACTTGCCGGCGGTGGCCTGGGTCATGTTGAAGAGGGCCTCGAGCAGGGCTTCGAGCGCACCGGGGATGCCTTTCAGGGCCAAGTCGTTCTTCTTGAACGCGTTCCGCACGGCGCGGTTGAACCAGAAGGCCAGCCCAATCACCAGCGCCATGACAATGAACAGGGCGACCAGGGTATTTGTCAGGTAGAAATCGCCGATGCCCAGGAAGGAAGTCGAGAACAAGGGGTGCTCGCTCCAATGTTCAGCCGGCAATTGCACAAAGGGGCGAATCGGTCTGATGTTCTGGCCGATGCCGAAGAAGTCGGTCAGCAAATACGCGCCCAGAATGATGAGGCCCAGCACAATCCAGCGGTTCGTGCCCCAGCGCCAGCCTTTCTTCTTCGGGGTCGCATCAGTTGTCTTCGTCACGATGGGATACCTCCTCGGGGTTCTTTTTGCTTGCTGCCGGTTGGAGCCGGCCGGTCGCCCTCCTCACCACCTTGAAGGTCAGGTAAATGGTGAGCGGAATGCTGGCAACCATCAACAGGACGGTAAACACCGGTTTGGTGTTCAGGAATTTATCGAGCAATATCCCTGCAAAGAGCGCCAGGAAAATCACGGCCAGGGTCAATCCCGCCACCCAGACCACCGTCATGGTCACTGCGGTGCGGAATTCGTCTTGTCCCTTTTTGTCTAATCCATTCATGGCGGCGAAATTATATCAGAGGCGGGAAGAGGCGTCTAGAACAGCGCCGCAGCAGCCTGGGTAGCGAATCCGAACCAGGGTCCGAAGAAAGCGCCCAGCAAAACAATGCCCGCCACCAAAACCATCACCGCCGCAGCCACCGGCCGCGAGACCGGCACAGGATGTTTTTCCTCGTCCTCGTTCTCCATCCGGTACAGGTACACGTATTTCAACACGTTCAGGTAGTAGTACAGGCCGACGATGGAGTTCAGCACGCCGACAAAGGCCAGCCAAATCCAGTTGGTATCGACCGCCGCCAGGAAAATGTAGAACTTGGCGACAAAACCGGCAAAGGGCGGCATGCCGGCCAGCGAGAGGAAGGCCACCAGCATGGCCAGCGCCAGACCGGCATTGCGGCGGCTGAGACCGTTGTAGGCCGAAAATTCATCCGAGCCGGTCACCTGACCGACAATCGCCACCACGCCAAAGGCCAGCAGGTTGGTCAGCACATAGGCGACGAGATAGAAGACCACACTGGCCATGCCCAATTGCGAAAAAGCGACCACGCCGATCAGGGCATAACCGGCATGGGAAATCGAGGAATAGGCCAGCAGGCGTTTGACATTCTTCTGCGCCAGGGCAATCAGGTTGCCGACCGTCATGGTCAGCGTCGCCAGGATGGCCAGGATGAGACTCCACTCAGCGTTCAGCGCCGGGAAGACGGCCGTGAAGAGGCGCATCAGGACGGCAAAACCGGCGGCCTTGGAGGCCGTGGACAGGAAACCGGCCACCGGGGTCGGCGCGCCCTGGTAGACATCTGGCGCCCAAAAATGAAAGGGAAACGCCGAGACCTTGAAAGCCAGCCCGGCCAGCACCAGGAAGGTGATGCCGGCAGCCAGCAGGTTGAACTTGTCGAACAAGAACGCCAGGTCATACAGCCCCGTCTTGCCTGTGAAGCCAAAGAGGAGGCTGAAGCCATACAGAAGGACGGCCGACGCCATCGCCCCGAAGAGCATGTACTTGAAGCCCGCTTCGGTGGATTTGTCGTCCTCCTTCATGAAGCCCGCCAGGATATAGAGCGGGATGGAGGCCGTCTCGATGGACAGGTAGAGCATCACCAGGTCGGCGGCAGAGGCCATGAGGCACATGCCCAGCGTGGCAGCGACCAGCAACAGGTAGGCTTCGGCGCGGCGGGCGAGTTTCTCCTCGTCCATGAAGAAGAGGGCGGTGACGGCCGCGGCGAAGAGGAAGAACATCTTGAAGAGGAAGCCCAGCCCGTCGAAGCGAATCATCCCGCCGAAGACCAGGGCCGGCTCGCCCGGACGGGCGAAGAGCAGGCTCAGGGTCAGGGTGACGAGCAAACCGCCCGCCGTGAACCAGCCCAGGAAGGGGCGGCGCGCTTCGTCCCGTTTCAGGAACGGGTCGAGGGTCAGAATCAGGACGCCGAGCGCCAGCAAGAGAATTTCGGGAAGAATGGGCAGGATGCCGGTCATTATGCACCTCCCAGCAGGGCAAGGATGTGTTGGACGCCCGACAGCACCCAGGGTTCCATCAGGGCCGGGACCAGGCCGATGCCGATCATGAAGGCCATCAGCAGCACGAGGGCAATTTTATCGAAGGCGTTGATGGGCGGAATGTGACCCTCGAATTCTTCCGGCATTTTTCCAAAGAAGACCTTGCGGACGACCAGCAGGACGTAGGAGGCGGTCACCACAATCGAGACGGCGGCGACAATCGCCATCCACCACAGGTTCGTGTTCCAGATGCCGCGGAAGATGGGGAATTCGGCCACAAAGCCGGAGAAGCCGGGCATGCCCATCGAGACCAAACTGCCGACAATCAGGCCGATGCCCGCCAGCGGCAGCGGTTTAATCATCCCGCCCAGTTTGGGAATTTCGCGGGTGTGCGCCCGGTCATAGACCATGCCGACGACGGCAAAGAAGAGGGCCGTCATCACGCCGTGCGAGAACATCTGCAGGCCGGCGCCGAGCATGCCGTCCTGATTGAGGGTGGCGAATCCCATGGCCACCAGTCCCATGTGCGAGACGGAGGAGAAGCCGATGACGTATTTGAAGTCGGTCTGCACGCTGGCGATGAAGGCGCCATAGACGATGTTGACCAGCGCCAGCGACATGATGAGCGGCGCCCAGAACCTGGCCCCCTCCGGCAGGAGCATGATGCCGACGCGCAGGGCGGCGAAGGCGCCCAGTTTCATCAGCACGCCGGCGTGGAACATCGAGACGGCGGTCGGCGCGGCGACGTGACCATCGGGCGACCAGTTGTGGAAGGGGAAGATGCCGCCCAGCACGGCAAAGCCAAGGAAGACGGGCAGGAACCAGATTTTCTGGAACTGCGGCGTGAACTTGACCGTTTCCAGCACCAGCATATCGAAGGTGTGCGCGCCGCTCGTCCAGTACATGACCAGGGCGCCGATCAGCGAGATGACCGAGCCGACGAACAGGTAGAGGGTCAATTTCATCGCCGCGTACTCACGCGTTTTCACCCAGCCCCAGATGGCGATGAGCAGGTACATCGGGAAGACGGCGATTTCGTAGAAGAAGAACAGCATGAACAGGTCGAGCGAGGCGAAGACGCCAAACACGCCCGAAGCCAGGATGAACAGGAAGGCGAAGAACTCACGCGGCCGGTCTTCGATGCCCCACGAAATCATCACGCCGGTGACCATCACCACGCCGGTCAGCAGGACGAGCGGGACCGACATGCCGTCCACGCCGAAGTGGAGGCTGATGCCGAGCAGGGGCATCCAGTCGTATTTTTCGATGAACTGGTAGCCGGCCGCGGCCTTGTCGTAGGCGAAGTAAACCCAAAACGACAGCGCCAGCGCAACCAGACCGGCGGCCAGGGCGGTCCAACGGATGGCTGTCTTCCACTCCGGCTTGTAAAGCAGAATGACCAGCGCCGCCGCCAGCGGGATGAAGACGATAACGCTCAGGAACGGAAATTGCATGGCTACCTCGTTAGAACAACATCGTCACGGCTTTGTTGATAACGTCCAAAATCCAGGCCGGGTAGAGGCCGATGGCCAGGATGAGCGCCATCAACGGCGCCATGACCACGATTTCACGCGCGTTGATTTCGGTTAGTTTGTGCTCACCATGCGCCCAATGCTCGTTCAGCGGGCCGTGCAGCACTTGCTTGATTCCCTTCAGGATATACGCGCCGGTGAAGAGCAGGCCAAGCATGGCGACCGCCGTGTAAACCGTCAGCACCGGCCATGAACCCCGCACCACCAGGAACTCGGAGACGAAGCCGTTCAGCCCCGGCAGGCCGAGCGAGGCCATGCTGGTAAAAATGAGAATGCCGCCATAGACCGGCACAAGCGGGAAGAGGCCGCCGAAATCGTCCAGGTTGCGGGTGTGGGTGCGCTCGTAGATGACGCCGACCAGGAAGAACATGCCCGCCGCCGAGAGGCCGTGATTGAACATCTGCAGCACAGCGCCGTTCATGGCAATCGTCGCGTCGAGCGTGCCGGACGCCTTGGCTGCCGCGGCAATGCCGAGCAGGACGAAGCCCATGTGGTTGACGGAAGAATACGCCACCAGGCGTTTGAAATCCTTCTGCCCGTAGGAGGCAAACGCCCCAAAGACAATCGCCATCACCGCCAGGAAGGCCAGCGCCCCGGCGTAGCGCGCCGACTCTGCCGGATAGAGCGGCAGCACCAGGCGCAGGAAGCCGTAGGCGCCCAGTTTCAGCAGCACGCCCGCCAGAATCATCGAACCGGCGGTCGGGGCTTCGGTGTGGGCGTCGGGCAGCCAGGTGTGGAACGGCCAGACCGGCACCTTGATGGCAAAAGCGACCACGAAGGCCCAGAAAGCGGCCGTCTTGACAGTCGCCACCGGCAGGCCGAGCAGAGTCCCCTCCAGGGCGGTCCACTTTTCGGTCAGGGTGAGCAGGTCATAGGTCTGGAAGAGGACGCCGAGGAGTTGAATCGCCAGCAGCAGGCCGAGCGAACCGGCCATGGTGTAAATCATGAACTTGAGCGAGGCGTAGTTGCGCGCCTGCACTTTGACGCCCTTCCACAGTTCGCGTTCGCCTTTCTCGCTGCCCCACTGGTTGATGAGGAAGTACATCGGGACCAAGCCGACTTCCCAGAAGACGAAGAAGATGAGCAGGTCGAGCGCCAGGAAGACGCCCAGCATGCCCGTCTCCAGCAGGAGGAAGAGGAACATGTAGGCCTTGACGCGGTCGGCGACGCTGAAGGAGGCCAGCAGGGCGACCGGCGTCAGCAGCGTGGTGAGCAGCACCATTGTCAGCGAGATGCCGTCCACGCCGAGATGCAGACTGGAGTTGAGCGCCGCGTACCAGACGTATTTTTCCTCGAACTGAAAGCCAGGTTGGCCGGGCTGGAACTGGAACCAGAGATAGACGCTCAGCAGGAACGGGACGAGGCTGAGGCCAAACGCCGTCCAGCGGATGACCTGGGGCCTGTCCTTGGGCAGCAAAAGCACTATCACCGCCGCCAGGACGGGGAAGAACAGGATGAGGGTCAGGAGATGTTGATTGATAAATTCCATTGGTTTGCTCCTGTTCTACGCCAGCAGGAAGTAATACAGCACAGCAAAGATGACCAGCAGCACCATCGAGGCGAGCATGTAGTATTGCACGCGCCCGGTCTGGATGAAGCGCAAGCCCTTGCCGGAAGACTTGACCAGGTTGGCCGTCCCGTCGCCGATGAGTTCGTTGACCACCGGCTTGTCGAAGTAGTTGCGGAAAACGTGGCCGAGGAAGAGCGAGAAGCGCGCCACGGCGTGCAGGAGGCCGTCAATCACCTGGCGGTCCATGAACAGGTAGGTGAATTTTTCGGCCATCCAGTAGGCCGGTTTGACGAACAGGAAGTCGTAGGCCTCGTCGAAGTACCACTTGTTCTTCAGGACGGGGAGTTGCAGTTTGTCCTCGGCGGGCGATTTGACGTTGCGATAGGCCAGCCAGCCGAAGAACAAGCCGCCGAGGGCGACGCCGAGCGAGGTCAGCAGCGGCCAAATGCTGAACGGCGCCGCTTCGGGGTGTTCGGCCAGAGTCGAGCCGACGAATTCGTGGAACCAGTTGGGGATGAGTCCGCCGAGGAGCGGGAAATGCTCCGGGATGCCGACCCAGCCGTAGGTCACGGCGAAGAAGGCCAGCACCACCAGCGGGGCGGTCATCGTCCAGGGCGTCTCCTGGGCGTGCTTGGCCTCCTCCGTGCGCGGTTCGCCCAGGAAGGTCAGGGTAATCTGGCGCATGGTGTAGAAGGCGGTCAGGAAGGCGGCTACGGCCAGGGTGATGAAGACCGCCCAGTGGCCGTGCGCGAAGGCATCGGCCAGGATTTCATCCTTCGACCAGAAACCGGCGGTGATGGCCGGGAAGCCGGAGAGGGCAAAGCCGCCGATGAGGAAGGTCCAGAAGGTGATGGGCATCTTCTTGCGCAGGCCGCCCATGTTGAACATGTCCTGCGGGTCCACGTGATGGTTGCCGGTGTGCAGCACGCCATGCTCCATGCCGTGAATGACCGAGCCGGAGCCGAGGAACAGGAGCGCCTTAAAGAAGGCGTGGGTAATCAGGTGGAAGGCGGCGGCCACATAGGCGCCGATGCCGAGGGCGGCAATCATGTAGCCGAGTTGCGAGATGGTCGAGTAGGCCAGGACGCGCTTGATGTCATTCTGCGCCACCGCGATTGTGGCGGCAAAGAGCGCCGTGAACGCCCCGATGAAGGCCACGATGGACATCGTCGCCGGGTCGAGGCTGAGCAGCGGGAACATGCGGAGGACGGCATACACGCCCGCCGAAACCATCGTGGCGGCATGAATCATGGCGCTGACCGGGGTGGGGCCTTCCATGGCGTCCGGCAGCCAGACGTGCAGCGGCCACTGCGCCGACTTGCCGACCGTGCCGATGAAGAGCAGCAGGCCGATCAGCCCGGCGCCGGAAAGGCCCAGGATGGGGGTCGAGAGGGTGGCGAGATGGTGGAGAGTCTCCTCGGTGAAGATTTCGGAGAAGGTCAGCGTGCCGGTCGCCGAGTAGAGGAAGGCGATGCCCAGGAGCATGAACACGTCACCGATGCGGGTGGTCATGAAGGCCTTGATGGCCGCGTTGCGGGCCGAGGGCTTGCCATACCAGAAGCCGATGAGCAGGTAGGAGCACAGGCCCATGATTTCCCAGCCGACGAAGAGCGTCAGCAGGTTGTTGGAAACGACCAGCGTGTACATGCCGAAGGCGAACAAACCGATAAAGGCGAAGAAGCGGCTGTACATCGGCTCGACCGAGGGGACGGTGTGCTTGCCTGCCCCAGGGTCGTTGGGGTGGCCGTGGGCATCGGTCACGGTGGCGCCGTGCGGGGGCAGGCCCTTGCGGTCGTGGTCGCCGGCGGGCTGGCCGAAGTTGTGGTAACCGATGCTGTAGATGAAAATCATCAGCACCGTCCAGGCAACGAAGAACAGGGTCGCCGCGCCGAGCGGGTCAATGCGCACGCCGATTTGGAACCAGGTCTCGCCGGTCGGCAGCCAGTTGATGACCGACTCGAAGGCGTGTTTGCCGAACTCTTCCACGCCCAGGGCGCGCACGAAGACAATCATGCTCCCCAGCCAGGAAAGCCCCGCCGCGCCGACGGCGACGCTGTGGCTGAGGGCCTTGTTCTTATTCGTAAATAGAACAATGAGAAAAAATGCCAGCAGAGGCGGTAAGGGAAGTAACCAAATCAAAATCTCAGTTGCCATGAAACCTCCAGCGTGTCAACGTTGCCACGTCACCATTTCATCAAATCAATTTCATCGGCCACGACCGTCTTGCGGCGGCGATAGACGGCGATAATCAGCGCCAGGCCGACGGCCACCTCAGCCGCCGCGACGGCGAAGACAATGATGGCAAAGGCCTGTCCGGCCATCTGCGCCGGGTCGAGGTAGCGCCAGAAGGCCACCAGGTTGATGTTGACGGCGTTGAGCATCAATTCCACGCCGAGCAGGATGGCGATGGCATTCTTGCGCACCAGCACGCCGTAGAGGCCGATGGAGAAGAGCGCCGCTGCCAGAACCAGATACCAGGAAAGAGGAATGCTCATCGCTGCCTCCTACTTTTTGACGATTCCGGCGATATAGACCGCCCCCACCAGCGCCGCCAGCAGCAGCACCGAGGCGACCTCGAAGGGCAGAACGTACGCGTCCGGCGAGACGAGCGCCGTCCCCAGGGCCGCGACGGGGTCCACGCCCGCCGGGATGGCCGAGGCAGTCCGGCTGACGCCGGGCTGGCCCAGAATCAGGGCCACCAGGCCGGTCAGGATGGACAGGCCAGCGAAGGCTGCCAGCGGCCAATTCCGGCCAATCTGGGCGCGGGATTCGCGCACTTCGCGGCGGGTCAGCATGTCGGCAAAGATAAACATGATGGCAATCGCGCCGATGTAAATCACCACCTGGATGACGGCCATGAAACCGGCCTCCAGCAGGGCGTACAAGACGGCCACGCCGAACAGGGCGGCAATCAGCCAGAAAGCGGCGTGCATCAGGTTGCGCGCCGTCACCACCATGACCGCCGAGCCGAGAATCAGCCCGGCGCAAACGAGAAAGACGATTTGTGCACCCGTCATGAGAATCCGCTCCTATTGTTGCGCGCTCTGTGCCCCGGCCTGAGCACAATCAGACCCCAGGCGGGCGGCCTCCGCTTTGCGCTGTTTGCGGCCATAGGCGCGCAGGATTTCGATGGTCAGCCAGGCGATGACAACGTTGCTGAAGAACAAACCTGCCGCGTACCAGTTCGAGCCATCCAGCCAGCGATCGAGGACCGCCGTCACCATCAGCAGGACCAGCGCCAGGGGGGTCAGGAATTTCCAGTTGAAGGCCAGCATGTGGTCAATGCGGACGCGCGGCATGGTGTACTTGATCCACATGATGACCCAGTAGCCGAGCATGGCTTTGAGCATGAAAACCGGCGTCTGGACGAAAGGATTGTTCAACCAGGCAAAAGCGGGCAGATTTTGCAACCCAAAGAAGCCGCCATAGCCGCCAAAGAAAAGCAGCGCCGCGAAACCGCCGAAGGTGAAGGCATGCAGCAATTCGCCGGCGTAGAACAGGCCAAACTTCATGCCCGAATACTCGATGTGGAAACCGGCGATGATTTCCGATTCGGCCTCATTCAGGTCGAAGGGGGCACGCCCCAGTTCGGCTACGGCGCTGATCAGGAAGATGACTGCCGCCAGCGGCGACAGGAAGAAAAACCAAACCGAACCTTGTGCCTCGGCGATTCCCCGCACGCTCATCGTCCCTGCCAGAATGGTGGGGATGAGAAGCGCAACCACCATCGGAATCTCATACGAAATCATCGTGGCCACCATACGGAAGGCGCCCAACAGGGCATACTTGTTGTTCGACGCCCATCCACCCATGATGATCGCCAGCGTCCCCAGCGCCCCGGCCGCGATGAGATAAAGCAAGGCAACATTCAAGTCCACGCCGTAGATGACCGACGCCAGCGGCAGAATCGCCCAAAGCAAGAGGACGGAGGCCAATGCAAGCACGGGCGCCAGGTTGTAGAGGAATTTATCTGCCCCGGCTGGCGTGGTGTCCTCCTTGATGAGCAGTTTGATGATGTCAGCGAAGGGTTGAATCAACCCAAACGGCCCCAGGCGGTTGGGGCCAAGACGGTCCTGAAAACGCGCCACCACCTTGCGTTCCACCCAAACCAAAAAGATGGCGAGTACCAGCGAAAAGGTGATGAGCAATAACGCCCCCAAAAGCGCAAGCAGAACGTCTGCAAAAGACTGATTCAGTCCCCAGCCGGTCAGTAAACCTTGCAGCCATTCGGCCACAAAACGGATTGGATCGTTCCAAAAACTCATACGATGCTCCTCGCTTTAAAACAGCGAAAAGGCTGAGAGAACGCCTCTCGTCAGCCTTTGTGCGCTTCTTTTTTCGGCCTTACAACCACTCCAGCATTCCTTTCCGCCACGCATAGACCAAGCCGCTGACCAAAATGGCAATGAACAAGACGCCCTCCAGGGCGACAAACAGCGGCAACTGTTTAAGCGCCAGCGCCCACGGGAAGAGGAAGACGGTTTCGACATCGAAGACCAGGAACACCAGCGCAAAAATGTAATACTGGGCCTTGAATTGAACCCGGCTCTCCCCTACCGTCTCCAAACCGCATTCGTAGGTGCTTTGCTTGATCGGATTGGGCTTGCGCGGCGCTATCAGGCGAGCAATGATGAGCGGCGCAATCGGGACGACGATCCCCACCACCAAGAACAGACCGATGTAAAGCCACTCATGCTGCATACGACGCGCTCCACAGGGAATAAGGATAAATTGTCTTACAATTACCAAGAACGGCCGAATTTTACCATAATGAAGCACGATACAACACCGTGCAACTTTCCCCTGTTTGGTGTTATTTTTGTCATTTATTTCTTGCTGCGCTTTGGACGCCGGCCTCGGAAGCACCAGCGGAGGATGTCCTCGAAAAAAGGGAATCCCAAGACGCCGCCCACGAACGTGCCGACCGCCCCGACCCAGCGCGCCGCCCAGCCTGGCAGGCCCAACAGCGATTTCACCTGGATTTCGATGGGCAGGGCCGCCAGCGCCAAGCGGCTTTCTTCCATCCCGCCGCCCAAGGGGACGAAACGCAGGAAAAACCAGAGCGTGCCGCGATAACGCCCCGCTTCCGGCGGGCGGACGCTCCAGTAGAACGTGACCGAGCGCCCCGGCAGAAGCGCTTCGGTCGTCACGCCCGCCGGGGAAATCTGCACTCCTGCCAGGTCCAGCCGCGCTTCGGCCAATACCGTGTGGGTGGAAAACACATCCGGGATGACGACCGTCTCGCCGCCGACCTGATGCCCGGCATATTCGGCAGTCGGCGTGACCCGCCCGCCCTGGTTCACCTCCAGCGTCAGGCGGATGACATCCGCATCGCCGGCTCGGATGATCGGCGGCCATTCGACCGTCAACCGGCGCGTCTCCAAAATGGCAGGGGCGGTCACAGGGAACGGCGTCGGGGTGGGAGCAGAAACAGGTAAGGGGGAGGCAGTCGCCAGTTGGCCGGCAGCCGGCTCGAGGTTCAACGGCCCGCCTGCACAGGCGGTCAAGATGAGCAACGATAGAATCGAGGCCACTCTCATAGAGCGGCGAGAAACGGTCACAGGCATCTCCTGAGGAAACATTCCAATCTCTATCATACCTGCTTTGCAAAATAAACGTTCTTAAAAATTCATCCAGCGGCGTAGAAAGCGTGTAAGATAGTTCGGGTTGCAGGCTTGCCTGCCATTTCCTTCCTGAGGTCAGACTGGAGTGAACGACGAAGACCCACTAATACTTTTTCTCTATAATGTCGAAACCTGTGCCTCGAGCAGCGAAGCGAAAGTCCTCAGTGCTCTGCAGGAAACCGCCCAGGTGGCACTGCGACTCATCAAGGCCTTGAAATCGCGAGGATACTCCGTTTTCCCCATCCCGGTACACAAGTCTCTTGAAGATTTGCAAAAAATCCTCCGGCCGTTTTCTCCTGAAACGGCTTTTGTGTTTAATTATTGCGATGGCTTTGCGGGCAACAACATGGCGGCCACCAAAATTGCCCGTCTGCTCGACCATCTGGGATACAAACATACCGGCTCGACCGCCGAAACGATTGCTCTGTGCATTGATAAAAGCCGCGCCAAGCGCCGCCTGATGGCGCATGGCATCCCCACCCCCCGCCATCAAATCTTCACCCAACCTGCCGGATTCTACCGCTATCGCTTCCCCGCCATCGTCAAACCGGTAGCAGACGACGCCAGCATCGGCATTGACGCCGAGTCGGTCGTCACCAGCCACGAAGGGCTCCTGCGGCGCGTCGAGTACATCCTGCGCTGTCATCGACAGGCGGCGCTCGTCGAAGAATACATCGGCGGGCGGGAATTTTCGGTCGCCATGTGGGGTAACGAGACCGTCCACACCCTGCCCATCACCGAAATCAATTACTCTGCCGCCCTGGCCCCCTTGCAGCGCATCCTGACCTACGATTCCAAATGGGACCCGGCCTCCTTCGATTACCAACATACCCCCACCCGCTGTCCTGCCCGCCTCAGCCCGGAGGAGCGCCAGCGCATCAGCGAGACGGCCATCCAGACTTACCGGGCAGTAGGGCTGCGCGATTATGGCCGGGTAGACATCCGCTATCACAACGGAATCCCGTATGTGATTGATATCAATGAGATTCCCGACCTGGCTCCCGACGCCGGTTTCCCCAAAGCCGCCCGCGTGGCAGGCTACACCTACGCCGAGATGGTCGAACAAATTCTCAAATTTGCTCTGCAAAGGGAAGGCTGGCAATGGCAACCTCTGGCCTCGAAATCTGTGTCCCCACAGCCGCAGATGGTGAACGCCTCCTCAGATTAGCGCGCGGCATCGCCCTTTTCGACGCTGGGGATGTCGAAACGATTGAAGAATTGTGGACGGAATTCGTCACGAAGGGGGAGAAGGGCTGGTATCGCTTTCTGGTGGCGCGGCAGGGCGAGGAAATCCGCGGCTTCGCGGCCTACGGCCGCCGTCCGCTGACGCAGGCCTCCTTCGACTTGTACTGGCTGGGAACCGGTCAGCAGTTCCAGGGTCAGGGAATCGGCAAACAACTACTGCGGCGGGTCGAGGACGAGGTGCGTCGGTTGGGCGGCAAACTCCTCATCATCGAGACCTCCGGCCGGCCGGAGTTCGAACCCACCCGCCAATTCTATCTGCACGCCGGCTGTGAACTGGAAGCCCGCATTCGCGATTTCTATGCCCCCGGCGATGATCTGGTCGTCTTCACTGTCCATCTCTGAAACCACTACCCCCGCCAGGAAGCAGTCGGCGGGGGTAGAACGTTTATGGGATGGGCAAGCGCATGTTTTCGGGCGTAAACAACAGCACGCGCACTTCGGGCAAGAAGGGCCACAAGCCCCAAAGCAGCAAGACACAAGAAACGACCAGGATAGCCAGCCCGATCCAAACCCGCCGCCTCTTTTTTGACATGTTTTAATTATATCCCCATCCCGGAATCGTGTTAAACTCAACACAGTTCACCCTCTGTTCCCCAGAGGGAAATCCTTTGTCCTACAGGAGGTTTCATGCCAACCTACCCGCCCGAACCCTTCCGCATCAAGATGGTCGAACCGATTCGGCTGCTGCCTCCCGCCGAACGTCGGGCTGCGTTGCAAAAGGCCGGTTACAACATCTTCGGCCTGCGCGCTGAAGATATTTTCATCGACCTGTTGACCGATTCGGGTACGGGGGCGATGAGTCATGACCAGTGGGGCGCGGTCATGAAGGGCGACGAATCCTACGCCGGGGCGCGTTCGTATTTCCGCCTGGCGGAGGCCGTGCGAGACATCTTCGGCTTCCGCTTTTTTGTCCCCACCCATCAGGGACGCGCCGCCGAGAACATCCTCAGCGCGGTGACGGTCAAACCCGGCCAATTCGTCCCCTCCAACATGCACTTCGACACGACCGACGCCAACATCCGCGCCCGCGGCGGCCGGCCCACCAACCTGGTCATCGACGAGGCCTTCGACCCTGCCAATCCCCACCCTTTCAAGGGCAATATGGACATTGCCAAACTGAAGGCTTTCATCGAAAAGACCGGCCCGGAGAACATCCCCTTCGGGATGATGACCATCACCAACAACGCCGGCGGCGGTCAGCCCATCTCGATGGAGAACTTGCGCCAGGTTTCCGAGGTCTATCATTCATACAACCTGCCTTTTTTCATCGACGCCGCCCGTTACGCCGAAAACGCTTATTTCATCAAGTTACGGGAGCCTGGCTACGCGCAAAAAACCGTCATCGAGATTGCCCGCCAGATGTTTGCCCTGGCTGACGGCATGACCATGTCGGCCAAGAAAGACGCCATCGTCAACATCGGTGGCCTGTTGTGCATGAACGACGAGGCCCTCTACCAGCGCGTCTGCAACGAACTCATCCTGCGGGAAGGATTTCCCACCTACGGCGGCCTGGCCGGCCGCGACCTGGACGCCATGGCCGTCGGCCTCTACGAAGGCCTGGAGGAGGATTACCTGGCCTACCGTCTGAACCAGACCGCCTACCTGGGCGCCTGCCTGCGCGAACAAGGAGTCGCCATCATCGAGCCGCCCGGCGGCCACGCCATCTACATCGACGCCGGCAGCCTGCTGCCTCACATCCCTCACGCCGAATTCCCCGGCGTTTCTCTGGCCAACGCCCTCTACCTGGAGGGCGGCATCCGCGGCTGCGAAATCGGCTCGGTCATGTTCGCCCACCCCGACCCCGAGACGGGCGAGATGGTCTATCCGAAACTGGAACTCGTCCGTCTGGCCATCCCGCGCCGGGTCTATACCCGCAGCCATTTCGATTACATTGCCGAAATCGTCGGCAAGATTGCTGCCCGGCGCGAAGAATTGCGCGGCTACAAATTCACCTACGCGCCCGAATTGCTGCGCCACTTCACGGCCAAATTTGCGCCGCTCTAGACACTCAGGGCACCAGAATGCCCAGATGATTGGCTACCGGCCGCTCGCGCCCGGGCACGTAACCATCAATGGGCGAATTCATCACCTCTACCCCCAGGACGCCGCGCACCACCATCGTGGAGGAGCCGCCGCCGTCGAGGCTCATCGCCTCGGTTGCGCCGTAATAGATGAGCAGGTCGGCCAATTCGGCCAGGGTTGCCCCCTCGCTGTAAAGCGGCTGGCGGCCGTCAATGACAATCAAAATCAGGCGGTTGCTGTAGCCGTCGAGGCCGACCGCCGTCCGGGGGGCCAGCCGGCCATCGTCCAGGTCCGGCACGGCCGCCCCGTCAACAACCAGCATCCGGTCGCCGGCGATGGCGTTGTAGATGGGATCCTCGGTCTGATTGAAGGAAGCCCGGTTGGTCTGAGAAATGTACAGGACCGGTCCGCCATTGGCTTCAGAATACACCACCCCCTCCGAAGCGGCCAGCCCGTTCGGGCGCACCGGGTCGCCGGGATGCGGATAGTAGTCCAGCAAACTGTTGAAATACCAGGGCGTGAATCCGTCGCCGTTGATGGCTACCAGCGCCCCGTACTCGCGGGCGAACTGGGAAGTGGTGGAAGCCGCCAGCGGGTATTCAGCCGCCGGGTCGCCCGGCGTGACCAGGACGCGCACATCCGGGTTGTTGAGGTCCACCGAGACGATGTGTGCCACCATCAGGTTGGGGGTCGCGTGGAAGCGGCGATAATAGACCACCCCCGGCGCCAATTCGCGGCGGACGGCGGTCGGCAGAGGCCGCCCGGCATAGTACAGGGCCGGCAGACCGAGACAGCACAACAAGCCAAGAATCACGACCAACCAAAGAAAGAATTTTCTGCGCATAGGGGCTGATTGTACCTCACAAAGGTAAGGAAAAGGTGAGACTGATTCCAACGGGATGCCACGAGGTCAGAAAAAGCCGTCCGCTCGGCATGACCCAGGAGAGCAAGAGAACGGGCGGGCGTGACGACCGACAAAGTGATCGGCTTCGGCACCGAATCCTGAGGTAGAATCCAAAGCGAAGCCACCATGCCCACGACCAAACTCACCCTCCCCGCCGACCTCGACATGGCGGAATTCCTCTCCGTCCATGCCCACGATTTGCGTTCGCCGTTCAATCACATCATCGGCTTTGGCAAGATGCTGCTCAACACCATCGGTGACGAACCGTTGGCCGACTTCCAGAAGGAAGACCTGGGCACGATCTACCGCAGCGGGCTGCGCGCCTATCTGCTGGTCAACGGTTTGATCGACGCCGCCCGCCTGAAGCGCGGCGAGAAAAGCCTCTCGCCGGCCGAGGTGGATATACAGCGCGCCTTCGAGACGGCCCTGGCGCAATGGAAAAAGTTCAACCCCACCAGCGGGACGGAAGTCGAAGCGCGCTTCGAGGCCGTTTCGGCTGGTCTGCGCGCCGATGAGCAGGTCTTGCCCCAGGTGCTGTTCGGCTTCCTGGCTTACGTGGCCTTGTTCATCGAACCCGGGGGGAAACTCACCTTCACGCTGCGAGAAGAGGCCGAGTGTTTCCTGCTGGGTTTCACCAGCCACGGCCGGAAAGCCGCCCACCTCTCCGAACTCGACCTGCAATTACTCGGCTACGTCAACCGCAAGTTCATCGAACTGCACGGCGGCGAAATCCGCCGCGCCGAAGAAAACGATGAGGGCGCCCTGGTGCACGTCAGCCTCCCCAAACAAGGCCAAGCATAAAAACACCCGGCTGCGAGCAAATGAAAACGAGCGGCTCAACCGCTCGTTTCTTGTTCTTCCATCTCTGCCCGGCGCATCTCCTGGAAGGCGCGAATCGCCACTTCCAGCATCGCCGCGTCGGGCGGGCGGGTGGTCAGCGACTGGAGGGCCAGGTTGGGCGCCACCATCGCCCGCACCCAGGGACGGTCAATGTGGTTGGCCGTCCAGCGGATGAATTCGTAAGCCAGGCCCGCCAGGACGGGAATCATCAGCACGCGGCTGACCAGCCGCCAGGCGAGCGGCAGCGGCCCCAGGAGCGTGAAAACCAGCAGGGAAAGCACCACCAGCGTCAGCAGGAAGGCCGTCCCGCAACGGGTATGGGCGAGCGGGAATCGCGCCACCGAAGCGGGCGTCAGGTCGGCGCCGGCTTCGTAGGCGTTGATGGTCTTGTGTTCTGCGCCGTGATAGGCGAAGACGCGCCGGACATCGGGCATGAAGCCGATTCCCCAAATATACGCTATCAGGAACACCAAACGGAGCAAGCCCTCCAGCAAGTTGCTCCACCAGGCGTTCCAGCGCAGGAAATGCTCGCTCAGCCAGCCGACGCCGGCCGGGGCCAGGAAAAAGATGCCAATCGCCAGCAGAAAGGTCAGGCCGAGGGTGAGATAGAGGGCCGGGCCTTCGATTTTCTCGTCCTCGCCGGCCTGGAGATTGGCCGAGAGGGTCAGGGCGCGCAGGCCGAGGCCGAGGGCGTCCCACAGCAAAATCAGGCCGCGCAGGAAGGGCAGGCGCGCCAGGCGGCTGCGGTAAATGTTCCCCAGCGGCTCGGTTCGGGTCACGATTGCGCCGTCGGGGGCGCGCATCGCCAGCGTATAGAATCGACGGCCGCGCATCATCACGCCTTCGATGACCGCCTGCCCGCCGTAGTTGATGAGTTTTTCTTCCATACCGATAAACGGCTCGCCGCGCCTTCGCCTTTCTTCAGGATTCCAAGTTCAACAGGAAATGGGTCAACGTTTCGATGCCCCGGTACCAGGTGGGCAGGTGCTGTTTTTCGTTGGGGGCATGGACGTTGTCATCCGGCAGGCCGAAGCCGCAGATGACCGACTCGACCCCCAGCAGGGTCTGCATCTGGCCGACGACCGGGATGGAACCGCCCTCGCGGCGGAAGAACGGCCGCCTACCCCAGACGGTCTCCAGCGCCCGCTCCATGGCCCGAATGGCCGGGCTGTGGCGGTCCGAGATGGAGGCGACTGCCCCGTGCATGGAGGTCAGTTCCCAGCGGATGTCGGCGGGGGCATTTTGCTCCAGATAGCGCAGCAACTGCTGGTGAACCTCCTCCGGCTTTTGATCGGGCACCAGGCGGCAGGAAATCTTGGCCATCGCCCAGGCCGGGATGACCGTCTTGGAGCCCGGGCCGGTGAACCCGGCCAGCAGGCCGTTCACGTCCAGGGTGGGGCGGGCGCCGACCCGCTCGTTGGCGGTGTAGCCGGCCTCGCCGTACAAGGCCGGGGCGCCGGTCTGCTCGAGGTAGTGCTGGTCGGCCACCGGCAGGCGCGCCATCTCGGCCCGCTCCTCGTCGCTCAGCGGGCGGACGCGGTCGTAGAAGCCCGGCAGGGTGACGCGTCCCTGGGCATCGTGCATGCCGGCGATCAGTTCGGCCAGGGCATTCGCCGGGTTGTGGACAACGCCGCCGTACAGGCCGGAGTGCAGGTCGTGGGCCGGGCCGTAGACGCGCAGTTCGAAATAGGCCAGGCCGCGCAGGCCGTAAGTGATGGTCGGCCAGTCTTTGCCGAGCAGGCCCGAATCGGGGTTGAGGGCAAAATCGCAGGCCAGCAGCCCGGCGTGTTCGCTCATGAACTTGCCCAGGCTGGGCGAGCCGATTTCCTCCTCGCCCTCGATCAGCCACTTGAGGTTGACCGGCAGGCCGCCGGTCTGCATCAGGGCCTCGACTGCCTTGAATGCCGCCACCACCTGGCCCTTCATGTCCGAGGCGCCGCGGGCATAGAGGTTCTCGCCGCGCTCGGCGGGCCGGAAGGGGTCGCTCTCCCACAATTCGAGCGGCTCGGCCGGCTGGACATCGTAGTGGCCATAGATGAGCACGGTCGGCGCTCCGGGCGCGCCCAGCCACTCGGCGTACACCACCGGATGACGCTCGGTGGGGAAAATCTCGACCCTCTGCATGCCCAGGGCGCGCAGGCTGTCGGCCACCCAGGCCGCGGCGCGGCGGATGTCCTCGGCGTGGGCCGGGTCGGTCGAGACGGAGGGGATGCTCAGAATTTCGCCCAGGGCGCGGCGAAAGGCGTCGCGGTTGGCGCGAAGGTACGCCAGGGCTTGTTCTCGCTGATGGTTCATCGGTTTTTTCCTTTCACGTTCTCAACCTGCCATGAAGATACCAATAAGGCTCGGCGGGAAAAGCAGCAGCCAGTTCGCTTTCCCACACGAAAGCACCGGGGAGGAAATGACGCCGCAGCAGGTGGTCGAGGTCGCTCAGCGCCTGGGCCTGAGGAGGCGTCTCAAGCAGTTCGGCCAACAGGAGGTGTAGCATCACCCGCCAGCGGACCTGGCGCGGGTAGGCGTCGGCCTGTTCGGCGGGGGCGGCGCGGTATTCCTGCAAATAGTTGCGCCACAAATCGAAGCGGGCACCGACCTCGCGGGCGGCCTTGCGCTCCCAGGCCGAGCGCCAGCGCTGACGGGTTGCTTCCAGTTCGGCGGCCTTCTGCTGCAGCGAGGACTGCTCGTCTTCCCCGGCCGCCCAGCCGTACAAACGCGCCCGGGCCAGCAGCAAGCCGCCAATGGTCAGCCGCGGCAGGTTGACCGGCCCCGACAGCGGCCAGAAGAGTTCGTCCGAGAGCAGGTAGCCGGGCAACTCCTGCACGCCTGCTTCGAAGAATGCCCAATCCTGTTGGCGGGAGGGCATCGTCAGCGTCCCCTATGGTTCGCCGGCGGGCTGTTCCGCCCGGCCGGTGACCAGGTACCAGTCCCAGATGCCGTTGAAGCGGTCGGCCGGTTCGAACAGGGGAGCCACCTGGACGCCGCGCACCTGTCCATCCACGCCGTAGTTATAGACTTCGAAGAACAGCGGGAGAGCAGGCAGCTCGCGGGCGAAGATGACCTGGAAATTGCGATACAAGCGGGCGCGGGCTTCGCGGTCGGCGATGACGCGCGCCTGCTCCAGATATTCGCTGGCGGTGCGGTTGTCCCATTGGGAATAATTCTGGCCGCCGGTGATTTCGGCCTGATGCCAGAAGGGATAGGGGTCGGGGTCATAGGCCCGGCTCATGTCCAGGTCCACCAGGGCGGCCTGATAATTGCGGGCCGCCAGGCGCTCTTCGATGAGTTGCCGGTAGGGGACCGCCTCCAGGGTCACCTCCACGCCGAGAGCGGCCCAGTCCCGTTGAATGGCCTGGGCCAGCAAGACGTGCCGGCCGTCATCGGGGTAGAGCAGGGTGAAACGCAGCGCCATCCCCTCGCGCACTCGGGCGAAGCCATCGGGAGGCAGGCTATAGCCTTCATCCTGGAGCAAGTTGATGGCGGCGCGGCGGTCGAAGGGGATGGGGTCGAGACCGTCGTAGTAGGCCCAGGTGCCCGGCAAAAGCGGGCTGTCGGTCAGAATGGCCTGGCCGCCCAGGTACGTATTCACCATCCACTGCCGGTTGAGGCCCATCATCAGGGCGCGGCGAATGTCCTTGTCCTGGAAAAAGGGGGCTGTCGTGTCATTCAGGTTCAACAGCACCAGAGTCAGGCGCGGCAGACGGCTGGAATACAGGGCCAGGTTTGGATCGGCCAGCGCCGCCGGCAGGATCTCCGGCGCGATTTGACCGATTCCCAGCACCTCGCCCTGCTGGTAGGCCTCCATCGCCGAGGCGGAATCGGGATAGTAGCGAAAGACGACCTGTTCGATATAAGGCACCTGGCCATAATAGTCGGGGTTGGCCGAGAGCACCACCCCCGTCACCCGCCCCTCTTCGACCATCAGTTGCTCGAAGCGAAACGGGCCGCTGCCGACCGGCGCCAGATTGAAAGGCGCGTTGGCCAATTGGTCAGGGGGGATATTTTGCAAAAGATGAAGCGGTAAGACGCCGAAGGTCAGGTAGTCGAGGAAGGGCGCAAACGGCTCAGGCAGACGGAACTGGAGCGCCTTGTCGCTCAGGCGCACCACCTCCACCTGCGACCACAGGGCACGCACGTCCGGCGGGAAAGCCGAGAACTCGCTCTGCAGCAGGCCGATGGTGAAAATCACATCGTCGCTGGTGACCGGCTGGCCGTCGTGCCAGAGCGCGTTCGGGCGGATGGACAGGTTGTAGACAGTCCCGTCCAGCGAGACGCCCCACGAATCGGCCAGGTCAGGCACCGGCGTACCGGTGGAATCGAAGCGTAGCAGGCCGCTGAAAATCAGGCGGTCCACATCCCGGTCGGCCGGATTGTACAGGTCGAGCATGGGATTCAGGCGGCCGAACGAGCCGACCAGCGCCTCGGTATAGACGCCGCCGCTGACCGGCTGCGGAACAGCCAGCGTGACCTCGGCCTGCTTCTGGGTCAGCAAGAGAATGACCACCACCCCCAGGGTCAGGAAGACGATCAGAATTTGCCAGCGCAGTTTTTTCATGCCCAAAAAGAAAAGGCCCGTGCCGGGCCTTGCTCATCGAAGAAGGCTTTTCGTGCCCGGTTGCAACCCTGTTGGGAGGAAAGCGACGCAATCGCGCCCAGCCCCGTCACAGCGGTCTCTGGTTCGAGCCGGGTACTAGCCCTTGACCACCACCGTGATGATTGCCAGCGTAAAGAACACCACGCTAAAAATCACCGTGACCCAGAACAGCACTTTCTCGATTCCCCGCCGGGCGGTGAACACGCCGCCCATATCTGTCCCAGACAAACCGCCCAGGCCAGCCCCTTTGCTTTGCAGCAAGATGCTGGCGACCAGAGCGATTGATGTTACAATCAGCGCAATATCCAAAATGCGTTCCATTTTGCCTCCAAAGAATTTAGCCGCCAAATTATACCTGCGAAGAGGGAAAACCGTCAACGACGATGGACGAACTGACCGTCAACCTGCACATGCACACCTGCTACTCCGACGGCAGCGGCACGCACGCCGACCTGGCGCAAGCGGCCTTGCGGAGCGGCGTGGACGTGCTGCTGGTCACAGACCATAACGTCTGGGTTCAAGGGATAGAAGGTTACCATGAAAGCCAGGGCCGCCGCGTGCTCCTGCTGGTCGGGGAAGAGATTCACGACCAGGCCCGCGACCCGCAGAAGAACCATTTGCTCGTCTTCGGCGCCGAGCGGGAACTGGCACCACTGGCCGACGCACCGCAGCGAGTCATCGACGCCGCGGCGCGGGCCGGCGGCCTGTCCTTCCTCGCCCACCCGATTGACCCGGCCCTGCCGGCCTTCGGCGAGACCGACATTTCCTGGGAAGACTGGAGCGTGGACGGCTATACCGGCCTCGAACTGTGGAATGGCTTCAGCGAATTGAAAGTGGTCGTCAAAAGCAAACTGCACGGCCTGTTCTATGCCTACTTCCCCGAATACATCGCCCGCGGCCCCCTCCCGCAGGTGCTGAAAATTTGGGATGACCTGCTGGCCCAGGGGCGGCGCCTCGTAGCCATCGGCGGCTCAGACGCCCACGCCCGGCTGATGACGATGGGGCCGTTGCGGCGGGTCATCTTCCCCTACGAGTACCACTTCTCGGCCGTCAACACCCATCTGCTGACCCCCGCCCCGCTGAGCGGCGTTCTGGAAGCCGACCGGAAGATGGTCTACGAATCGCTGGCAGCCGGTCACTGCTTCATCGGTTACGACCTCCCCGCTTCGACGCGCGGCTTCCGATTCTCGGCTCACGGCCCGGAGCAGAACGCCATCCAGGGCGACGAAATCGCCCTCAAGAACAGCGTCACCCTGCAAGTCAAAATCCCCGGCCGCGCCCATCTGCGCCTGCTGCAAAACGGGCGGGTCATCAAGCAGGCCTATGCCGAAGCGCTGACGCACGTTGCCGCCGAGCCGGGCGTCTATCGGGTGGAGGTCTATCGTCACTTCCTGGGGCGGCTGCGCGGCTGGATTTACAGCAACCCTATCTACGTCCGCTAGAGGCGGCCTTCCAAATAGCCCTCCCCAAAACCGGGCTTTTGGCGTACAATAGCGCCCGTCTCTGCCGCGCCTGCGCGCGCGGCGGCTTTCCGCTTCCGGCTGCGCCCACGGCGGCTGACCGGGAGCATCCCCGAGGAAAGGAGGTTATCCCGCATGCGCAAGTACGAGTTGGTTTGCATCATCCATCCCGACCAGGATGAGACCGCCCTGAACGGCATCATCGAAAAAATCAAGGGATGGATCACCGAGGCCGGCGGCAACGTGGACAAGGTGGACCTGTGGGGCCGCAAGCGGCTGGCATACGCCATCCGCAAGCAGCAAGAAGGTCAGTACGTCCTGTTCAATATCACGCTCCCCCCGGCGGCCGCGGCCGCGTTGGACCAGAATCTGCGCTTCCTGGAAGCCGTCATCCGGCACATGCTGACCGTCATCGACTGAACAGGCAGGTCCAGATTCTTCCTTCTGGAATACCAAGGAGAAAGACATGAGTCGTGGATTGAACAAGGTCATGCTCATCGGCCACTTGGGGCGCGACCCGGAAATGCGCTACACCCCCTCCGGCCGCCCTGTGACCACCTTCACGGTTGCCACCAGCCGTTCCTGGAACACCGCCGACGGCGAGCGGCACACCGAAACGGAATGGTTCAACATCGTTGCCTGGGGCAACCTGGCCGAGATTTGCAAGCAGTATCTGACCAAGGGCCAGCAGGTGTACATCGAAGGCCGTCTTCAAACCCGCCGCTGGGAAGACAAAGAAGGCGTCAAACACTCGACCGTCGAAGTGGTGGCCGCCGAGATGATGATGCTCGGCGACCGCCGGGAGGCCAGTCAGGGCCAGGCGGGCGAGGTCGTCAGCGCCGAAGAAGAAATCGAGAGCCAGGCCGAAGGCGAAGATGAATTTCCCTTCTAAGCCTGGAATGGAGTAATACACTATGGATCGAAGCGAAATTGAAATGGAAGCCGGGCAGGAACGTCGTTACTTTGCCCGCCCCAAAATTTGCCAGTTCTGCGCCGATAAACACCTGGCGATTGATTACAAGCAGGTTGATACTTTGCAGCGTTTCATCACCGAGGAGGGCAAAATTCGCCCCCGCCGCCAGACCGGCACCTGCGCCAAACATCAGCGTCAGTTGGCCAACGCCATCAAGCGCGCCCGCCATATCGGCCTGCTGCCTTTCACCGGCAAAGACTGGGATCAAGATCGTTGATCGCCGGCCTCGGCTGGCAGGGACGCTCGCGCCCCCATTCTGCGCCGCCGCACCCCGCGGCCGGCGCACCCTCATGAGGTCCTATGGCAAAGAACAGACCCGCTCGAGTGATCTCGAAGAAACACCTGGCCCGCCTGGAACGTGAGCGCCGCCAGACGCGCGCCATCGTCATCGGCGCGATTGTCATCCTCGTGGCCGTCATCGGCATGGTCGTTTACGCCGTGCTGGACAAGACCTATTTTCAGGTCCGGCGGCCGATTGCCCGCGTCAACGGCGAGAAAATCCTGGTCGGCGAGTTCCAGACGCGCGCCCGCATCCGCAAACTCGAACTGATCAACTACTACATCCAATACTATCAGTTCGCTCTCATGTTCGGCATCACCGACCCGGCCAGCGATCCATCGCTGAGCGAGACCTTCCTCGAACTGCGCTCGCGCATGACCGCCGTCATTTTGGGGCCGGAAACGCTGGATGAATGCATCAACGCCGTCCTCATCCGCCAGTACGCTGCGGCCAACGGCATCCACGTCACCGAAGAAGATGTGGAACGGCGCATCCAGGAATCCTTCAACTACTACCCCCAGGGGACGCCGACGCCCTCGCCGACCGCCACGCCCCTCGTTTACCCCACCCTCTCGGCCACCGACCTGGCCTTCGTGACGCCGACCTTCACCCCGACGCGCGTGCCGACCGCCACCCCCGACCCGCTGGCTTCCCTTACCCCCAGCCCGACGCCGACCGCCACGCCGCAGGCCACCCCCACCGTCACCCCGACCCCGACCGAATACACCTTCGAGGGCTATCAAAGCAACTACCAGCAAGCCCTGGACTACTACCAGTCCGCCATCGGCCTCTCGGAAGCCGACTTCCGACGCATCTTCCACGAAGATGCCCTCTACCGCCAGCAAGTGTACGACATCATCACGGCGGACGTGCCGCATGAACAGGAACAGGTCTGGGCGCGGCACATCCTCGTCGCCGACGAGTCGACTGCCCTGACGGTCCGCAACATGATTCTGCAGGGCGCCGACTTCGCCGAGGTGGCCGCCCAATACTCCCTGGATACCAGCAACGCCACCGCCGGCGGCGACCTGGGCTGGTTCGGCCCCGGACGGATGGTCGCCGAATTCGAGGAAGTCGCTTTTTCCCTCCAGCCGGGTGAAATCAGCCAGCCGGTGCAGACCCAATACGGCTACCATATCATCCAGGTCCTGGCCCGCCAGGTGCGTCCGCTCACCGAGGACGAATACCGCCAGGCGCGCGACCAGTACTTCGACAACTGGCTGAAAGAACAAAGAGACCAGGCCGATATTCATTACTACATCGACGTCTCGGCCAACTCGCGCGAACTGTGGGCGCTGATCCCCCAGGAACCCGACCTGGATACGGAACTGCAAAAAGCCCTCTCCGGCATGACCCCCTGACCTTTTGGCTGGTCGCACAAACGCACGGTCGCCCTCCCAGGCCGACCGTGCGTTTTTTGCCTTTATTCGTCGCCGCCCACCCGTCTCGGTTGGCTGTCCCCAAAGGTCATGAGCAGATTGCCTGGCCGCCCAGGCGGCCCTAGCGGTAGTACTCCTCCGAGACCTCGTCCAGCCGCAGGCTGATGACCTGGCTGGTCGAATCGCGGCCCATCGTCACGCCGTAAATCACATCTGCCGCCTGCACCGTATTGCGGTTGTGCGTGATGATGACGAATTGGGTCTGACGGCTCAATTCGAGCAGCAAATCGCGGAAGCGGCCCACATTGGCCTCGTCGAGCATCGCGTCCACCTCGTCCATCACACAGACGGGGGTCGGCGAAACTTTCAAAAGGGCGAAGACCAGCGCGATGGCGGTCAGGCTGCGTTCGCCGCCTGAGAGCAGTGAAAGCCCCTGCTCGCGCCGCCCCGGCAGGCGCGCCTCGATGTCGATGCCGGTCTCGGTCAGATTCTCCGGCTCGGTCAGCACCAGCCGCGCCGACCCGCCGCCGAACAAACGATGGAAGATGGTGTGGAATTCGGCGGCCACCGCCTCGAACGTCTTCTGGAACTCGCGGCGGGTGAGGTCGTCCAGTTCGGCAATCACCTGGTGCAAATCGGCTTCGGCTTTGCGCAAATCCTCCAATTGCTGATTGAGAAAATCGAACCGTTCCCTGACCGAGAGATACTCCGCCTGGGCATCGAGATTGACCGCCCCCATCCGGCGCAGCAGCGCCCGCTGCCGGGAGAGTTGTTCTTCCACATCGGGCGGCAATTCGGCCAAGACCGGCAACTGGCTCACCATCCCCTCGAACGGCAGCGGGACGGGGCCGTCCACCGAGGTCGAATACTCGAAGGCCACCAAACCGAAGTCGTCCTCGATGCGCTGGCGCAAATTTTCCAACGCCTCCTGGCGGCGGCTCAAGTCGAGTTGAATCTGGGTATATTGGCGCTCCAGGCGGGCCAGGTTTTGCTGACTCTCGGCCTCCCGGTTTTGTAATTCAATCTCTTGGGCTTCGGCCGTTTCCAGGTCTCTTTCGGCCGGCTCGATTAACGCCCGTAACGCCTCCAACTGACTGTGCAGGCCGGTTTCCTGGGCGTGCAGCGTCTGGCGCTGCGACTCCAGGTCTGCCAGGGCGGCATCCATCTCGGCCCCGCGCCCGGCCTGGGCCGCCACCTCTTCCCGCAGGCGGTCGGCCGTCTGCGAGCGCTCGGCCTGGCGGGCGCGGGCGTCTTCCAGGGCGCGCTCGGCCACCGCCAGGCGGGTGCGCCAATGAGCCGCCTGGGCCTGGACCTCCTCCAGGGTCAGGGCGGCCAGCGCCAGGCTGCCCGACTGGATGAGGCGCCGCGTCGCCTCGACCTCGGCCGCCGCGGCCGAAAGCGCCGCCTCGACGCCGGCGCGTTCTGCCTGGGCCGCCTCGATCTCGGCGCGCAATTGAAGGCCCTGAGTCGCCTGCCACTGACGCTCGCGGCGGGCCGCCTCCAGCCGCAAGCGGGCCTGTTGTTCCTCCCCCTGGGCCTGTTCCAGGCTGTGACGCGCCGCCTGGACTGCCTCGGCGCGCCTGGCCGCCTGCTGACGGGCTACCTCCAGCGCCTCGCCGGTCTTTTGCAGACGCTGATCCAGCGCGGCGGTCTCGCCCTCAAGTGAGGCGAGCGCCTGCTGCGCCTGACGGCGCTGACGCGGCCGGGCCAGGATGGCCGCCCGGGCCGGCTTCCCGGCCAGCACCGGCCCGCCGGCGCTGAAGACCTCGCCGCGCAGGGTCACAGCCCGCGCCTCGGCCGGCAGACCGGCCAGCAGCCGCCGGGCCGCCCGCCGGTCGCGCACGATCAACACCTGGCCGAGCAGCAAGTCCAACGCCGGGCGCAACTCGGCCGGCGCCTGGACCAAATCGGCGGCTAGGCCCAGGCAATCGGGGTCGGCCGGAGCAGAAAGCGGCTCGGCCGGAGAAAGCCATTCGAGCGGCAGAATCGCCGCCCGCCCAGGCGCATCCGAATCGAACAGCGCCAGCGCCTGCTCGGTCTGCGTCCCCGATTGGAGCAAAACCGCGTCCAGGTACTCGCCCAGGGCCGCGGCGACCGCCTCCTCCAGTCCGGCGGGAACTTCGAGGGCGGCAAACAGCGCCCCGCGCGCCCCGCTCAAGCGGGATTGGCGCGCCGCTTCCAGCAGCAGACGGGCGCCGTCGGCGTAGCCGGTCAGCGACTGTTCGGCCTGTTCCAGCACCTGCAATTGCGCCTGAAGGCGGCTATGCTCGGCGGAGCGGGCGGCGCGTTCCTCCTGCTGGCGGCGCAAAGCCTGCTCCTGTTCGGCTGCCTGCTGTTCGGCGGTCTGCAAATCGGCCAGGCGGCGCTGCAACTCGGCCTGACAGCCGGCCGCGGCGTCCTGTGCAGCGGCGAGGGCCGTTTCGGCGGCGCCCACCTGGGCCTCGGCCTGGGCCAGGGCCGTCTCGGCAGCAGCCAAGCGCTCGGCCTGCTCGGCTGCCCGGCGCATCAACTCATCCAGGCGGGCCTGCAACTGCGCCTGACGGGCCTCCAGTTCATTCAAGCGCCGGCGGGCGGCTTCGAGTTCCGCCTCTTGAGCAGCCATCTCGGCCTGGCGCGCTTCCAGGGCCTGCTGGGCGGCAGCCATCTGGGCGCCGGCCTCCTCCGCCTCGGCCTGCAAACGCTCCACCTCGGCGGCCGCCTCGGCCAGGCGCTCAGCGCTCAGGCGCAATTCCTCCTCCAGGCGGGCTTGCTCGCTGCGGCTGCGGGCGCGGTTCTCGAGCAGGGCGCGGCGGCGCTCGTCGAGCACGGCCAGGTCGCGGCTGATCGTCTCGCGCTGGGTATGCAACTGCGCCGACTGACGGTGCCAGGAATTGAGGCGGGCGCGCAGCCCTTGCAGCCGGTCGCGGAAAGCAGCCGTCTCCTGGCGCACCGCCTGATGAGCCTGACGCGCCTCCTGCAATTTGGCCTCGTATTCGACCGCCATCGTCCGCGCCTCGACCAGTTCCCGCTGGGCGCGGTGCCAGTGGAAGCCGTACCAATCCAGGAGCAGCAAGCGCAGGTCGGCCTGAATCTGGGCGTACTCCTGGGCGCGTTTGGCCTGGCGTTCCAGGCTGCGCAGGCGCGGTTCCAGTTCGGCCAGGATATCGAGCACCCGGTCGAGATTGCGGCGGGTAGTTTCCAGGCGGCGCAGGGTTTCCTCGCGGCGCGCCCGGTAGAGGCCGATGCCGGCGGCCTCTTCGAACAAGCGGCGGCGCTCATCGGCCTTGAGCGCCAGAGAGGCGTCCACCAGCCCCTGGCCGAGAATCGTATAGGTCCGCTCCGAAAGCCCCGATTGCGCCAGCAATTCGTTGATGTCGCGCAGGCGCACCTGCTGACCGTTGAGCAGGTACTCGTTGCGTCCATCGCGGTAAGCGCGGCGGGTCAGGGCCACCTCCGAGAAGTCCACCGGCAGCCAGCCGTCGGCGTTATCGAAGACGATGGTGGCCGAGGCCATGCCGGCGCGCGGCCGCTGGTCCGAGCCGGAAAAAATCATGTCCTCGGTCTTCTTGGCGCGCAGCAGGCTGTAGGACTGTTCACCCAAGACCCAGCGCAGGGCGTCGGCGATGTTGGATTTGCCCGAGCCGTTGGGGCCGACGATGGCCGTCACTCCGCCGGCAAATTCGAAAGCGGTTTTGCCGGCGAAGGTCTTGTAGCCATGCAATTCAAGCGATTTGAGGCGAAGAGGCATAAGAGGAGAGAAATTCCAGAGGGAGATGAAGCGCCGACATCCGGTCAGCGCTCAGGGAAGTTCACCGGCGCGTTCCAGGACTTCGATAGCATGCTGGGCTGCATCGCGGGCGGCCTCCTGTTTGCTGCGGCCGCGCCCGCGCCCATAGACTTGGGCGCCGATGCGCACTTCGACCTCGAAAGTGCGCTCGTGGTCCGGCCCGTCTACGTTCACGGTGACGTAGGTGGGAATCCCCAAATGGCGAGACTGCGACCACTCCTGTAAACGGCTCTTGGGGTCATACAGGTCGGGCTGCAAGAGGACCCGTTCGCTGGCCTGTTCCAGTAGAGGCGCGATGAAACGCTGAACGGTTTGGACATCTGTCTGCAGGTAGAGGGCCCCGATGAGCGCCTCGAAGGTGGCGCACAGCAAGACCGGTCGGTCGCGGCCTCCGGCCTGGACTTCGCCGCGTCCCAGGCGCATTGCCGGCCCGAGGTCCAGGCGGCGGGCGAACTCGGCCAATTGCTCGGTGCACACCAGCGCCGAGCGCATGCGGGTCAGTTCGCCCTCGCTCATTTCGGGAAAGTGGTTATAGAGCCAGGCTCCGACCAGAAAATCCAGCACGGCGTCGCCCAGGAACTCCAGGCGTTCGTTGTCCTCCAGCGTATCGGGGTGCTCGTTCACGTACGAGCGATGCGTCAGCGCCCGCGTCAGAAGGAAAACGTCATCGAACGGAAGCCCCAGCCTGCGGGCCAGGGCGGAGGGGGATTCTTCGACTTCCCCTGCCGGGTGTACATCCATGACAACCTCCCGGAACTCAGGGAACGCCAGCCTCAGCCGGGGGGCGGGGGCTCGCGATCGCCGCGTTCCATGCCCACCGATTGTAACCGGATTCGAGTCGGATGACTACCCTGCAGGGCAGACTGTGATAAAATCGGCTCGCTGTCCCCGATCAGAATTTGCAATCGAAATCAGCGGCACCGAATGCTTCTGAACTGGCCGGTTCAGGTCCGAAACATTCGATGCGCCATCTCACAATTGCATTGGGAGAAGAATCATGAATGGTCAAATTCCCGATTCGGTGAAATTTCTGCACACTGCCGAAATGGGCCTGGGCGCCTGGGCGTGGGGCGACCGCACCTTTTGGAATTATGGCCGCGACTACGGAGAGGAGGACATCGCCGCCGCTTTCCGCGCCTCGCTGGAGGCCGGCGTGACTCTGGTGGACACGGCCGAAATCTACGGCAATGGCCGCTCTGAGCGCTATGTGGGCAAATTCATGCGGGAGGCCGGCCGGCCGGTGCAGGTGGCGACGAAATTCCTGCCTTTTCCCTGGCGGCTGACGAAAGGCAGCGTGGTGCGCGCCCTGCGTCACAGCCTGGAGCGCCTCGGCCTGGAGAAGGTGGACCTGTATCAGATTCACTGGCCCTCGCCGGTCGTCCCCATCGAGACTTACGCCGAAGGACTGGCGCTGGCGCTCAAAGCCGGGCTGACCGCCGCGGTGGGCGTCTCGAATTACGATAAACAGCAAATGCAGCGCGCCTACAGCGTGCTGGCCAAATACGATATTCCCCTGGCCTCCAACCAGGTGGAATACCATCTGCTCAACCGGCGGGTGGAGAAGAACGGTCTGCTGGAACGCTGCCACGAACTGGGCGTGCGTCTGATCGCCTATAGTCCGCTGGCCAAAGGGATGTTGACCGGCAAGTACGGCCCCGACTCGCCCCCGCCCGGCCTGCGCGCCGGCGAGTATGGCCGGCTGCTCAAAGACCTGCCGCCCCTGCTGGCTCTGATGACCGAAATCGGCCAGGGACATGGCGGGAAGACCCCCGCCCAGGTGGCCCTCAACTGGACGATTTGCAAAGGGACTCTGCCCATCCCCGGCGCCAAGAACGCCGCCCAGGCCGCCCAGAACGCCGGTGCTCTCGGCTGGAGATTGACCCCCGAAGAGATTCGCGCCCTGGACGAAGCCAGCGAGAAAATCACCCAAGGGTGAACCTCGTATTTCCCGCGTCGAATTGCACGAATGGTATAGAAGCCTCTATATCCTTCGTGCAATTCGATGCTTTAACTTCTCGCCCAACAGCAAAAGACCGAATCGGTTTACTTCAAAATCTGAAACAGATTGCTGTAATCATCCGTCCACAGGCGGATAGAGGAAGTGTAGCCCTCCATAGGCGTGATGCGGGCCTGGATGGCCGGGGCTTGCAGCAGGGCCGGGTCGCGGGCCAGCAGAACCCACAACGAGCGCGAAACCGCCGGCCGGCCGCCGGGATCGTCAATCAGCGCGAAGGCGAGGTCGAAGTGGTCGGCCAGGGTCCAGACGACCGGCACCAGGTCGAGGTGGCGGTTGGAGATATGCACCAGGAGCATGCCCTCCGGCTGCAAGTGCCGGAGGTAGAGTTCGAAGGCCTCCACATCCAGCAAATGAACGGGGATGGAATCGCTGGAGAAAACATCCAGAATGAGCAAATCGTACTCCTGCGAGCCGCCGCCGGCCAGTTCCGCTTCCAACGAGAGGCGGGCGTCGCCGGGGACGATTTCGATGGCCGCCGGGCTGTCCTGCAAAAAGGTGAAATAGCCGCCCTGCCCTTCGGCCAGCGAGATGACCGCCGGATTGATTTCATAGAATCGGAAGACATCACCAGGCTGGCCGTAGGCCGCCAGAGTGCCAATGCCCAGCCCCAAGACGCCCACCCGCAATCCCCTCTCCGGGCGCGGGTAATTGCGCAGGGCCACGCCCGCCCCCGAGGTCTCGCTGAAGTACATGGTCGGCTGGTCGCGGCGCTGCGGGTCGAGGAACTGCGCCCCGTGGATGGTGATGCCGTGAATCAAGATGATTCGGTCGGGGAGGCCGCCTTCCTGCTCAGCCTCCGGCCGCACCCGCACCACGCCGTAGAAATTGCGCTCGGCGTAGAGGGAACCTTTCAAATCGGCGCGGATGTATTGAAAGGCCAGGGCGCCGGCAATCAAGATGGCGCTGAACACCAACACCTGGTTGAGCAAAAACACCGCCCGCCAGCGAATCGGCTCCGGACGCATTACCATGACGGCCAGGAAGAGTAGCCAGCACAGCAGAAAACCGAGCGGCATCTCCCAGTAGCCTTCGAAAATGAACGGGGCCGCGAAGTTGATGAAAATGCCCCCCAGCGCGCCGCCGATAGAGACCATCAAATAGAACGAGGTCAAATGTGCCGGATGGGGACGCAAGCGATAGAGTTCGCCGTGACAAACCATGCAGCCGACGAACAGGATGAACGAGTAGATGGCAATCTGAACCAGAATGCTGAGCGTCTCCACCGAAACCAGCGCCCAGCCATACAATAAGGTGGCGACGAACATCAGCACCAGAAACCACTGGCGCGCGTACCAGCCCTCGCCCGAAAAGGCCAGGATGAAGGTGAGCAGATAAATCGTCAGCGGCAGGACCCACAAGAAGGGGATGACTGCCACCTCTTGGGTGATGTGGCTGGTGACGGCCAGCAGCAGAATCGAGGCCGTCGCAGCGAGCAAAATCCAGAGCAGGTAGAGACGCCCCGCCGGGCGCGGCGCCGCCTCCGCCGAGGCCGCCGGCCTCTCCTCCGCACCCGCCGCCTGTTCGCCGCGCAAGGCGCGCAGCGCCCCGTAGCCGGCCAGGCCGGCGTAAACCAGATACAGCAGCGACCACATCCAGCCCTGCTCCGACAGGCGCAAACGCGGCTCGATCAGGACGGGATAACTGACCAGCGCCAGAAACGAGCCGAGGTTCGAGAGAGCGTACAAACGGTAGGCCGTCCTGGCCGGGAAGCGGCGGTGAAACCAAGCCTGCATCAGCGGGCTGTTGGAGGAAAGCAGGAAATAAGGCAACCCAACCGAAATGACCAGCAGTTTGAAAATCTCCCAGACTGGGAACACATTCACGGCCGGTTTCCAGGCCGCGCTGGGGGTGATGGGCGACTTCCACGTCAGCCCCAGGCCGATCATCAGCGCCGCCGAAATGCCCAGCAGGACGAGGTGGACGACCTCGCGCCGCCGCCCCGGCCGAATCAGCCAGTTGGCGTAAGCATACCCGCCGGTCAGGAGAACCTGGAAGAACAACATCACCGTTGACCAGACCGCCGGCGTCCCGCCGAACCAGGGCAGAATGTAGCGCCCAATCATCGGCTGCACCTGGAAGAGCAAAAACGCCGAGAGAAAGATGCAAATTGCAAAGTAAGCCATTTCTTCTCCTTATCTCGTCCTATGTCAGAGACGAGCCGTTGTTCTCATCAGGGCGCGAGAATGTACAGCGTGACCGACTGCTCCGGCAAATCGAGGCGGCCATCAGCGGGCAGGGACTGCAGGCCCAGATATTCTGCGTTGTGGCTGCGGTCGAGGCGCCAGACCTCGGCCTGGGTGGGCGTCAGCCCGGCAATCTGCAAGCGGGCGGTTTGGGGCGCATCGCCCAGGTTGATGACCATCAGCGTCAGGGCGCCGTCGGCGCGGCGGGCGGCATAGATCGAGAGATCGGGCAAGCCGGACGATGAATAGACCAGCCGCTCGCCGAAATGCTGATACATGCGGAAGGTGTAGTAGGTGGGACGAATCTGGCTGCCATAGAACAAACCCAGGCCGGTGCTGCGTTGCGACAACACCCACTGATTGACCATGAAAACATGCTGCGTCAGCAACTGTCCCAAGACATCCGCGTACCAGACGGCATTGTAGTACGAATCGGGAGTGGCCTCGCCCATCATCACGCTGGTCGGCGAGGAATTGACCTCGGTGAAGGCAATGGGCAGGTCGCGGCCGGTGATCTCCCAAATCAGGCTGCGCAGATAGACGACCAGATCGGTCCATTCCTGGGTGTTGGCCCGCATCTCCGGGATGGTGACCATCTGCCCGCCGGGCCGCCAGAGAGGATAACGATGGACGGTGACCACATCCACCAGGTCGCCGTTGGCGCGCAGGAACTCGGTCATCCAGTCGCGGCCGGCCGAGTCCTTCGGCGTGGAAGCGTAATCCGTCCCCCACTGGTGCAATTCGGGCCCCATCAACTGGATGTCGGGGTCTACCCTGAGCATCGCCTCGGCAATCGCCCGCCACTCGGCGTTGAAGCGGACGGTGTCATACGGCTCGCCGGTCTGCTCCTCGTAGAGGGTCGGCTCGTTGCCGATTGACCAGTACACCACGCCGTAGTCTTTTTCGATGTTGGTGTAACGCACCAACTCGGCGGCTGCTTCGGGCGTCCCTCCCAGCAGACGGACGCTGATGGTCGGCATGGCGCCCATCTGCTCGCAAAAGACCATGAATTGATCAATTTGGAACGGCTGGATATCAATCGAATCCCCCCACGCTCCGCCGGGGAAGCGCAGCGCTGTGATCCCCGATTCGAACGCCCAGGGCAGCATATCCGGCGGGACGGCGTGCATCGGCCCGTAGTTCGAGCCGAGGACATACGGGCTGATAGCGCCCAAATCGCGGTCGGGATCGACGTACAGCACATCCGGCACGGGGGTGGGGACAAGCGTCGGGGTCGGCAGCGGAGTCGGGGCGGCCGGCGCACAGGCTGTCAGCGGGAGAATCAATAGAAACAGGGCAATCAGGCGACGGGTCATAGGCGGCTCCTTTCCAGACTCCAATTGTATCGCATCCCGCCCAATCGATGTTTTTCCCCCGTCAGACTCTTTCAAACAAAAAAGCCTCCCGGCGGAGGCCTCTCAGGGGTGCCTGATGGGGGTCGAACCCACAACACCTTGATCCACAGTCAAGTGCTCTGCCATTGAGCTACAGGCACCACGAGCGGGGCGATTATACCACACGTCCGCGGCGGAAAATATATCGCCCGGGGAAATAGGCACTTTCGGCAAAAAACCCCGATGCGCATAGATGGCGCGGCTAAGACAGCCCGACCTGCAGTCAGAAAAGTGACAATCTGCGGCAGGGAGAAGGGACAAATTTCACCCCGCGCTTTGTGAGAAATCGCACATAATTTGGTAAGATTGTATCGGTTGGAAAACTGTAGAAATGCCGAAGCCGCCTTTCTTGTCCCCGAGGAGGTCGCACATGGCAAATCCTGAAGTCATCACAGAACTCAAGAAAATCCCCTGGTTCGGGACCCTCTCCCCCGAACACCTGGAAAAACTGGCCGAGATTACCACGTTGCGTCCGGTCAAAGCGGGAGAGACGCTGTTCAAAGAAGGCGATAAACAGGATTACGTTTACATCGTCCTGGAAGGGCGCGTGGCGCTCGAAATTTTCGTCCCTCACCGGGGGAAGGTGCGCATCTACACCTGTGAACAGCACGATGTATTCGGCTGGTCGAGCGTGACGCCGCTGGTGCGTCAGCGCACCGCCGGGGCCACGGCGGTGTTGAACGGCAAAGTGGCTTGTATGGATGCCGAAAAATTGCGCCAAGTTTGCGACCAAGACCGCGACCTGGGATACCTGGTCATGCGCCGCCTGGCCAATGTGGTCGCCAGCCGCTTGATGGTCACCCGCCTGCAATTGATCGATATGTTTGCCAATCCGGAGGAAAAGAATGCTTGACATCACCATCAGCCGGGGAACGACGGTCGCCCTGCCCAAGGCCGAGTTCGACCTGCTGCTCGCTGACCTGCGCGAAAACGGTTATCAGACGGTTGGGCCGCGCCAGCAAGACGAGAGCATCGTCTATAGCGACGTTCAGAGCCTGGCCGACCTGCCGCGCGGTGTCCAGACCGAACAGCAGCCCGGCCATTTTCGTCTGGTGCAGGGAGCGAGCAACAATTACTTCGACTTCATCCCCGCCGCCGATTCGTGGAAGAAATTCCTGTTCCCGCCGCGCGTGGAATTGTTCACCGTCCGCAAAGGACAGGGCTGGGAGTACGTCGAGACAGAGACAGACACGCCGCGTTACGCCCTGATTGGCGTGCGCGGCTGCGAACTGGCCGCCATCGAAATCCAGGATAAAATCTTCATCCGCCCCGATTTCTACGATCCCACCTACCGGCTGCGGCGGGAGGGGTTGTTCATCATCGCCGTCAACTGCCTGCATCCGGCCGGGACGTGTTTCTGCACTTCGATGGGCAGCGGGCCGAAGGTAGAGGGCAGTTACGACCTGTGCCTGACCGAACTGGACGACATCTTCCTGGTCGAAATCGGCTCCGAACTCGGCCGCAGCCTGCTCTCGAAACGCAAATACGACCTGCCGTCGGCCTTCGTCCAGAACATCGCCAATCAGAAACTGGCCAGGGCGGTGCAAGAGATGAGCCGCAGCCTGGATACCAGCGACCTGCCCGGCCTGCTGACCGAACCCGAAACCCTGGAAGCCGCCCGCTGGGACGATGTAGCCAAACGCTGCCTGTCTTGCGGCAACTGCACCCAGGTCTGCCCGACCTGCTTCTGCTGGGACGCCACCGACAGCGTCAACCTGACCGCCACACAGGCCAGCCGGACGCGGGTCTGGGATTCGTGCTTCAACCCGGCCTACTCCTACGTCTTCGGCGGCAACACGCGCCCCACCATCCGCGCCCGCTACCGCCAGTGGTTGACGCATAAATTCGGTGCCTGGAAGGAGCAATTTGGCATGCTCGGTTGCACCGGCTGCGGCCGCTGCCTCACCTGGTGCCCGGCCAAAATTGACCACCTCGCCGAAATCGCTGCCCTGCGCGCGGAGGTGAACCCATGACATCCCTGTTGCCCCAATCTGCACCCCCCACCGCCGGCCACCCCGGCAGACTGATTCAGCCCGACTGGGCCGAAATCGTCCGCATCACGCCGGAGACGGAGGGCATCTCGACCTTCTGGCTGCGCTTCATTGACCCACAAGTGCGCGAGCGCTACCACTTCCAGCCCGGCCAGTTCAACATGCTCTACCTGCCCGGCTACGGAGAATCGGCCATCTCGATGAGTTCAGACCCCGAAGACGAGGAACGTTTGGTGGGTCACACCATTCGTTTCGTCGGCACGGTCACCAAGAACATCGGCCGCCTCAAGGTGGGCGATGTACTCGGCGTGCGCGGCCCGTTTGGCACTTCCTGGCCGATGAAACAAATCGAGGGCCGCGACCTGGTCCTGGCCTGCGGCGGCATCGGCCTTCCGCCCCTCCGGCCGGCCATTTATCACATCATCCGCAACCGCGAAAAATACGGCAAGGTCACCCTGCTGTATGGCGCCCGCACGCCCAAAGATTTGATGTACCCCGACGAGCACGAAGAATGGAAGCGCCACGACATCCAGATGGAAATCTCGGTTGACCGCGGCGACGAGAACTGGGACGGCCGCGTCGGCGTGGTGCCGATGTGGTTCTACAACTTCCGCATTGACCCGCGCAACACCGCCGTCCTGACCTGCGGCCCGGAAATCATGATTCGCTTCGTCATCTACGAGGGCCTGGCGCGGCGCATCCCCGCCGAGCGCATCTTCGTCTCGCTCGAACGCAACATGAAATGCGGCCAGGGCTCTTGCGGGCACTGCCAGATCGGCCCCTATTTCATCTGCAAAGACGGGCCGGTCTTCCCCTTCAGCGTGTTACAACGCTATGTCAATGTGGAGGAGTACTAAATGGCTGCCAAAAAACCGACGGTCGCCGTCTACAAATTTTCCTCCTGCGACGGCTGTCAACTCTCCCTGCTGAACCTCGAGGACGAACTGCTTGACCTGGCCGGCGCGGTGGATATCGCCTATTTCCTGGAAGCGACGCGGGCGGTCAAACCCGGACCCTACGACATCGCCCTGGTCGAGGGGTCGGTGACCACCCCGCATGAAATTGAGCGCATTCGCGAAATTCGCGAGGAGGCGCGTTTCGTTATCGCCCTGGGCACTTGCGCCACCTCGGGCGGCATCCAGGCGCTGCGCAACTTTGCCGACGCCGAAGAATACGCCCGCGCCGTCTATGACCATCCCGAATACCTGGAATACCTGAACACGGCGACCCCCCTCTCCGAAACGATCAAGGTTGACCTGGAAATCTGGGGCTGCCCGGTCAACAAACACCTGGTGTTGGAATGCATCGCCGCCCTGCTGCAAAACCGCAAGCCCAATCTGCCTCAATACTCGGTCTGCCTGGAGTGCAAGCGGCGCGGGGCGGTCTGTGTGCTGGTGGCGCACGGCAGCCCCTGCCTGGGGCCGGTCACCCAGGCCGGCTGCGGGGCCATCTGCCCGGCCAACGGACGCGGCTGCTACGGCTGTTTCGGCCCCTGGCCGCAGGGCAACTTCGACTCGCTGGTGCCCACCCTGGTGGCCACCGAACGCTTCGCCGGCGAGACCCATCTGCTGCTGCGCAACTTCAACGCCCATGCGCCAGCCTTCCGCAAAGCCGCCGAGGCGGCCCTTCCTAGCGGTACAAAGTAAAGGAGGCCCTTTATGAAAGAAAATATCGAGGTCGGCGCCCTGGCGCGCGTCGAAGGCGAAGGCGGCTTGTACATCGGCTTAACCGATGGCGCCGTGACCGAGGTCCGGCTGGACATTTACGAGCCGCCGCGCTTCTTCGAGGGCTTTCTCATCGAACGCTTCCTGCAAGAGGTGCCCGATATCACCGCCCGCATCTGCGGCATCTGCCCGGTCGCCTATCAAATGAGTTCGGTCTACGCCCTCGAAAGCATCCTGGGCATTCAAGTCAGCCCGCAGGTGCGCCTGCTGCGCCGTCTGCTGTATTGCGGCGAATACATCGAGAGCCACGCCTTGCACATCTACCTCTTGCAAGCCCCCGACCTGCTCGGCAAGGAATCGGCGCTCGAACTGGCCGAAATCGCCCCCGAGGTGGTCAAGAACGCCCTGCGGCTGAAGAAAATCGGCAACGAAATCCTGAAAGCCATCGGCGGGCGCTCGGTGCACCCGGTCAACGTCTGCGTGGGCGGCTTCTACCGCTGGCCCGAGGCCGCACCGCTGCAAGCCCTCCTGCCCGACCTGGAATGGGGCCTGGAGGCGGCGCGCGAATGCGTCCGCTGGGCCAAAGACCTGCCCTACCCCGACCTGGAAGTGGACTACGAATTCGTCGCTCTGCATCACCCCGAGGAGTACGGCGTCATCGAGGGCGAAGTCTGGTCTTCGAACGGACGCAAGACGCCGGTGAGCGAGTTCGAGAAAGCCTACCTGGAGACGCACGTCCGTCACTCCAACGCTCTCCATTCTTACACCGTCGAGGGGACGCCCTACCTGGTCGGCCCGATGGCGCGCCTGAATCTCAATCACGCCCAATTGCACGCCGAAGCCCAAAAGGCGCTGAAGGAATCGGGCCTCGTCCTGCCGCTGCGCAATCCGTACAAAAGCCTGATTGCCCGCGCCATCGAACTGGTTCACTTCTACGCCGAGGCCATCGAGCACATCCGCGACTATCGCCCGCAGGGGCCGGCCCACGCTACCCTGAAGTTGAAGGCCGGCGAAGGCGCAGCCGCGACCGAGGCGCCGCGCGGCCTGCTCTACCACCGTTACGCCATCAACAAACAGGGTCGCATCCAGCGGGCGCGCATCGTCCCGCCGACTGCCCAGAACCTGCCGCGCATCGAGGCCGATTTGTTTGCCCTGGCGCCCAAACTGGTCAAGATGGAACAGGCCGAAGCCACGCTGACCGCCGAGCACCTGGTGCGCTCCTACGACCCGTGCATCTCGTGTGCCACCCATTTCTTGAAATTGAAGATCGAACACAAGTGATGTGGGAAAGCCAGGACCCGGCCTCTCGCAGAGACCGGGTCTTTTCGTCAAGCGGCGGTAAAATTATCTTCATGGACGTTGTGGTCATCGGCATCGGGCAAAGCCTGCGCGGCGACGACGGAGCCGGCCTGGAGGCCGTCCGCCGCTGGCAGGAAAAGTACCCCCAAACGGCGCGGCGCGTGCGGGTGGAGGCGGCCGGGCTGCCCGGCCTGGGGCTGCTCGACCTGACGGCCGGGGCGCGCGCTGCCGTCATCGTGGACGCCGTCCGGGCCGATTCCCTCCCGCCGGGGAGGGTGCTGCGTCTGTCTCCCGACGAGGCGGCCGCCTTTGCGCCCGGCTCTGGTTCGGCCCACGGCTGGGGCGCGGCCGAGGCGCTCGCCCTCAGCCGGGCGCTCGACCCGTCCCCGACAGCCTGCCAGATCCGTCTGGTCGGCATCGTCGGGGCGACTTTCGCCCTGGGTGCCGGACTCAGCCCTGAGGTCCGCGCCGCTCTGGATGAAGCCGCCGCCGCCATCGAGGAGGAGGTCGGCCGTCTGCTCCTGCCTTGATGGCGGCGTCACGGAAGGAGGGGCAAGGATCGTTTCATCCCTGCAAGGCGCGGTGTGCCTCCCGCAGCCGGTCGAAGTCCATCTTCTCGACCTGGCGGTCATAGGTCACATACCCATTGACCTCGATTTCGACATCGGTCGTCTGGGTGTAGATGGCCGCCGAGAGACCGGCCTCCACCCAGGGTTTCAGTTCCTCTTCCAAGAGCAACAGGTAAGCCTCCGTCAGGGCGGCCGAGGACTCAAACTTCTTGTAACCGAAAGCGGCGGCCGGATTCCAGAGATGCCCCTCGACTTTCAGGCTATAGCCGCCGAACTCGGTCAGGGCGGCGGCGCGGCGGGCTTCCAGCGGTTCGGGTTTGAGCGCCAGGCCATAGATGTGGCGGCTGCGGAAATCCCCTGCCCCCTGGTCGAACCAGCCGCTGGCGTGGTCTACCAGGCGGGTCGGGTCGAGGTCGCGCAGCCGGGCTGCTACGGCGCGCGCCTCGAACTGTCCCCAGCCTTCGTTGAACGGCACCCAGACGGCAATGCAGGGGAAATGATACAGGTGCTCGACCATCTCCTGCAACTCGCGCAGGAAATCCTCACGCGACTCCGGCTCATTGCGCCCATGCCGCCAGAGCGCCCTGTCATCCTGGCGCTTGGGGCCAAAGAGCAGGGAAAAAATGGCCTGCATCTCGGTCTGAGATTTGCCGCCGTTGGGCATATCCTGCCAGACGATCAGCCCCAGCCGGTCGCACTCGTAGTAATAGCGCGCCGGTTCGACCTTGACGTGCTTGCGCAGCATGTTGCAGCCCAGGCCCTTGATGAGTTCGAGGTCCCAGCGCATGGCTTCGGCGCAGGGAGGCGTGTACAGGCCGTCGGGCCAATAGCCCTGGTCGAGCGGGCCGAACAGGAACAGGGGGCGATTATTCAGGCACAGGCGCGTGCGGCCTTGTTCGTCCTGGCCGAGGCTGAATTTGCGCATCCCGAAATAACTGCCAACCCGGTCCTCGCCGGCTGCGATTTCAACCTCGTATAGATGGGGTGAATCGGGACTCCACAGGCTGGGACGGGGAATCGGGATGCGGAGCTCGTCCCGCGCCGAGGCGGCCTGCGCCTGGGCGACCAGCCGCCCTGCGTCCCTGACCTGTACCCGCACGGCCCCCAGCCGGTCTTCTGCGCCGCCGGGCCGAATCTTCACCCGCACCTGGCCGGCGTCCACGTCGGGGGTAATTTTCAGGCCGGCAATATACGCCTGGGGGACCGGCTCCAGCCAAACCGTCTGCCAGATGCCCGAGACAGCCGTGTACCAGATGGACTTGGGCGCCAGGCTCTGCTTGCCGCGCTGCTGCCAGTGGGTATCGGTCGGATCCCAGACGGCGACGACGAGGTCATTGTCGCCGTCCTTGAGAAAGGGCGTCACCTCGAAGGTGAAGGGGAGGTAACCGCCGCGGTGCAGGCCGATCTGCGCTCCGTTGACCCACACCACCGTCTCCCAGTCCACAGCCCCGAAATGGAGCAGGACGCGCCGGCCGCGCCACTCCGGCGGCACACGGAAAGTGCGCCAGTACCACAGGCGCTCGTCGGGGCGCAGAGCGTATTTGACCCCCGAAAGCGCCGACTCGATGGGGAAAGGCACCAGGATTTGGCCGGCCAGGCGCACGAACAGGCCATCTTCTTCGTCCTCGCCAATCGGCTGGAGGCTGCCGCCAAACGGCGGCTGGTCGGGGGGCGCGCCGGGCAGGCGTCGGGTGATGGCAAAATTCCACAGACCGTTCAAATTGAGCCAGTCGGGGCGGGTCATCTGTGGGCGCGGATACTCCGGCCAGACGTTTTCAGGGTCCACGCCGGCAGCCCAGCGGGTCATCAGAGGTCCAGAAGCAGGGCGATAGGACACGGTTTGCTCCAATCGAAAGGCTATCCTTTGGCTGTTTGCTCTCTGACAAACAAGAGGGGAATCGCAGCCAGGAGGGTGGCGCCGCCAGCCACCTGGAACAGCAGCGGGGTGGGAATGTAGGCCGCCTGGCCGTCAATGACCGTCTGGATGCCGTAGGCGCTGCCGAGCCAGCCGCCGGTGAGGGGGCCGAGAATCATCGGCAGCATGACCCAAAAGAACAGGTAGTAGCCGGCGAACTGGCCACGCCTGTCGGGCGGGAAGAGGTCCTTGCTCCAGGCGCCGGTGGCAATCGTCCAGGCGGTCAGCGGCACCAGCCAGAGGATGCCGGTCAGGATGAGCGGGAGCAGGCGGTCGGTCAGCGAGAAGAGAATCAGGCCAAGGGCCTCGGCTGCTACCGCCAGCAGGGCGACCGGTTTGCGGCCGCGGCGGTCGATGAGCACGCCCAACGGATAGGCCATGGCAATCCCGCCGACCAGAATGCAGACGGCGATGGTGAGCGAAGACGTCAGCGTGTCGAAGCGCAGATAATGTTGGAGGTAGATGATGAGGTAGGGGAAGAAGATGTTCTGAGCAACCGCCCACAGGGAAATGCCCATCAGGACGAGGAAGAAATCCCGATGGGCCAACAGGCTCCTCCAGCGGAGGCTCTCGGCAATCTGACGCCAGTAGCCGCCCTGCGGCTTTTCGGCAAGCGGCTCTTCCTGCACGAGGAGGCCGCCGATCAAACCGAGGACGAACACCAAGCCCCCGATGAGGTAAAAGAAAGGAAAGTAACCAAACGAATCAATGATGAACCCTGCCCCGCCATAGACGATCAGGATGGCGACCCAGGTCAGAATCTCGACCACGCTCATCACCCGGCCGCGGTTTTCGAGGCGGGTGACATCGGTGATGTAGGCGTTCAGGGCGGCGTCGTTGGCCGTCGAACCGAAGAAGGTCATGACGCAGTCGAACAGGATGGCCATGCCGATGGCCAGCGTGACGGGACGGAAGAAGGCCGCCGCCGGAAAGAGGGCGGTGAAAACGGCCCACGCCAGGTAACCAAACAAAATGAAGGGCCGGCGGCGGCCCCAGCGCGTCCGCGTCCGGTCGCTCAACGTCCCCATCAGGATAGTGGTCAGGGTGGCCGTGACGGCGCTGGCCGCCACCATCCACGAGACCGGGCGCGGGTCGGGCGTGATGTTGTTGTACATGAAGGTATTGAAATATTGGTTCTCGACCCCCCAGGCCAATTGGCCCGAAAAGGCCAGCAGGACGATGGCGGTCCAGATTCTTGGGGATAGTTTGGGTTTCATGAGACTCCTGTGCGTCGAAGGCGATAAGAATGGTTGCTGAGGCTACCAGCGGGCGTGATGCTCTTCGGCAAAGCCGATCAAATCTCGAATCTGGATGATTTCACCGTCATCGGCAACAGCCTTGCCGGAATAGCGCCCGAACATTTGATGGACTTCGCTGAAAATGAGGCCCAGATTGGTGCGGGCGCAACGCTCCTTGAAGGGAGTGAAGGTCAGGTCGAGGCGGCCCTGGTGGTCGGTAAAATGCCAGGGCTGCATGTAATCGCCGGAGACGTAGTCGAAATCGACCTGTTCGAGTTTGTGGATGCGGTTGTCCAGGATGAGGGCGTTTTCGGTCGCGGCCGAGAGGTCGCCGAAGCCGCGCCCCAGGTTGAGGCCCAGCCTGCGCCCGTCGGGGAGGAAACCGGAGGCCGAGGCCCAGTTCCAGAAGGAACGGTACTCCCATATGCCGCGCCCCCAGTCGAGCGAACCGATGCAGGTTTGCGGATTCAGTGCCTCGCGCCGGTCGCCATAGCGCAGCCAGCCGCCGGCAGGCAGACAATTGATTTTGGTGTTGTAATAGAAACGCCGGCGGCCGATGGGGATGACGATGGTCATCGTCTCTGCGCCCGGCGGCGTGGACAGGGTGATGTCGGCCGAGATGCCGCGCCCGGCATGGAAGGCGGGCCACTCGACCGAGAGACGGCGCTCATCCTCCGCTGCCCGGAAATGGAGCCGCGCCTGAGCGTTTTCGAAGGAACTCTCGCCGGCGCGACTGCTGCGTGGCAGCACGATGCCCTTTGCCAGCGGGATGACCAGCCCCTCCTCGTGCAGGTCGCCGGTCTCGAAGTCTAGGGTGTAAACGAAAACATTGCCAGCGTAGCCCAGGTCGGCGATGGTCGCGGAAAAGAAGCGCCGGGGCGTAAAGACGGCGTAATAATCCCAGCGCTTAATGCGAAAACGCTGCAGAAAACGCAAGGCGTAGAAGCGGGCATTTTCCAGGTTGCAATCCAGCAGCGGCTGGCGCGCCCAGCCCACCTGCGTCAGGCGCCCGGCCGAATCCAGGAGAGGGCCGGGCTGGGTCAGTTCGGTTTGCATGGGATTCATCTCCTCGTTGGTCTCCAACAAGTATACAGAGAGAGAGGCGCGGGCGCAACCCTCCTCTCTTCCTAACTTTTCCCGCCCTCCTGCCTGCCGGTTGACACCCCACACTCAAACATGGAATATCCAAAGGGTTGTATAATACCCTTTAATTTATGAAGTCCCTCCACTTTTCCAAAAAGGAGTCTCCCCTATGACATCTGAAAACCCAATCCAACCCAAGAGCGGCAGCGCCAGAAAGACCTGGCTCATCGCAGGCATTGTAGTGATTTTACTTTGTCTGTGCTGCCTCGTAATCGTCGGGGGTGGCTTCTTGCTGTTCCAGGCAGGCATTCTAGATTGGAGCCTGCTGGGCTTCGGCCTGAATCCCTCCGCCGAGCCGCGCGCCGGGGTCATTGACCTGCAGGGCGGCTTCTCGCCCGACCCGTACATCACCCCTGCCAGCAACGGCGGCGGCAACCTGGACGTGTACAACCTGAACCTGGGCAGCGCATGCGCCGGCTTCACCGCCCGCCAGCCGGATTACATTCTCAACTGGAGCGGCGAGGCCCCCGCCCTGCGCATCTTCTACATTGCCGAAAACAACGCCGATACCGCCCTCATCGTCTCCACCCCTGACGGCCGCTACCTGTGCAACGACGACTCCGGCCTGGGCGGCCCAGACCCCATGCTGCAAATTTCCTACCCGAATGCGGGCGCCTACGCCATCTGGATTACCAACCTGGCCGAGGGACAGACCGGCAGCGGACGCCTTTACATCACCCAGCAGGACCTCGACCCCGTCCATCCCGATTTCACCGGTCGCCTCAATCCCGGCGCCGAGCCGCTTGGCGGCGAGATTGTGCTTTCCAGCAATTTCCAGCCTGACCCCTACACCGCCTACGCCATGACCGGCGGCGACGTGGACGTGTACTCCCTGGACCTCGGTTCCGGCTGTCTGGGCTATACGAGCAGCGAACCCTCCTTCCGCCTCGAATTGACCGGTTCGATGTCACAACTCAACCTCTTCTTCATGGCCGAGTATTCTGACGATACTACCTTGATTCTCCGCACCCCCAACGGCCTGTACCTGTGCAACGACGACTCCGGTTACTCGCTCGACCCGATGCTCACGCTCTCGAATCCCCAGCCGGGCCAATACCTCATCTGGATCGGCAGTTACCGGGGCGAGGGACAAATCAGCGGCACCCTTTACCTCACCCAGCAAGACCTCAACCCAGGCAATATCTTTGGGGAGGAAGGGTTGGACTCCACTCTCGACCCGCTCTACGGAGAAATCAGCCTCCAGCCAGGGTTCAGCCCCGACCCCTACGTCGTCTTCGTCCAAAGCGGCAACACCCTGAACGTGTGGGACATGAACATCGCCGGCTGCGGCGGCTTCGCCGAAAGCGCCCCCACCCTGCGCCTCTACTGGTCCGGCTCGACCGAGACTCTTTCTATCGGCTTCGAGGATGACCTCGGCGGCGATACCACCATGGTTGTCATGGGGCCTACCGGCCAATACTACTGCAACGACGACTCGAACTCCAGCCTGAACCCCACCGTCCGCATTATCAATCCGCCGTCTGGCGAGTACAACATCTGGGTCAACTCGTACCGGCGCGGAGATACCCACCGGGGCAATCTTTCGATCACCACTCAACCCCTGCCCTCCCTCAACCCCAACCTCAGCCCGGTCTTCGGCTCGAGGACCTTGCAGGCCGGCTTCAGCCCCGACCCCTACCCGGTCAGCATCACCGCCGGCGGGCCGGTGGATGTCCGCTCCAGCCCGCTCAATACCTACGGCTGCATCGGCTGGGCCACCGAGGCGCCCACCTACCAGGTCGACTACAGCGGGTCGTCCAGCCGTTTGCGCTTCTTCTTCATCGCCAACGACCGCGGCGACTCGACCATGAACGTCCTGGCGCCCAACGGCACCTGGTACTGCAACGACGACTCCGGCTTCCCCGACCGGAACAACAACTCCTACAATCCACTGGTTGACATCCCCAATCCGCCGACCGGCACTTACCTCATCTGGGTCGGCAGTTATTCCAGCAACAACGACCACCCCGGCACGCTCTACATCACCAACCAGAACCTCAACCAGTCGAACATCCCCTAAACCTGCCCCCGGCCTCAAAGAATGCCCAGGCGCGCGCCTGGGCATCTCTTTCTTTCCGGGGTATCATCGCGCCATGAACGCCTCCCTCCGCATCGGCATTGACATCGGCGGCACCTTCACCGACTTCGTCGTCTACGACCCGGCCGCCCAAACCCTGCACACCTTCAAACTGCTCTCCACGCCGCACGACCCGGCCGAGGCGGTGCTGGACGGGCTGCAGCGCATTCTCAAGGCTGAGCCTCCCCCGCTCAGCCCGCAGCCCGCCTCCATCACGGTCATTCACGGCTCGACGGTGGCCACCAACGCCCTGCTCGAACGCAAAGGCGCGGCGGCCGCCCTGGTGACGACGCGCGGCTTCGGCGACATCCTCCAAATCGGCCGCCAGAACCGCCCGGCCCTCTACGACCTCTTCGCCGACCCGCCCCCGCCGCTCATCCCGGCCGAGCGGCGCTTCGAGGTGGACGAGCGTGTCGATTCGCACGGCCGCATCCTCCAGCCGCTGGACGAGCGCCAGGTCGAAGGATGGGTCGCGGAAATCAAACGGCAAAAAATCGAAAGCGTCGCCGTCTGCCTGCTCTTCTCGTTCCTGCACCCGCAACACGAACAGGCCATCGGTGCCCGGCTGCGGGCAGAGGGACTGCTGGCCTCGCTTTCCTCCGAAATCCTGCCCGAATACCGCGAATACGAACGCATGAGCACCACCGCCGTCAACGCCTACGTCTCCCCGGCCCTCGACCGCTACCTGCGCCGCCTGGAATCCGACCTGCCGCCCGGCGTGACGCTGCGCGTCATGCAATCCAACGGCGGCAGCATCAGCCTGGGCGAGGCGCGCCGCTTCGGCGTGCGCTGCATCCTCTCCGGGCCGGCTGGCGGGGTGGTCGGCTGCGCCTACGTAGCGCGCACGGCGGCCGCCTCCACCGACGTCAAACTCATCACCTTCGACATGGGCGGCACCTCCACCGACGTCGCCCTCATTGACGGCCAGCCGCAAATCACCACCGAGGCCGTCGTCGGCGGCTGCCCCATCCGCGTCCCGCTGCTCGACATCCATACCATCGGAGCGGGCGGCGGCTCCCTCGCCCGCCTGGATGCCGGCGGCGCCCTGCGCGTCGGCCCCGAATCGGCCGGCGCCGATCCCGGCCCGGCCTGCTACGGGCGCGGCGGCGACCTGCCCACCGTCACCGACGCCAACCTGGTGCTCGGCCGCCTGCAGGCCGAACACTTCCTCGGCGGCGCCATGCCGCTCGACCTCCGGCGCGCCCGCCGCGCCCTGGCCCGCCTGGGCGCCGAACTCGGCCTGAGCGCCGAGCAAGCCGCCCTGGGCGTGGTGCAGGTCGCCAATGCCCACATGGAGCGCGCCCTGCGGGTCATCTCGGTCGAGCGCGGCCACGACCCGCGCGCCTTCACCCTGCTCTCCTTCGGCGGAGCAGGCGGCCTGCACGCTGCTGATTTGGCGCGCGGCCTGGGCATCCCTCGCCTGCTCATCCCGCCGCTGGCTTCTACCCTCTCGGCCTTCGGCATGCTGGCCGCCGAGGTCATCAAAGACTACACCCAAACGGTCATGCTGCCCGGCGACACGCCCATCACCGACCTGGCCGCCCGCCTCGAGCCTCTCGCCCGGCGCGGCCGGGACGAACTGCGCGCCGAGGGCGTCGCCGAGACGGACATCCGCCTCGAAGCCTTCCTCGACATGCGCTACCGCGGCCAGTCCTACGAACTCATCGTCCCCTTCAGCGAAAACGTCTACGCCGACTTCCACGCCCTGCACGCCCGTCAGTATGGCTACGCGCAGGAAAACGCCTGCCTCGAAGTGGTCAACCTGCGCCTGCGGGCGGTCGGCCGCACCGACCCGCCGCCCCTCCCCGCCCGTCCACCCGCCAGCCCAGACCCCTCCCCGGCCCTGCTCGAACACCGACCGGTCCTCTTCGCTGACGGCCCTCACCGCACCCCCCTCTACCGCGCCGAACGCCTGCAGCCCGGCAATCAGATCAGCGGCCCGGCCGTGATCGTGCGCAGCGACACCACCATCCTGCTGGGGCCGGGCGACCTGGCGACCGTGGACATCTACCAAAATCTGCAGGTGGAGGTGGCGCGATGACCGCGAAAGACCGCAGACGACAGACGCCAGACCGCCGGCCGCCCTCCGGCTACGATCCCATCCAACTGGAAATCTTCAAGCACCTCTTCGCCGCCGTGGCCGAGGAGATGGGCACCCTCCTGCGCCGCTCCAGTTACTCCCCCAACATCAAAGAGCGCCGCGATTTCTCCTGCGCCCTGTTCGACGCCCAGGGACGGCTGATCGCCCAGGCCGCCCACATCCCCGTCCACCTGGGCGCCATGCCGCTCTCGGTCGCCGCCGCCCTGGAGGCTTTCGGCGCCGACCTGGCCCCCGGCGACCTGATCATCCTCAACGACCCCTTCCGCGGCGGGACTCACCTGCCCGACATCACCATGGTCTCGCCGGTCTTTGCCGCCCCCGGCGACGCCTCCCTGTTGGGGTTCACCGCCTCGCGCGCCCATCACGCCGATGTGGGCGGCATGACGCCCGGTTCGATGCCGCTGGCGCGCGAAATCTACCAGGAGGGGTTGATCATCCCGCCAGTGCGCCTGCTGCGCAGCGGCGAGATGAACCGCGCCGTGCTGGACCTGATTCTGGCCAACGTGCGCACGCCTCAGGAACGCCTCGGCGACCTGCAGGCCCAAATTGCCGCCAACCGGCGCGGCGAGGAACGCCTGCTCGCTCTGGCCGAGCGCTATGGCCGCGCAGAAATTCGCGAGGCCATGACCCAACTGCTGGCCTACACCGAGCGCACCACCCGCCGCCTGCTGACCTCCCTGCCCGACGGCGTTTACCGCTTCGAGGACTGCCTCGATGACGACGGCCTGAGCGATGCGCCGGTGCCCATCCGCGTCGCGGTCACGATTCGCGGCGACTCGGCGGTGGTGGATTTCAGCGGATCGGCCGCCCAGCGCCCAGGCAGCGTCAACGCCGTCTATGCCATCACCCTCTCGGCGGTCTACTACGTCTTCCGCTGCCTGCTCGGCCTGGATGTGCCCGACAACGCCGGCTGCCTGGCACCGGTCGAAGTCATCGCCCCGCCCGGCACGGTGGTCAACGCCCTGCCACCCGCGCCGGTGGCGGGAGGCAACGTCGAGACCTCTCAGCGCATCGTGGACGTCCTGCTCGGCGCGCTGGCCCAGGCCTGTCCCGAAACAGTCCCGGCCGCCAGCCAGGGGACGATGAACAACGTCACCATCGGCGGTCCGCTCGCCGACGGCGCGGCCTTTGCCTATTACGAGACCATCGGCGGGGGGATGGGGGCGCGGCCGGGCGCCGACGGGCCGAGCGCCGTCCACTCGCACATGACCAACACCCTCAACACGCCGGTCGAGGCGCTCGAATATGCCTATCCGCTGCGCGTCCTGCGCTACCAGGTGCGGCGCGGCTCGGGCGGGCGGGGCAGATTCCGCGGCGGTGACGGCATCCGCCGCGACGTGCAAGTCCTCGTCGCTTGCCGCGCCACGCTCCTGACCGAGCGCCGGAGGCGCGGCCCCTACGGCCTGGCCGGCGGCGAGGCGGGGCAGCCCGGCGAGAACGTGCTCATCCGTCAGGGCGAAGAAATCCCCCTGCCAGGCAAGGGGACGGTGGACCTGCAGGCCGGCGACGTGCTCAGCATCCGCACCCCGGGGGGCGGCGGGTACGGGAAAGAGGCAGCCTAGCCGCCGCCCAGAGTCAGCCGGCGGCCGTTGCGGCGCAGCCAGGCGACGTGCTTTTTGTAGTCCGGCAGGATTTCCCCCACCCTGGCCCAAAAAGCCGGGGAATGATTTTTGATGTCCAAATGCACCAGTTCGTGGACGACGACGTAGTCAATGACAGCCGGCGGCGCCATGACCAGCCGCCAGGGGAAACTGAGCGTCCCGGTGGGGCTGCACGAACCCCAGCGGCTACGGGCCGAGGTGATGCGCACTTTTTTCAGAGCAAAGCCGTGCTGACGGGCCAGCGCCTCCACCCGTTCCGCCAGCACCTCCGCCGCCCGCGCCCGGTACCAGCGCACGAAGACCGCCTCCGCCTGCGGCTGCGCCGAACGCGACAACTCGAAGACCTCCGTCAACCGCAGGGCGGGGCGGCATGGGGGGACAATTTTCAGCGCATACGCCTGCCCAAGATAGAAAAACGTCTCGCCGTCCACGTAGCGGCGAACCGTCGCCTCGGCCAGCCGCCGCGCCCGCGCCTGCTGCTTGCGAATCCAATCGGCTTTGCGGGCAACGAATTCGCGGATGGCCTCCTCGGGGGCGCGCAGCGGGGCACGCACCACCAGTGCACCATCGTTTTGCACGATGAGCGCAATCGTCCGGCGGCGCGAACAGATGAGGCGGTAATCCATCATGGGTTGGAGCGGCGGCCGAAGGCCCAGTCGAAGTCCGTGCCGACGGTGCCGGCCGCGTAGGAGCGGGCATCCACCGGCGAAAGGCGGGCTGCCACCTCCGGCGGGAAGAGCGGCAGCGTTTTGAGAGCATACAAGGCGCGACTGGCCTGCTTAACCCCCTCTTCGTCCCACATCCAGCCGCAGGCGTCGAAGCGGGCCAGGTCGAGGGGGCGGGTGTAGGCGCGCAGAGTCTTTTCGCCCTCCAGGTTGTAGTAATGCTCGAAGTAAGTCAGGACCAGTTCGCGCAGCGTGCGGTGGATGGGTTCGCGGAAACGCAAACCGGCATAATTGGATTTGGCCACCGCGCCCCACAAGCCGTCCAGGCGGTAGAGGGCCAGCACGTGGTCATCGTCTTTGCCGGGGAGCGGCACCAGGTCCAGGATGAGGGGCGGAAAGCCGAGGCGGCGCAGGGCCGCCGCGGCGAACAAGGCCCCATCCAGGCAATGCGCCTGACCGTCGGTCATCACCCGCAAAGGGGAGCGGTCGAGTTCCTCGGCAATGTAAGGCAGGCTGTCGAGATAGGCCTGAATGTGAGCCGGGCTGTCGAGCGTGTAAAACAGCAGGCGCTGCGCCGCAGGCAGACGCCGTTCGAATTCTGCAAGCGCGTCCATACGGCCCAATTATAGCGTGAAGAAGCCGTCCCCTCAGGGGCAAGTTCTTCATGCTTGTGTTACAATCGAGCGGGAATTCATCGGGAGGAAACTTTGCCCCAGCCTGAAAGCCAATCACGCAGGAACGATCCCTTGCGCCTGACTCCGACGGACGAGGTTCTGAACGAACTGCCCTTCCGGCCCTACCGCAGCATCGTCGAGCGGCGCTTCGAACGCTTTCTCCCCGCAGCCGGCGAACCCCAGGAGATAGATGTCATCACCCCCTGGGGCGAATCGCTGACCGCCAAGGCCGGCGATTACCTGGTCAGCGAGACCGACGCGCCGGAGGACACCTGGCCGGTGGACGCCGAAATCTTCGAAAGCACCTACCTCATCACCGGCCCCGGCCGCTGCGTCAAGCGGGCCATCACGCTGCTCGTCCCCCTGGTGGAGCTGACCGGCGACCCCGACCGCCTGGTCACCATCGAGACGATGGAGGGCGAGGAGACGGTGCGGGCCGGGGATTTCTACCTGGCGCGCGGCGTCAAAGGTGAACTCTGGGCCTATCCAAAAGAGAAGGTCGGCAAAGTCATGGTCCCCGCCGAGTAACCGGCGGGGACTGCGCTCCAGGAAACGGAGAGCAGGCGCGGGGCGGGGAGGCCGTCTCCGGTCCGCTCAGGCTTTGGGCGTCCTCCGCCGGGAGGCCGTTCCGCTGGCCGTCAGGGCGAGTTTGACGGGGTTGATCTGTTCGACCGGGACGCCGGCTTCCCGCGCCAGTTCGATCATATGATGGACCAGGGCGGCGTCGCGGGCCAAGGCGCGGCCGCCCCTGCTCTCGCAGAGCGCAATCAGGCGCACGTTTTCTGCTCCCGCTCCCAGGGCCGAATACATCACCCAGCGGTTGTTACGCTCATACACGTCATCGTTAGGGCGCGGCGGGCCGAGGCGCTCGGCCTGATAGCGCTGGCTGAGCAGCGGATTGCCACGCGCCTTGTAGAAACGCTCTACCCAGGCCTCGCCGCACGGGCTGACGAATTCGCGCACGTAATCGGCATCTGGAAGAGGCATGTACACTTTGACCGGCATGCCGCGCTCGAAGCAGCATTCGGCAAAGAGCAAATCGCCGCCGGCGGCCAGGCCGGTCGTCAGTCCCAGGTCTTCCGGGCCGGCCTGGAAACGGTCGAGGGCCTGGAGAATGGCCTGGCGGACCGGCGCTTCGAGGATGGGCGGAAAGTTCTTCTCCTTCCCATGCAGAGGGTCAATCATGAGGCCGCTGAAGACGAAAGCGCGCCGGTCAATGTCAGCCGGCCCGCCCTGATGGTCAGGCGTTTCGGCGTAATCTTCGCTGCGCAGGCGCTCGATTTCCTCACGCAGCACTCGCAGGGCAGTCTCCACGAAGGCGGGGCGCATCTCCAGGGCCTGCAGGATTTCCAATTGCTGGATGGAAGACTGGATGTTGAACAGTTTACGATGCGAGGCCGGCAGCGCCTTGCGGTAGGCACGCTCGACTTGCTGGGGGCTCTCCGAGGTCAGGAGGCGCAGTTCGGCCAGCGAAACCAGAGTCCAATAGTCAGCCTGGTCATCGGCGGCGCGGCTTTCCAGAGAGAACTCAAGGGCGCCGCGCAGGTCGGGCAGAGTCTGACGGATGAAGGTGATATCGGGATCGGGATTCTGGCGGTCTTCGAAGCGGTCGGCCAGGTGAAGGGCGCTCATCCCCAGGGTGAGAGCATTGATGCCAGGGTAGAACTGGTTGAGGTCGAGGCGGAATCCCTTGAGATAGGTGTAGAACGATTTCAACAGCCAGTGGTACGAATCGAAGGCCAGGCGCAGGCGCTTTTCCAGGTCTGGCTCGGCCCTCCAGGAGGCCAGCCACATTTCTTTGTAGATGCGGCCCAGGTAGGCGATGGCTTCGCTGTCGGCAGGGGCGTCGCGAATCAGGCCCTCGATCTTGACGATGGCCTCGTCCACCTGGCCCAGGCGGTTGAGGTGGAAGGCCTCGCGGCGGCGGAACTCGGTGTTTTCGGGGTTGAGCGCCAGCCCTTTCTGATATTGGAGCAGGGCCAATGGATGGCGGCCGAGGTCGGCCAGCGCCCGCCCGGCCTCGCCAATGGCCTCCTCGCGTATCATGGGATGGGTGATTTCCTCCGTCAGGAGGAGGATGTCGCCGACGCGCTTCTGACGGCGGGCGACGGCGAGGCGCCCCAGCCATTCGTGATATTGGCGCCAGAAACCGGTCGCCAGCGGAGTGCGCAGCGCCTTGCGGTCCGGTTCGGACAGGCCGGGCAGCAGGTTGAAGACGGGGCTGTGAACCGCCTCGCGGCTGGAGACATACGTATCGCGCGCCAGCCGCGCAATCGCCTGGCGGTCTTTTTCGAGGTGGGCCGGGTCGGGCACGCCCTCCGGCGTGGTGTGATAGGGAAGGGTGCGCACGTTGAAGATGTCGAACGGCAGGTAAGCCCGGCCCGATTGGATGTGAATCACGCCGCGTTTGCGAAACGCATGCCGGATGCCCACTTCGTAGAAAACGTTGGCGTTGTCGATGCTCAAATCGCACACCACCAGGTCGGCCAGCAGCAATTCCTGGAACATATCGGTCAGGATGTCGCCGCTTTGGGTCGATTCGTCGGCACGGAAGGGTTCGAAGCCGGCCAACAGCAGGGCAGGTTTGATCAAGTCCTCGTAAATGGCGTTGAAATCGTAGAGGACCTCGTTGGCCCCCTTCTTCTTGCCAAACGGCATGACGACAAAGGCGTGCGGCAAAGTGGGGGGACGCAGCCGCGGTGCGGCTGCACCTTCCGCCCTTTGGGCAGAGACAGACGCCCGGCCGGCTTCGACCGCGGCGCGGACCCCTGTGCGGGTCTCGGCGACGATCTCGTCAATCGCCTTGCGGATGGCGGCGCGGGATTCTGCCAGAGCCTCCAGTGTCTCGTCAGACCTGCGAGAGGTGGGTTTGGACGCGCTCATATCTTCTCCTGAAACAGGAGCGCAGAGGGGTGTCTGCGCTCCGAGACCGGCGACGGCTCAGCCCTTGACCTCTGAGGTCGGCGGGAATTGGGCCATAATCTCGTTCACCACCTCGCGAGGGGTTGTCCTGTCGATTTTGAGATGGGCATAGCGGCCCGCAATCTGGTCGAGGGCGGTCCGCAGCCGCGAGGTGCCGCCCGTCAGGTTCTGGATGGCCTCCCCTGCGGCCGCGGCCATGGCTTGCAATTCCTGGCGCACCACTTCGGAAGAGGCCTCCCGCGCCAGGGTACTCAGGGTGGTCTGGAAAGTCTCTACAGCGGCTTGCTCGGCTTTCTCGAAGGCCTCGGCGGCGGCTGTGGCAGCCGCCTGGCGGCTCTGCCGCTTGCGGCGGGCGTCGGCGGCGCGCGCCTGCCGCACCGTCTCAAGCACCAGGCCGGCCTCTTCGTCCAGGTCGAGTTTGGTCAGCGCCTCTTGCATGGACTGGATGTACTCGACATGCTGGCTCCAGAGAATCTCCTCTGTGGCTTGAACCATGCTGAAGAACTCGCCCTCGGTATGTTCTTCCGGTTCCAAACTCAGCCAGTGGTCGTGGAGGAGTCCCAATTCGACCACCACCTTGCTGTAATTCCTGACGATGAAATCCTGGTTGCGCACTTCCTGCCAGGTGGTCAGGGCCGCGGCGACCGAGGCCGAGAGCGCCACCCAGAGCGCAAACGGCCCACCCATGGCCGCCAGGAAAGCGCTGACCATGCCGGTCAGGATGATGAGCACCTGCAAAAGGATGCGCTGACGGTTGATCGGCGACAGGCGGTCGCGGTGCCATCGCAATTGATGGCGCAGGCGGTAACGGAAATACTGGTCGCCGTTCAGGTCATCGAAGCCGGGATCGCTGTCGGGGTTCTTCGGGTCGTAATACGGCGGGATTTTCGCTGGCGTCTTCTCGAAGACCATCTCACCGCCCAAGCCGCGATAGACCTGGCGCTGGATATCGGCCAGGCGTTTCTCCAGCCATTCGCGCCGGTTGGGATTGTTCTTCAAGATGGTGCGATAGGTATAGATTTCCTTCAGAATCTCTTCGGCCCCCGCCCGCAGGACGAGGTGATCCCCCCGACCGAAGAATTGTTTGGTGAAAGCCGCCAGGCCAGAGCCGACGATGGGCGTGGCAATGAGAGCAATCTTGAGCGCCAGGCTACCGGCGGCCGGGAGCGAATCCGAGAGCACCTCGCTCAGGATGGCCAGCAGGGTCGCCAACACACTCAGGACGAGAATCCAGCGGCGCAGGCTGAGGTTGGGGCGCATCCGCTGCACCGAGGCGCGGTCGAATTGGGCGTAACGAGTCCAGGCAATTTCCAAAATGGGAATCTTGGAGTCGGTTGACATATCGTTTCCTCCGAGGAATCAGGGTCCCAGGGTACCGGCCGCGTCCTGGGGAAGGTTGGGGCAAATCAAATGATAAGGCTCGTCGTCGAAGAATTGCGTCCAGGCAGCCGGGCTAAAGTTGAGGGTCAAACGCTCACAGGCGGCGGCTTCCAGTTCGGCGGAGCGAATGACGGGAAGCGCATCCACCTCCCAGAACTGGACCACCTTGCGCGAAACGGCAGCCAGCAGGCGGCCGTCGTCGGAGAAAGAGACGCCCGTCACGGCGTAGGCGTGCGGCAGGCGATTGATTTCCTCGCCGCTTGTCAGGTCGTAGAGATACACATAGCCCTCCGGCGAGCCGAGGGCCAACAGGCGGCTGTCGGGGCTGAAGGCGATGGCATTGGCCTGGCCATTGCGCAGCACGCCGGAGAAAGCCTGGAAGGCCATCGCCGGCCGGATGCGCCACAACAGCACGACGCCCTCGGAACTGGAAGAGACCATCCAATTGCCGTCGGGGCTGAAGGCCAGTTCGTCCATGCTGCCGACCAGGTCGAAGGCGGCCGCCTGGTTGTGGTGAGCGAGGTCCCAAATCACCACCCGATTCTGCAAACCGGCCGCCAGCCAGACGCCGCCCGGATGAAAAGCCAGGGCATACACCGGCGCGCCCATCTCGATGGTCTGGCGCGCTTCGCCGGTTTCGGCATCCCAAAGATGAATCCGCTCGCCGCCGCCGACGGCCAGGAGGCGGCTGGCAGAGTCGAAGGCCAGGTCGGTGATTCGGCTCTCATGCGCCAGGGTCGCGGCCGTCTGCCGCTCGATATCATAAAGGAGGGCCTGGTTCAAGTCGCCCTGCGAAACCGCCAAGCGGCGCGCATCGGGGCTGACGGTCAATTCGTACGTAAGCACCGGCGAAGAGAAGAGGATAGTCCCGGCCGCTCCGGACGAGGAGGTAGCCATCCGGTCGAGCGGAAACAGGCGCACCGTCCGGTCGTCGGCGTTGACCACCAGCCATTCGCCGGAGGAGCCAAAGTGGGCCTCGCGCACGAATTCGGGAAATTCGAGGTAGCCCCAGCGGGCCGCCAGCGACGACACATCCCAGATGCCGATTCCGCCCTCCGCGGTGCCGACGACGAGGCGGCGGCTGTCCGGGCTGAACGCCAGGGCCGTGCCCACCGTCTCCAGCGGGATGCGCAGCATTTCGCTGCCAGAGGCGGCGTTCCAGATGCGCACGGTGTGGTCGTAACCGGTCGTGGCCACCCAATTGCCGTTCGGGCTGATGACCACCCGCTGGACGAACCCCTCCTGACGAGCGCGCCACCTCTCCTGGCCGGTGGCCACATCCCAGGCATAGACGCGGTTGTCGTCGGAGACCGTCACGAACCAGGAACTATCCGGGCCAAAGGCGACATCCTCGACCCAGTCGCCGTGGGAGAGGACAAAGCGCTGTCCGCCCTCCTCGAGGCGCCCCAGGCGGGCGGTGCTGTCCTCGCCGACCGAAACAATCCATTCGCCGTCCGGGCTGAAGGCGAGGCGGTAAACCGGCGCCTGGTGCTGAGGGCCGGAAAGCGAGAAGTCGCTCATCAGCCGCCACAGGCGGACGTTGCCGGCGTCGGTGGCGATGGCGAGCAGGCTGCCATCCGGGCTGAAGGCCAGGGCGCTGACCGGGCCGCGCTGTTCCAACTGGGCAACAACCCGGTCGGCGGCTAAATTGACGACCGTGACGAGACGGTCGGCCCGCCCGACCGCCAGCCAGCCTTCGTCGGGGCTGACGGCGACGGCATTGACCGGCGCGCCCATCTCATACGAGCGCAAGAGCGTACCATCGGCAGCGTTCCAGAGATTGACGCGGCCATCCAGGCTGGCGGTGACGAGCATCTCCCCCGCGCCGATGAAAAAGGCATGGGTGACATAATCGGCATGCCGGACACACAACCGCATTTGCCCATCTTCCAGGCCCCACACACAGGCGCGGCCATCCTGACCGGCGGTGACGAAGCGCGTCCCCGGCAGGTCGAAGGCGATTTCGTTGATCCACTCCCCCTGCATCATTTGAAAGAGTGGGATGGGCATGAGGCTGAGATTCTGGCGCAGGATGTCCTCTGCCTGAGCGGAGGGTTCGCGCTGCCAGGAATCGAGGGCCAGCAAGGTGCTGGTGTACAGATCGGCCGGCCGGAATTGATAGACCTGGGCGCGGGCGGCGCTGCGCTGGGCATTGGCCGTGTTCTGATTGGCGATCGCCTGGGCTTCGTTTTGGCGGGCGGTGATTTCGTTGGCCTCGGCGACCGCCTGAGCGGTGGCAGCCAGGTTAGCGTTAGCAACCGCCGTCGCGGCGTTGGCGCGCGCCTCGTCCTCCTTTTCGAGCGCAACGTTGCGCTGGAAGAAGGCGTACACGCCCAGAAGGATGCTGACGACCAGCGCAAAGGAGACGCCGGCCAGCAAATGGCGCTGACGGCGGGCCGCCCCCCTGCGGCTGGCCTGGATGTATTCGGATTGCAGCGGCAGGACGACGCGATTCTTCCCTGAAGCCGCCTCCATCAGCCAGCGCTCGGCCTCGTTCAAGTCGGTGCCTTGCAAGAGATAACTTTGGTCGCGGCCACTGCTTTCCCACTCGTTGGCCCGCTGCAAGAGGCGGGTGTGCCGGCGAATCCAATCCAGATCAAGATGGATGGTCTCGATCAGTTTGGGCAGCGTGGCATCGAAATCGTCCTGGGCACGCAGATAGACCCAGTTGGTCGCCGCCAGTTTGGCATGCATCGGCGCTTCCCGCCGGGGCATACGGTGCAGAATCGGAATCAGTTTCTTGTCGCAGCGCAGAGCGATTTCCAGTTCCTCGGCACAGACTTTTGAGGCGAGCGAATCGGGGCTGATGACAAACAAAAAGGCGTCGGCGGCCTCGATGGCCCTCGTCACCTCAGCCATCCAATCGGCGCTGAACGGAATCCCCTCCCAATCGACCCAGGCGCTGACACCGTGCGCATCGAGAGCATCGTTCAAGCGCCTGACGAATTCCTTGTCTTTGCGAGAATACGAGATGAAGACGCCGTTTCCGGAGGATGGGGCTTGCGCCTGCTCAGGCATGGAACCTCAATTCGAACCGGCCCAAAGGGAGACGCTCAGCGCGTCACGAACCAGGCCGCCACGTAGCCCTCCGCCCCGGCAGCGTCGCGGACCTTGAGCCACTGATCGTTGACGCCGATCTTGCTCTCCCCGCCGGTTTCGGTGACGGTCAGTTCGGCGCCGAGAGGCAGGCGTTTGATCAGGGTGGCATCGCTGATGACCGGTCGGCTGCGAAAGGCGACCGCCTCTGCCGTAGTGCGGACCTTGAGAGCGCCGGAGGCGGCCGGAGGGGCCGCCGCGGCAGCCGCGGCGGCCGTCGCCCCGCTGGCATATTTCAGATACCAGCCGGCAATGTAGCCCTCGCGCTGGGTGTTGTCGCGCACCCGAATCCACTGCCCCTCGACGCCGACCTTGTTGATCACTTGCTCGGCCGGTTCCACGGCCACGACCTGTTCGGTAGGCGGGATGCGGCGGATGAGAGTCGAGGGCGAAATCACCGGCTGGGTGCGGAAAGCCACTTCGGCGGTCGGCAGGAGGGCCAGCGCGCCGGCCGGCAGAGGGGCCGGACGAGCAGCCGCCGGTTGATCCGGCGCGGCGACGGGCTGGGGCGGGGCGCCTTTTTGCAGGGAAACGTACCAGGCGGCCACATACCCCTGGTCGCCGGCCGGGTCCTGCACCTGAATCCATTTCCCCTGCTGACCGACTTTGCTCTGGGCCGCAGCCTTGGGTTCCAGGGAAATCAATTCCGTCCCCGCCAGCAGGCGCTTCCACAGGTAACCGGTCACGGCCGGCTCGGCCCGCAGTGCCAGGTCGTCCTCGGCAACGTAGAGGAGGAAGCGTTCGGCCGGCAGCGGCAGATTCGTCTTCTCCGGCGGGGCAGGCGGGAGAGTGCCATCCCACCACAAGACGCCGGTGATGGCGCTGGCCGGCTCGGTTCCCTGATATTTATAGCGCTGGGTCAACAGAACTTCTTTGTCGGGGCTGTCGCCGCGATACATGTAAGGATCGTAGAGGACGTAGTCACCGTCCTTCTTGTCCTTGAGCAGCACAAAGTGGGTCTGGATTCCGGCCTGCGGATTCCAGTCCACCTGGACGATGACCGGTTTGCCGGCCGCCAGGTTGGCGTCGATGAGCGCAATCGGGGCGGGGGTCGTTTCGCACGGCTGCATACCCTTGTAAATGACATTGGGAAAAACATACGGCACGGCCGAAGGAATGAAAAAGGCTCCCTGGAAGCCGCCGGCAGCCTTCATTTTCTCGTTGACGGTCGCGGGAGTCTCATTATAGCCCAGACCGTTGAGCATCATCGTAACCGAGGTCAGTAAGCAGCCCCAGTTGCCGATCGTCTCGCTGGCGAAACCGAGGGGGACGTCTTTCCACTGCGGATCGTTCTGGTACAAGTGCTGGGTTCTGAACATGGACAACCTCCTGACACGAACAACCGTTCGGCCACCGGGCGCTGAATCAAGAACATGTCTCTCAACGTTCAATCTAATATTAGCACACCTACCAGTAATGTACAAACGATCTTGCCTGCCAAAAAGACCCCCGCTTCTTCCCAGCCTTCACAAAAAAGTCTATATCAAAAGAGTGCGTATCGTTGCGAAAGCGAAGCCCGAAGCAATCCCCTCCGCGTGCTTTTCTGCTTGCAAAAGAGCGGAAACTGCTTCATCGGGCAAAAAGCGCATCCTCGCAGCGATACGATTCCCACATTTTACACATACATGAGCCAAAAAAGGGGCTGTCCCAACAGGTCATGGAGCAATTGCCAGTCTCACAGGCGATCCTCCAGGCCGTGCAGGGCGAAATTGCATTTCGCCCTGCTTTTGGGACAGTCCCCGTCTGCACTTCGAGAAAATCAACCGCGCCCGACCGCATAACGCCGGGCGACCTCTTCCCAATTGACCACGTTCCACCAATTGGAGACGTACTCGGCGCGGCGATTCTGATATTTCAGATAATAGGCATGTTCCCACACGTCCAGACCCAGAATGGGGAGCAGGCCGTCCGAGAGTGGATTGTCCTGGTTGGCGGTCGAAACGATGGCCAAGCCGTTGTCCTGGCGGATGACCAGCCAAGCCCAGCCGGAACCGAAACGACCATTGGCGGCCTTCTCGAACTCGGCCTTGAACCGGGCAAAATCGCCGAAAGCGGCCTCGATAGCCTGTGAGAGCGGCCCGGTGGGTTCGCCGCCGGCCCGAGGCGCCATGATTTCCCAAAACAGGTTGTGATTCCACGTCCCTCCGCCGTGATTGCGGACGACGGTGCGGATGTCTTCGGGAACCGCGTTCAAGTCTGAGAGCAGGGCCTCCAGAGATTGGTCGGCCAATTCCGGGTGCTTCTCGAGGGCGCCGTTCAGGTTGGTCACATAGGCAGCGTGATGCTTGTCGTGATGAATCTGCATCGTTTGGGTGTCAATGAAGGGTTCGAGAGCGTCATAATCATAGGGAAGCGGGGGAAGTTGAAAAGCCATCTTTTTTTCTCCTTGTTTATTATGCCAATATTTATCATATTTATCATATATTTTACCGTCAGCCATCAGATTGTCAAGGGATGGGGAAAATTTCTAACAATTCGCTTATACTTGGCGCATGGACGAAAAACGGACCCGTTCCCTGCTGCCCCTGGCCATTGTGTTCGCCATCCTGGCTGTCTCGACCGCTTCGATTTTCATCCGCAAGGCGCAGGAGGAGGCGCCTTCGCTGGTCATCGCCGCCGGGCGGCTGACCCTGGCCTCTCTTGCGCTGGCCCCAGTTGCGCTGAGCCGTCACCGCCCGGAACTGGGCCGCCTGCGAGGCGGCGACCTGCTGCTGGCGCTGGTCTCAGGCCTTTGCCTGGCCCTGCACTTTGCCACCTGGATCTCCTCGCTGGAATACACCTCGATTGCCAGTTCGGTCGTCCTGGTCAGCACCGCCCCCTTGTGGGTGGCGCTTCTCTCGCCGCTTCTGCTCCACGAGCGTATCCGCCCGCTGGCCCTGATTGGGATGCTGCTGGCGCTGGTCGGCGGCAGCGTCATCGGCGTCAGCGATTCCTGTCGGTGGACGGAGGGCGGCCTCGCCTGTCCATCGTTCGCCGAATTCATCCAGGGGCGCGCCATGCTGGGCAATTTCCTGGCCCTGGCCGGCGCCTGGGCCGTGACCGGTTACCTCATCATCGGCCGGAAACTGCGGGCGGGGATTTCGCTCGTGCCATATATCTTTGTGGTCTATGGGATTGCCGCCGCGGCGCTGATCGTCATCATGCTGGCAGCCGGGCAGACGCCCTTCGGTTACTCTCCCCTGACTTATCTCTGGATTCTGCTCCTGGCGCTCGTGCCGCAATTGATCGGCCACTCGACCTACAACTGGGCGCTGAAATATCTGCCGGCGGCGCTGGTCTCCGTCACCGTGCTGGGCGAGCCGATTGGGTCAACGATTCTGGGTTATCTGGTGTTCGGCGAGACGCCGGGCTGGATCAAAGTTGTTGGGGCAGTGTTCATCCTGGCGGGCATTTATCTGGCTGCCAGGCAGAATCCATAAAAAAAGCGGCGCACGCCGCTGGTGCGCCGCACTGCGACAATCGCACGTTTCACCTGGAATAGAGCGTGTTCAGTTCGCGCAGGGCTTGCTGCAAGTGCGGCGTCAGGGCCGCCTCGCTTACGCGCCATTCCCAGTTGCCGCCCAGGCGGCTGGGATAGTTCATGCGCGCTTCGGTGCCCAGGTTGAGCAAATCCTGCAGCGGGGCCAGGGCAAAGACCGCCACCGAGCGCCAGGCAGTGCGAATCAGGTCCCAGGCGAAGTTGCGGCCATCCACCCCCAGGTAGCGGCGGGCGAAGTCCTTCTCCGCCTCGGGGGCCGACTCGTACCAGCCGCGGGCCGTATCGTTGTCGTGCGTGCCGGTGTAAACGACGCAATGCGGCGTGTAGTGATGCGGCAGGAAGGGATTATCGGGGCCGGTGAAAGCAAATTGCAGGATTTTCATGCCCGGCAGGGCAAAACGGTCGCGCAGTTCGACGACATCCGGCGTAATTTCGCCCAGGTCTTCGGCGACGAGCGGCAGGTCGCCGAGAGCCTGCTGCACGGCCTCGAAGAAATCGGCCCCCGGACCCGCTACCCAGCGCCCCTTGACGGCAGTCGCTTCTCCCGCCGGCACTTCCCAGTAACCGGCGAAGCCGCGGAAGTGGTCGAGGCGGATGATGTCCACCATCTCCAGGACAGCACGCAGGCGCGCCAGCCACCAGGCATAGCCGGTGTGTTTATGGACCTCCCAGCGGTAGAGCGGGTTGCCCCACAGTTGACCGGTCGGCGAGAAATAATCGGGCGGGACGCCGGCCACGACCGTCGGGCGGCGCTCCTCGTCCAGGTAGAACAGGTCGGGGTGCGCCCAAACGTCGGCGCTGTCGTAGGCGACGAAGATGGGGACATCGCCGATGATGCGAACGCCCCGGCGATTGGCGAATTGACGCAAAGCATTCCACTGCTGGAAGAAGAGGAATTGATAGAATTTGAAGCGCTGTAGGGCGTCGGCGTGCTGTTGGGCAGCGGCCGAGAGGGCAGCCGGGTCGCGCTGACGCAGGGGCAACGGCCAGCCGTCCCACGCGCCGCCGCCGTGGGCTTCTTTGAGGGCCATGAAGAGGGCGAAATCGTCCAGCCAGGCAGCATTGCGGGCGCAGAATCGCTCGAAATCGGGGCGCGCCGGCCCGGGGTCGGAGGCGAAGCGCAGATAAGCGCGTTCGAGCAGGTTTAACTTCCAGGGGATGAGGCGGCCGAAGTCAACCCGTTCGACCGGCCAGTCGGTCTTTGCAACCAAATCATTGGGGTGCAGCCAACCATCGCGCAGCAGAAATTCGGGGCTGATGAGATAGGGATTACCGGCAAAAGCCGAGAAACACTGATAGGGGGAATCGCCGTAACCGGTGGGGGAAAGGGGCAAGACCTGCCAGAGTTTGCAGCCCGCCCCTTCCAGCCATTCGACCCAGCGGTAGGCGGCCGGGCCGAGATCGCCGATGCCGTAGGCGGAGGGCAGGCTGGTGGGGTGGAGCAAAACGCCCGAGGCACGTTCAAATCTCATAGGGTTGTCTTTTGGTCTCCAGGATTTCGTTGGATTTTACCGTAAGATCGGGGTAATCGGAGAGGACGACATCGTTGCCGACCGTTCCGCCCGCTTCGATGACGCCGCCGGCCGGGACCTGGCTGTTCTTGCCGATGACGGCCAAATCGGCGGCGGTGACCGCCTGCGGCGGGACGGCGCTCAGCGCGCCGATGCGCGCCCCCTCCCCCACGCAGACGCGCTTGTCGAGGACGGCGCGCTCGAGGCGCGCCCCCGGCCCGATTTCGGAATCGGTCAGGATGACCGATTCGCGAATCAGCGCCCCAGAGCGGACGACCACGCCCGGGGAGAGGACGCTGCGCTCGACCCGCGCCCCCGCCTCCAGCAGGCAACCATCGCACAGCAGGCTGTTTTCCACGACCGCGCCGGCCGCGATGCGGAGCGGGGCGCGTTCCTCGGTGCGGGTGTGGATGACCCACGAGCGGTCGTTCAGGTCGAGGGGCGGTTTATCCTGCAACAGGTCCATGTGGGCGCGCCAGTACGAATCGAGCGTGCCCACGTCCACCCAGTAGCCCGTGTAGGGATAGGCAAAAACCCGCCGTCCGGCGGCAATCATGCGCGGCAGGATGTCCTTGCCGAAGTCATGGGTGGAATCGGAGCGCAGATGATCTTCCCACAAGACATGGTCAAGCACGGCGGTGTCGAAAACGTAGACGCCCATGCTGGCCAGGTCGGAGGGAGGCTGAGAGGGTTTCTCGACAAAGTGGGTGACGCGGTATTCCCGGTCAGCGGTGAGGATGCCGAAGCGGGAGGCCTCCGAAAGCGGGACGCGGATGGCCGCCATGGTCACCTCGGCCTGATGGTCGCGGTGGAAGGTGAGCAGGGCATCGTAGTCCATGGCGTAGATATGGTCACCGGAGAGAATCAACACCTGGTCGGGTTTGTTCTGTTTGATGAAGGTGAAATTTTGCTGGACGGCGTCGGCGGTGCCGACGTACCAATCGGCGCCGTAACGGCCGCGGTAGGGGGTGTAGATGCGCACCCCGCCGGTGAAGTCGCGGTTGAGGTCCCAGGGGCCGCCGGCCCCGATGTGTTGGACGAGCGAATGCGGCCGGTACTGGACCAAGACCATGACATCGAAAATGCCCGAGTTGACGCAATTCGAAAGCGGGAAGTCAATGATGCGGTACTTCCCGCCGAAGGGGACGGCCGGCTTGGCCCGCTTGACCGTCAGCACGCTCAGACGGGAGCCTGCCCCGCCAGCCATGATTACGGCTCGCGTTTTCATAGGCCCTCTCAGCCCGTTTCAGGGACAAGGGAACGATAGAGGAGAGAATACTGGCGCGCCGAACGAGTCCAGGAGAAATCCTGTTTCATGGCATTGCGTTGGAAACGCCGCCATTTCTCCGCCGAAGCATAGACGGACAGCGCCCGCTGCACAGCCTCGAGCAAGGAATCGGCCTCCGGGCGGGTGAAAACGAAGCCGGTCTTGCCCTCCTGGACGGTGTCCTTCAATCCGCCCGTCGCCCGCACGATGGGGATGCAGCCATAGCGCATGGCGATCATCTGCGCCAGGCCGCAAGGTTCATACCGCGACGGCATCAGGAGCATATCGGCGCCGCCATAAATGAGGTGGCCCAGAGCGGCGTCGTAGCGCAGGACAGCCTGGACGCGCTCAGGGTAACGCGCCTGCAGGCTGCGGATGGCGGCCTCCAGGTTCGGGTCACCGGTGCCGAGCAGGACGAACTGCCAGGGACGGTCGGCCAGACGCGGCAAAGCCTGCAGGATGAGATCGAGGCCCTTCTGCTCGTCCACCCGTCCGACGACGGCCAGCAGCGGCAGGCGGGCATCTACCGGCAGGCCCATTTTCTTTTGGAGGGCCAGTTTGTTTTCCAGCCGGCCTCCCAGGTCGTCGGCATTGAAGATGGCCGCCAAGTGTTTGTCGTTCTGCGGATCCCAGGTGCGGACGTCCAGGCCGTTCAGGATGCCGGTGATCGAATCGGCGCGCTGGCGCAGGAAATCCTGCAGGCCGCAGCCGAATTCGGGTGTGAGAATTTCGCGGGCATACGTCTCCGAGACGGGGACGATGGCTTCCGCCGCCCACAATCCCATCGGCAGAGGCTGGGTGCGCGCCCAGCGCGGCAGGATTTCATCGTTGACCGGCGTCAGGCCGTAGGAGGCCAGCACCTCGCCGGCCTCACCGCCCATGAACGGCAGGTTGTGCAGGGTGATCAAGCCGGCCGAGCGGGCGAAGAAAGCCTCGCCGCGCCGCGAGCGTAAGGCGTACAGGGCAAGGGCGGTGTGCCAGTCGTTGGCGTGAACGACATCCGGCCGCCAGCCCATGCGGCGGGTCAATTCCAGCGCCGCCAGAGAGAAGAAGGTGAATTTTTCTACATCCTGGCGGGCGTCGGAAGAATAGACCGAGGTCGCCGTGAGGAAGGGCAGGCCGGTGATGAAATAGACCGGCACGCCCTCCAGGTTGCGTTCGAAAACCTGCGCAATCAGATTGCCCCCCCGCCGATAAATGGGGAACTCGATGACCGGAAGAAGCGTGGACGACTCGGACTGGATAACCCGGTGCAAGGGAATGACCAGGCGCACGTCCAGCAGCGGCCCGCCGGTCATCTTGGGAGAGAGGGCGCGCAGAGCCGCCGGCAGTGAACCGGCCACATCGGCCAGTCCCCCCACTTTGACGAAAGGTTCGGCTTCGGAAGCCAGGAAGAGCACATTGATCGTCTCGGCCATGGAGTCTATTTTACAATGAAATTCGATTTTCGAAACCGCTCTTCCGCCCGCACAAAAACATGCGACGCACCTCTCAGGCGCGTCGCATGCCTTTGCCTCCCTGCCCGACTTTTAATGCACAGTAAAATCGTAAGCCTCTACGCCGCTGTCGATGGAAAGGCCGGAGGCCGGGCCGGTGCGCAGGCGCAAGTCGCTGCCGGCCAAAAAGAGCAAGCGGGCCGCATCCACCCAGCGCACGTTGTAGGCCTCTGTGCCGACATCCGAGACGAAGGAGAAGCCCAGGCCGGGATAGCCGTAATAGGCGTTAGCCGGCAGGGGATTCCAGTACACAAACTGGTTCGAATCGGGCGCCCAGCCAACCGTCCCAAACTGACCGGCCGCGGCCGTCAGGACGGTCATCTCGCCGCCGCCGATCTGACGCAGCAGCAAGGTGTTGGAGCCGCCGCCTTCCTGCACGTACAATACCCGCGTCCCATCGGGCGAGAGCCGCGGGAAATCGACAAAGACCGGCGCAGCCACAAATGAATCGAGCAGCGTGGCGCCGCCCGTCAGCGGGATATACCAGACCTCGGTCGGCTCGGTCGGCACGCCCAGCGAATCGTGCGCCGGGATGACCGTCCACAGGCCCGAGGCATCGGCTTTCCAGGTCACTTCGGGCAGGTAGAACCACTCGCTGTAGGTCATCACGAATTCGAAACTCAGCAGGGTGCTGACGCTTCCGCTCATGGGGTCGAAGAGGAGAATGTTCTCCGGCTGCGAGACGGCCAGATAGCGGCCATCTGGCGAGAAATAGGCCCAACCGCCCGCGCCGGCCGGCAGCAGCAGAGAGGGCGGGGCGCCAGAATCTGCGTCCACGCGGTGCAAATCGAGCACCGGAACCGTGAAGGCCTCGCCTTGCTGGGACGTCCCAAAATACACGCTGTGGCTCGCGGGCTGCCAGGCAAACCAGTGCAAGACGGCGGTGCCCTCAGCCGGCGGGACAAGGGCGGCCAGGTAAGCGGCGCTGACCAGCAGGCGTTCACCGCTACCATCGCTGTTGACGGCCCAAAGTTCCTCCCCGCGCCGGAAGGCTACCACCGCGCCGTCGGAGGCAATCCGGGGAGCGCTGTCTGCGCCGGAGAAGGTCAACTGTCTCGAGCCGCCGCTTTCGCTCCACAGCCAGATGTTGCCTCCCCGCGCATAGGCCACGCGCAATTCAGAGGCCGGCGCCGGCGAGGTCGGGGTGTCGGTTACCTCGCCAGGCGATTCGGTCTCGGAAGGCGTTTCCGTCACGCCAGGAATCGAACAGGCCAGGATAGATAAAATCAATAGAACAGCCGGAAAGAATAATTTTTTATGCATATTCCACTCTCCTTTGTCCTAATAATAACACATATCAAGGAAAAGCAAGATAAGCCATTTATACCACGCCCCTGGCATGGCCGTCTGGAGGGTTGCGTTTTTTCAGGCGCTTGGGCGAGCAAGGCGGTTACGAGAATTTCCCCTTACCAAAGCCCCGCTGCCAGCGGATGACTGCTCCTCGGCTGCATTGCAATCGCCCCGCGCTGACAGGCCGCCCGGCAAACGCCGCACCCGTAGCACTGGCGCGGATCGACACTCACCTTCTTGCTCGCCGCCGACCAGCGCAGCGCCCCAAACTGACACTGGCGCAGGCAGGCTTTGCATCCATTACAAACCTCGTCTGCAATTTGAGCGACCGCCTCGCCGCGAAACATGTTTTTGAAGTAATGCTGACTGTATGTTACGCGATAGGCCATGCAATCCTGGTCGCAGTTGCACAGACCGCCGATATAGGGCGTCTTGAACGTCCAGACGGAGTGAATCAGGCCCTCTTTATCGTGCTGACAGATGGCGGCCAGCGCCTCGGCCGGTTGGAGCACTTCCAGGCTGAACGAATCGTCGAGCAGGCCGTTCAGACGAGGGTCAACCATCAGGCCATAGCAGTAGCGGGCGTCCATGCGGCCGGTTGTCAGCCGCCGACAGACACATGGCAGGCGCACCACCTCGCCAACGATGGACAGGATTTGTTCGACCTCCTCGATGGTTACCACCTGGCCGAAGTGATTGCGGCGGGCATTGCGCTGCAAAACCGTCCGCACGGCCGGATAGACCGGCGTCCGCGTCACCGCTTCGAGTTGACGGATGGCAGGGCCTTTCTCCTCGACGAAGTGGTTCAGAAAGTGAGCGATATACTCGCGCCGGCCATCCTGGTCGAGCAAATCGCGGGCGTAGTTTTCGATTGCCAGATACCATTTCTTGCCTTCCCCATGCTGGGTGCAAAAGTCACACATAAGAATCCTTTCGGGAACGTTTGCCCCTCGAAAGAGGCGATCTCTACCCTTGCCGCGATTTCCAATCGTAATGGCTCATCACCACCGAGGCAGGCGCGCCGCCAAGCAGGAGATGATTCCCTGCGAATTTGCGCGTCACGACGCTACCCAATGCCACCATCACGCCGTCTTCGATCACCGCGCCCGGCCCAAAACAAACTGCACTGCCAAGATAACAATCCTTGCCGATCTTTACATAACGGCGGGCGATGCCAGCCCCATGGGTCCAGAACTGAGAGCCAATGCCCGCGATCCAGGAACCGGCACCAATTTCCAGGGCGCCACAGACATCAAAGTAATGAGACGAAGTAATCCGGGCGTTCTCTCCGATGGTGAGACAGCGCGCATATTCCTGACCATGTTCGAGAGTCCAGAAACCGCATACGAAGCGATTCTGATCACCAATTTTGACGCCATCGGCAATCGTGAGCGTCATCGGCCCGACGAACTGATTCAGATAGCCAATCTGACAACGTCCCAAGCGGGCCGACGTCACACCCAGGATTGTCCCCCACCCGATCTTCGCCCCTTCGATTTGGTAGCCAAAGAACAGGCGGTATCCCCAGACGCGCAGCCAGTTAAATGGCAAGAAAGCCACCAACGCGGCACAAACCAGTTTGAATTTTGACATATGCCTCCTCAGCCAATCAACTATGGACTGATTTGAATTTGCCGGCCATCCTTTTTACCGCCAAGAGGCCAATTGAGGGATATTCTTGGTATTCTGGGCCTCATAGCAGTTATTCCTGATCAAGTCTATTTTTATCCCATTATAGCGTCAATTTCCACGACCAAAAGTCAACGCCCCCTTTCGAAAATCTCCCTAACAGCATCTGAAAAGGTGTTGATTCCAGAACAAATTTCGCCTATACTTAACACATCAGCGAAAGGATGGGCATGCAAGAACGCAGAAAGGCCAAACGGCACACTCTCATCTACTACATGCGCGCCTTCGACGTGCGCACCCGCAATTTGCTGGGCTATTTGGTCGATATCGCCGAAAAAGGAGCCATGCTCCTATGCGATGACCCTGTGCCGGTCGGCGAGACTTTCCGGGTGAAACTGGAACTGACCGATGACATCGCCAACAAACCTTTCCTGGAAGTGGTCGCCCGCAGCATCTGGTGTCATCCCGATATTGACCCGCACTTCTACAACGCCGGCTTCGAAGTCGTCGAAATCGCCCCCGAGGACCAGGCGGTGATCAACCGCATCATAGACACCTACGGCCTGCAGGAACAACGCCGTGCCATTTCCAACCGGCCAACCGAACCGCCCACTGGAAATAAATAAGACCACGAGCCACCCATGCACGAGCGGCGCAAACAAAAGCGCAAGGAAATTTCCTACTACATCTGCGTCATGGACAGCACCTCCGGCCAGATGATTGGGCACCTGGTGGATGTGGCCCCCACCGGTCTGCGCATCGACAGCCACCTCCAGATTCCCCCCGGCATGCCGTTCTTGCTGCAAATCGAGTTGATCGGCGAACTGACCGACAACCCGCTGGTCACCCTCGCCACCCGCACCGTCTGGTGCAAGCCCGACGAACTCGAACCGAACGTCTACAACATCGGCCTGAAAGTCGAAAACCTGACCCCGCAGCAGGCCCAGTTGCTCGAAAAAATTGCCGAGCAATTCGGCAAACGTGAACCCCCCACCTTCTACACTCCCAGCCGCTTTTGATCGACTCTCGCCTGCCCCTCGTTGAACTCCACCGTCACCTCGACGGAGCAGTGCGCCTCGAGACCATCCTCGACCTCGGCCGCCGCTACAACCTGCCCCTCCCGGCCTTCGACCTGGAGGGGCTGCGGCCTCACGTCCAGGTCACCGAACCCCAGCCGGGCGTGATGGCCTTCATCGCCAAATTCCGCTGGATGACCGCCGTCATGGTAGATGACGAGGCGGTTCGCCGCATCGCCTACGAGAACGTCGCAGACCTGAAGAACGAAGGCCTGGATTACGCCGAACTGCGCTTCAGTCCCTGGTTCATGGCCGAGGCCAACCGCCTCGACCCCCAGGCGGTGACCGAGGCCGTCGTGGACGGGACCGCCGCCGGGGAGCGCGATTTCGGCGTGCGCGTCAACCTGATCGGCATCCTCAGCCGCACCTACGGGCCGGAGGCCGCCCGCCGCGAACTGGAAGCGCTGCTGACCCAACGCGACCACATCACCGCCCTCGACCTGGCCGGCGACGAGGCCAACTTCCCCGCCGACTGGTTCCGCGACCACTTCCGCCGCGCCCGCGACGCCGGCTGGCGCATCACCGTCCATGCCGGCGAAAGCGCCGGGCCAGAAAGCATCTGGAGCGCCCTCCACAACCTGGGGGCCGAACGCCTCGGCCATGCCATCCGCGCCGCCGAAGATCCCGCACTGCTCGATTACCTCGCCGAGCGCGGCATCGGCATCGAATCCTGCCTGACCAGCAACGTGCAGACCTCCTGCGTCCCCGACTACGCCAGCCATCCGCTCAAGAAATTCCTGGAACGCGGCCTCCTGGCCAGCCTCAACACCGACGACCCCGGCATCAGCGCCATCACCCTGCCCTATGAATACAATGTCGCCGCCCCTCAGGCCGGGCTGACGGCGGAGCAAATCCGCCAGGCGCAAATCAACGCCCTCGAAACGGCTTTCTTGAGCAGCGAAGAAAAACACGCCCTGCGCGCCCGCTGCGCCCAACGCTAGAAGCGCCGTCTGCAACCTGCCGTCAAACGAACGGCCGCCCTCCGGCGGCCGTCGCCTTGCCTTGCCTGGAAACCGGCGCAGCGTTCTGCCGGCCGGCAAAACGGCTCACATCCCCATTGCCGCGAACATCTCATCGTTCGAAGCGAACTTGAAGGCCGGCAAACCCAGTTCGGCGGCCCTGGCCTGCTCGGCCGCCTCCACCCGCTGCAAATCGGCGCGGCGCACCACCCGCAGGTGCGTCTCCAGCAAGCGGTTGACGAAACGCTGATAGAGCGCCTCCACCTCCGGCAGCGCCGGCAGAGAGCGCAAATACTGCAAGACCGCCTCGGCCGCCAGTTCGCCGTCCCGGCGGGCATAGCCGACCAGTCCGGTGCTGGCCTGCCGCGCCCAGCCGGCCAGGAAAACCCCCTCGATGGGCTGATTGGTATCCGGGTTAAACGCCTCGAACGAAATCCCATCCACCGGGAAGCGCGGCTGTTTGGATGCCATGTAAGAATCGTTGAAAACCGGAATACAAAAATCGCGGTCCACCGTGTCGCCAATCGCAAAGATGACCGTATCGGCTTCGATTTGACGGGTCTGGGCTGTGCCGCGCGCCTTGACCGTCCCATCCACCGCTATCAGGGTGTTCTCTTCCACCTTGAGCCCGCTGACGCCGTTCAGCCAGTCGCCCATGACGCGCACCGGCGAGGCCAGGAACTCGAAGCGGAAGCGGGTCGAGGAGACCGGCGGGAGGGCGCGCGGCAGGGCGTCGGTAAACGCCGCCCGGGCCGCCTCCACATCCTGACCAACGGCCTGCATCACCGGCCCGACGCGGGCGAACTCGGCCTCCAGGGCCGCCAGGTCGAGATTGGCCGCCAGCGCCTCCATCTCCTGCTTCGAAAACTTGACCTCCGCCGGGCCGCGCCGCACCACCGCAACCACTTCTTCCACTTTTCGTTCCCGAATCAGATAGCGGGCAATATCCATCATCACGTTGCCCGCCCCCACAATCGCCACGCGCTTCCCCAACAAATACTTCTTCTGACTGTAAGGCGGCAAGAGATTGTAGTGATAGACGATTTCTTTGGCGTGATACACGCCCGGCAGAGTCTCGCCGGGCAGGCGCAGCCACTTGGTGCCCTGGGCACCGGTCGCCACCACCACAGCCTGGAAACCGGCCATCAACAAATCCTCGACCACAAAACTGCCGCCCGAACAGACGCTCACATGGCCGAAATATTCGATGTTCGGATGCGCCAAAATGCTGGCGAATTGACGGCGCAGGCCGTCTTTCATCTTCAATTTATCCGGATAGATTCCATACTCGGCCAGGCCGCCCGGTTTGACATCCCGATTGAAGAGCGCCACCCGCGCCCCGTTCTCGGCCAGTTTGCGGGCCGCAAACAGGCCGGCCGGTCCGGCCCCGGCCACTGCAACCAGATATTTGCAATCTCCCATAGAATGGTCTCTCCTTCAGAATTCCGGGCGGAATTATAGCCGCGCCAGAGGAGCACGGCAAGTACAAAAGTCACACTGCCGCGCTTCGTCCCCCGCTTCTCAAACGGATTTTTCTACTCTATGCTATATTTATACGCAAACCAGGCTTGCGATGAGAAATCGGCTGCCTGAAAAGAATTGCTCCTGCACCCGAGGAGGTCACTCATGAGCATTCTCGATTCTGCCCCCAAAGACGAGGATGAGAAAAGAACGCCCGCCGAACGGCCCGCCGACGGTGAACCGGCGGCCAGGCGGCCCCGGCCGGCGCAACCGCGCCCGCGGCCGACTTTCATCCCGCCGCGCTTGCAACCGGGAACAGAACGCTCCGCCGCCCCGCCCCCGCCCGCCGCTGAGCAGCCCCGCCCGGCGCAGCCGGTCAGCCCCCCCCCGCCGGCGGCCGCCGCCACACCCGAACGCCAGCGCGGGCGCGGCATCAACCCCGGCCTGCGTCTGCGCGCCATCGAGAGCGCAGGGCGCGAATCCAAACAGGCGCGTTTATCCCTCTGGAAGCGCATCCTCCGCCGCCCCGAAGGCAGACTGACCATGCACGCCTACTGGACGGTGACCGGCACGATTTCCCTGATCGTCAACGCCATCCTCATCGCCGCCGTGCTGATTCTGAGCCGCTACGTCTATGTCCTCTCGGCGCGCCTCTCCAACGACCTGCTCTACAACGGCCTGTACGAGTCCTTCGGCGCAATGGATGCCGCCAGCATCCGCACCCAAATCCCCGTCAACACCATCGTACACGCCAGCCTGCCCGTCACCATCAACCAGACCACCGAGGTCGTGCTGACCCGCGACACAACCATCACCCGCGCCTACGTCACGCTCAGCACCGGCGGCCTGGAAATCGTCCGGGCGCCGACCAACATCATCCTGCCGGCCGGCACCGTCCTGCCCGTTCAACTCAATCTGACCGTGCCGGTCGAAGCCGACATCCCCGTCTCGCTGGTCGTGCCGGTCAACATCCCGCTCAATCAGACCGAATTGCACGGCCCCTTTGTCACCCTGCGGCGGGCCGTCGAACCCTACGCCCTGGCCTTCCACGACCCCACCCGCACCCCCACCGACTGGCAGCATCCCTGGCTGGATGCTCCTGCTTGCCAGTCCTTCCAGGGGCTGTGCGACTTGTGGTTCGTCGAGGTGGGCTTCCCGCAACCGTGAAGGCTGTGATAAAATCCGCCCTCCGTGAAGACGCCATGCCTCAACCAATCACCCGCACCCTGCTCGCCAACGGCCTGCTGGTCCTGCTGAAAGAAATCCACACCGCCCCGCTGACCAGTTTCTGGCTCTGGTACCGGGTTGGTTCGCGCGACGAACCGACCGGCCGGACGGGCATCTCGCACTGGGTCGAACACATGCAATTCAAGGGGACGCCCCGCTTCCCCGCCGGCAGCCTTGATAAAGCCATCTCCCGCGACGGCGGCTTCTGGAACGCCATGACCTTCCTGGACTGGACCACCTACTACGAAACCATGCCGGCCGACAAAATTGACCTGGCCCTGCGCCTGGAGGCCGACCGAATGACCCATTGCACCTACGAGGCGAAGGAAGTCGAGTCGGAGCGGACGGTCATCATCTCTGAGCGCGAAGGCAACGAAAACGAACCGCTCTTCCGGCTGGGGGAAGCCATCCAGAACGCCGCCTTCCGCGTCCACCCCTACCACCACGAAGTCATCGGCGATATGGCTGACCTGCGCACCATCCGCCGCGACGACCTCTACCAGCACTACCGCACCTACTACGCTCCCAACAACGCTGTTATCGCCGTCGCCGGCGATTTCGAGAGCGGGCAAATGCTCGAGCGCCTGCGCGAACTCTTCGAGCCGATTCCGCCGGTCGAACCGCCCCCTCGCCTGTACCGCCCCGAACCGCCCCCTGCCGGCGAACACCGTCTGAGCCTGGAAGGCCCCGGCGAGACCACCTATCTGCAAATCTGCTACCGCGCCCCGGCCGCCAACGACCCCGCATTCTTCCCGCTGACCGTCCTCGACAGCCTGCTGACCGGCCCCACCAGCCTCAACATGTTCGGCGGCGGCGGTATTTCCAACAAGACCTCGCGCCTGTACCAGGCGCTGGTCGAAAGAGACCTGGCCGTTGCGGTCGGCGGCGGCTTGTTCGTGACTGCCGATCCCTTTCTGTACACCATCACCATTACCGTCCACCCTCAGCGCAAGGCCGAGGAAGCCCTGGCCGCCTTCGACGACCAAATCCGGCGTCTCCAGGAAGAACCCGTCCCGGAGGAGGAAGTCCGGCGGGCGATCAAACAGGCCCGGGCGCTGTTCGCCTACGGCTCGGAAAACGTCACCAACCAGGCCTACTGGCTGGGGCAAGCCGAGATGTTCGCCACCTACGATTGGTTCCTGAACTATCTGAAAAGGCTGGGGCAGGTCACACCGGCCGGGATTGAGGAGGCTGCCCGCCGCCTGCTGCGTCCGCAGAATCGGGTCGTGGGCGTTTACCTGCCCAGCGGAGGCGCAAGATGAGCCGAAGCCGCCGCCCCGTTCACACCTCCCTGCCCGGCCCGGAAGACATCTTCCGCCTGGTGCTGCCCAACGGCGTCACCCTTCTGGCGCGCTCCAACGACAACAGCCCATCGGTCGTCCTGAGCGGTTATTTGCTGGCCGGCAGCCTGTTCGACCCGGATGAACACCTCGGCCTGGCCGATTTCACCGCCGCGGCGTTGCTGCGCGGCACCGAAAACTATTCCATGCAGCGCCTGTACGACGCCCTCGAATCGGTGGGGGCCAGTCTGTCGTTCAACGCCAGCGTGCACACAACCAGTTTTCATGGACGCTGCCTGGCCGAAGACCTGCCGCTCCTGCTCGAACTGTTGGCCGAGGCGCTCTGCCGGCCGGTCTTCCCCGCCGAGCAGGTGGAGAAACTGCGCGCCCGCCTGCTCACCGACCTGGCCATCCGCGCCCAGGATACCGGCGAGATGGCCAGCCTGACCTTCGATGAAATCGTCTACGCCGGCCACCCCTACCGCCGCCCCGAGGACGGCTACCCCGAAACCATCCAGGCCATCCAGCCGTCTCACCTGGCCGATTTTCATCGCCGGCACTATGGGCCGCGCGGCCTGGTCATCGCCGTGGTCGGCGCGGTGGAACCGCGCCGGGCGGCGGCGCAGGTCGAAAAAGCGCTGGGCGATTGGTCGAATCCCGACCAGCCCGAACCGCCCCCCCTGCCCCCTCTTCGACCGCTCAAAAAGACGATCGAGCGGCGGGTCAAAATCCCCGGCAAATCGCAAAGCGACCTGGTCATCGGCGCCGCCGGTCCCAGCCGCCTCGACCCCGAATTCCACGCCGCCGCCCTGGCCAATTCGATTCTGGGACAATTCGGCATGATGGGGCGCATCGGGGAGGTGGTGCGCGAGAAATCTGGCCTGGCCTACTACGCCTACTCCTCGCTCAGCGCCGGCGTCGGCCCGGGGGCCTGGGAGGTGAGCGCCGGCGTCAACCCGCGCAACCTCCGCAAAGCGCTCGACCTGGTGCAGACCGAAATCGCCCGCTTCGTACACGAGGGCGTCAGCGCCGCCGAACTGGCCGACAGTCAGTCGAATTTCATCGGCCGCCTGCCGCTTTCGCTGGAATCCAACGCCGGAGTAGCCGGCGCACTCATCAACATCGAGCGTTTCGGCCTCGGTCTGGACTACTACCGCCGCTATGCCGACATCATCCGCGCCGTCACCCCTGAGCAGGTAGCCGAGGCCGTCCGCAAATATCTGGAGCCCGACCGGCTGGCGATTGCCATTGCCGGCCCATGACCATGCGACTCAAAACCGGAATTGACTTGATTGAAATCCCGCGCCTGGAGGCCGCCCTGGAGCGCTTCGGTGAACGCTTTCTGGAGCGCATCTTCACCGACCACGAGATTGCCGAATGCCGCGGCCGGGCAGAAGCGCTGGCCGCCTGTTTCGCCGCTAAGGAGGCTGCCTCCAAAGCCCTGGGGACCGGCATCGGACCGATTGGCTGGCGCGAGGTCGAGGTGCGTCACCAGCCCAGCGGCGAACCCTGCCTGGTATTGCATGGCCGCGCCGCCGAAATCGCCGCCCGCCTGGGCCTGACGGTCTGGAGCGTCAGCCTGACCCACAGCCGGGAAATGGCTGCCGCGGTCGTCGTCGCCCTCGCTCCCGGTAAAGGCAATTGACAAGAGCAAGGCCCCATCCCAGCCTTTTCGCACAGGCTGCGCCATTCGATGCGAAAGGCAACCGCTTCGTTCCCTTCGCGCCATTCGATGCAAAATTAAGGAAAGAAAATGAAAGTCTCCACGGCCTCTACGTGGAGACTTTCCACACTGGCAACATTCCCCCAGCCTGGAGTATGAGGGCTGAAAAGGCCTAGGTTTGCTCTTCCACCCCAATCCACAAGTGACCGGGCAGAATGACTGGATTCGAGCGGACAGCCACTTTGCCGACCGTCTCTGCCGACGAGGCCGACAACATGCTCGGATGTACCAGACACACATCCGGCAAACGGCCGTATTTCTGACGATAATAGCCGACAGCGCGCTCGATCTTGGCTTTGAGCGCCGTGCGCGGGTCGTCATCGAACCACAACATGCCTACGTTCATGGTTGTTTCCTTTCCAGATTCAAGACCGGGAGCCAGAACTTGAGCCAACCGTCGGGCAATTCCAAAAGATATTGGACGCCGGGCGTCAAGGTTTCGAGCGCCGCAGCGGGGTCATCGGTCAGGAATTCGGCCAGCGGGCGATTGGAAACCCGTCCATAAATGCGGCTGGGAAAATAGTCCAGCCAGGTGCGCAAGCGGCCTGCCTGAGCCGCATCCAGGGTTGCCACTGGCCAGATACCGCCGGCGGGGCCGTAGAGCAGCAAATAGCGTAAGTCGCGGCGAATCTCAGGCGTTGCCTCCACCAGTAAATCCAAACCGTCGATCAACAGCATGACGCCGGCGTGATGATGATGTGGAGAGTCGGCCCAGGCGCACAATTGCCCCAACAGGCGAGCCATCGAAGAGATGCGGGTTGGCCAGATTCCCAGCGAGGAGGGATGGGCCTCGAAAGCCTCCCATTCTGCCAGGCGGGGGGTGAGCACGCCAAACAAGACGTCACCGGGGTCATCGCCGGCATCCAGGCTGGCGGTCAGGGTTTGCAGAAAAGCCGTCTTGCCGCTGCGCGCCTCGCCCGTGACGAGCAAAGGGCCGGCGGCGGCGCGCTGCTCGTCGGGAGGGAACAAGTCATGGAGGAGCGGAGAGCCGTCTTCGGCCAGGCCGAGGAAAATCGTACCGGCGGGCAACGGTCCGATGGCCTCAAGCACTTGTTGCAGGTCAGGGCGGTCGGGAGCGGTCGCAGGCGTTTCGTTCTCGACAGCGAGGCCAATTTCAGGCGCGGGGGCCTCTTTCGGAGAAGAATCTCGCTGGAGTTCGGCCTGCAGTTCGCGGTAGGCCTGTAAAGCGACTTCGACTTGATCGATGGGTAGCAAATCCATAATCGAACCCGTCAGGGAGAGAAGCGTTCGGTTCGTACTCCTGTGCGGTTATATAATAGCACAAATGTTCTATTAATGCAAGTACTTTGCAAAATTCTAATCTTTCTGTGACCTTGCCACTCCCCCATCTGTGCGCTATAATCTCGCCGGTCAGTTTCGGAAAATTCTCAGGTTGGACTATGCCCGTTTATACGTACCATTGTGATGCCTGCGGCATCGAATTCGAACAACAACAAAAGTTCAGCGACGCACCCCTCGTCCGCTGTCCGGAGTGTCGCAAGAAAGCCTTGCGCAAAGTCTATTACCCGGTAGGAATCACCTTCAAGGGGTCGGGTTTCTACGCCACCGACCACCGCTCGCCCTCTGGGCAGACTCACGCCCATCGCAAGAAAGACGAGGCGAAGGAAACGCCGAAAGCCCCGGAGAGCACCCCGAAAGAATAATCGGCCAGGGAGAGATGAGGGCCGGCTCACGTGGGTGGGCCGGTTCTTGTTTGTCGGCAGGCCCTCCCAGCCTTGACGATTTTCCGTCAATCGTCTACAATTCGGCCCGCTTCCGGCGACTGCGCCGGAAAATCATTCACAGAGCGAAGGTAATCCCTCTCTATGGAGGGGTGAGAGGCGCTCGAGGAAGGAAAAGATGGAGAAAGTCATTTTGAAAGCCACCCGCCGCCACGTGACGGGGAAACAGGTGCGTGCCCTGCGCCGGGCGGGGGCCCTGCCAGCGGTTCTCTACGGCCATCACCTGGAGCCGTTGAGCATTTCTCTGGACGCCCATGAAGCCGGCAAAGTCCTCAACCGCCTGACGGCTTCGAGCCTGGTGACAATTGATGTCGAGGGCAAGGAGTACCCCGCCCTGGTGCGCGAACGCCAGCGCAACCCCATCAAAGGCAACCTGATTCATGTGGATTTCCAGGCCGTCTCGCTGACCGAAAAGATTCGCACCAATGTCGGCATCGTCATCACCGGCACAGCGCCGGCCGTCAAGGATTTCTCGGCCATCCTGGTAACCACGCTCAACGAACTCGAGGTGGAGGCCTATCCGCAGGATTTGCCAGAACGCATCGTGGTGGACATTTCTGGCCTGAAGAAAGTTGGCGATGGAATCCGGGTAGGCGACCTGGTGCTGTCAGAGAAAGTGACCGTCCTCACCGATGCGGATGAAATGATCGTGCTGGCCACCGCGCCGAGGGAAGAGGTGCTGGAAGAGGTGACTCCGGAGGCGGCTGCCGTCGCCGAGGCTGCCGAGCCCGAGGTCATCGAGAAGGGCAAGAAGGAAGAAGAGGTCGAAGAGTAGTTCTTCTCTCTCGCGAATCACAACTCCCGGCTTCATGCAGAGGCCGGGAGTTTGTTTCTAAGTTTTGCATCGAATTACACGAATTGCCCGAAAAGCTCTTGAGTTTTGCATCGAATTACACGAATTGCCCGAAAAGTTCTTTGAATCGTCGGACCCCCGAACTTACAAGCCCAGCACTTCCAGGAAATTCAGCACAATTCGGGCGCTGGCGCCCCACAGCACCTCCCCGTCATACGGGCGGTACGTCACCACCGGGAAGGGACGCGCCTGACCGGTGGGCGTGAGCGGCTGTTCGGAATAATTTTCGCGCCGCGCCAGCCAGTTCAGCGGGATGGTGAACAGGCGCGCCACTTCGATTTGCGCCGGACGGAAGGGATACGGCCAGGGGACGACGCCCACGACCGGCGTCACCCGGTAGCGGGTGATGGTGACGACCTCGTTCAGCCGCCCCAGCAGGCGGACATCCGCCGGATGCAGCCCAATCTCCTCCTCGGCTTCGCGCAGGGCGGTCGCTTCGGGACCGGCGTCGCCGGAGTCACACGCCCCGCCGGGGAAGGAGACTTGTCCCTTGTGGTGTTCGACCGTCTCGGCGCGGCGGGTGAAGACGACGTGCCATTCCCCCTCACGCCAGGCGAGGGGGATCAGGACCGCCGCGCAGGTCAGGGAGACACCGGCATACATCTCGGCGTAGCCATCGGTGGAGGCAATCACGCCGGGGCGGTAGGCGCGGTGCAGGCGGGAGGAAATTTCCGATTCGGTGAGGCGGGCCACAGATGACACGAATTTAGCCACAGATTACGCAGATTACACAGATGATTCGGCCCGCACGGCTGCGCCGCAGTAGGGACATTCGGCGGTGAACTCGTCCGACCATTCGGCCTCGTCGGCGTGGAGCGGCGCGCCGCAGGCCGGACATCGGGTCGGCAGGACGCGGGAACGTCCCGGCGCTGCGGCAGGGGCGGCGGCGAATCCCTCCGGCAGAGTCTGCTGCAGCCAGGTCTCGATTTCGGCGGCTTCGGCGGTCAGGCCGCGGGCGTTCAGGTCGGCAACGGCGCGGCGGGCGGCGTTGAGCAGACGCGGCCAGTTGCCGCGCCCGGCGATGACGGCCAGGCCCTGCTTGAGATTGACCATCCCCGCCTGCACCTGCCCGGCCAGGAGACGGCAGCGCCCGGCCTGCAGAAAGAGTTGGGCATCGTGCGGCAGGCCGCGGGTCTGGGCGCCGCGCGCCAACTGCTCGTAGGCTTCAGCGGCGGCCGGGTAGTTGCCCGAGGCCAGCAGTTCATTGGCGCGCCTCAGCGCCGGGGGAATGTTCGGCATGACGGCCCGACGAAACGGGCGGACAAAAGGTCGGCGACGAAACATAGCATCTCCTTCAAGATCAATCAGGACTTCCGCAAAATGAGATTCATTTCACCGCCAAGACGCCAAAGCGCCAAAGTTTTGCAGAGTCCGCCAAGTGTGCTTGGCGTTATGATGCCCATCTTGGCGTTCTCCGTGTCTTGGCGGTTTGTCCTGCTTAAGTTCTATCTCAACGCGCCTCGACCAGTTCTATCGAGCCGCTCACTTCCAGAGGGAACGTAATCCCGAACGTGGTCAGGCTGCCGGAGACGACCTCGCTCTTGAGCAGGCCCACATAGGGCGCAAACCAGTGGACGGTCTCGATGGTGATGGTGGCGCGTCCGGTGAGACCTTCGATGGTGATGCTGGCCTGAATCTGGGCAGTGCGGTTGACGCGGTAGGCGTTCTCGAACGTCCCGGCCGGGACGGTGACCGTTTCCTGACCGGCGTTCTGCCAGCGCAAGGTCACCGGCGAGTCGGAGAGGAGGACCGTTGTCTGGTCGCCTTCGACGCTGAACGTGACCGTCCCCGAGGCAATATATTCCCCCTGCCAGGACATATTCCAGCCGGAGGCCTCCAGTGCGGAGGCAGAAGGCGCAAAGAGACCGGAGACATATTGCACCTGAATATCCCCGGCCAGGTAATTGCCGAAGAGCGAGCCGAGAGTCATCAGCGGGAAATTGGTAATCGCCCCCTCCTGGCATTCGGCAAAGGTTTCGGTGGTCGCGCCGCTGCCTAAATCCACTGCCCGCAGAAGAGCCTGCGAATCGTTGACTCCGGCCACCGTCAGGCCGAAGCGGGAGGTCAGCGGGTCGGGGGTAACGGTCTCGTCCATGCCCCTCTTCTGGTACACCCACTGACGGTCTGGGAGGAAGGGAAACAGCACATTGGTGCAGGGGCCGGAATAATCGGGCGTGCTGGTTGCCGTCGGCGTTGGCAGGGAGACGGTCTCGGTTGCCTGCGGAGTAGCCTGAGAGGTCGCTTGTGAGCCGCAAGCCGCCGCGCTGACCAGAAGGATGGCCAGTAAAGCAAATTTGGCTTTCATCACAAACTCCTTTACATCTCGTCTGCAGATTCGTCCTCCGTTCCCCCAGCGACCTCGTCCAGCAACTCTTGCGCCCAAACCTCGCCAGCGTAGAGCCGCCGGGCAAAAATCAAAAAGCCGGTGTGGGCCACCATGCGGTCGGTGGGACGCAGGCGGGTCGGTTCGGGCTTGTAGAAGCGCAGCAGGATTTCGCAAACTTCGATGAAGGCAAAATTTTCGCGCCGCAGGGCATGCAGGAGCGTCTCCACCTGGTTGAAGGTCGGCAGCAGAGCGGCAAAGAAGCCGCCGGGTTTGAGAGCGGCGCGCACCTGGCGGACGTAGTCCCAGGGGTTGGGGACATCGAGGAAGAAGGCGTCGGCGTCGGTCTCGTCGAAGCCCTCGGCGATGTCGCGCAGTTTGAAGTCGACGCGGGAATCGAGGCCGAGACGTTCCAGGTTCTTACGCGCCAGATTTTGGAATTCGGGCCGCTTCTCGTAACTGACGACGCGCCCGCCCGGCCCGACGGCGAAGGCCAGCGCCACGGTCATGGACCCCGAGCCGGTCCCCGCTTCGAGGACGGTTTGCCCCGGCCCAACCGACAGACGCGTCAGGATGTAGCCGATGTCCTTGGGGTACATGATTTGCGTGCTGCGCTTCAGGTCGTTCAAGATGTCGGCCAGCGAGGGCTGGAGCAGGAAGAACGGGCTGCCCTGATGACTGAGCACCTGGCTGCCCCACGGCTTGCCGATGAGGTCATCGTGGTTGAGCATGCCGCGATGGGTGTGCATCACCCCGCCGGGGAGCAGCGGGAAGATGTAGTACTTGTGCCGCAGGCCGACCAGCAGGGCCAGGTCACCGGCTTGGGCGTGGGCGGAGGAGAGGTTCCAGGGCATGGGAGGGGAGGAGGATAGGAAGGTAGGAGGATAGGAAGGTAGGAGGATAGGAGGATAGGAAGGTGGGAGGGTATGGAGGGTGTGCTTGCTTACTTGTTCCCTCTCACGGTTTCAAGATGTTCGCAAAGAAATCGGCGATGGCGTTGTAGCAGGTCACGCGGTTGGCGTACTTCAGCACATCGTGGCCTTCGTCCTCGAAGAGGAGCAGTTCCACCTGTTTGCCTTTGGCGCGCAGGTCGGCGACCAATTCTTCGGATTCTTTCGCCACCACGCGCGGGTCGTTGCGCCCCTGGATGACGAGCAGGGGACAGGCCAGGTTGTCGAGGTAGGTCTTGGGCGAGCGCTCGGTCAGGAAGGCGCGGCCCTCGGGCGTGGACGGGTCGCCCAGCGCCACCTTGAAATACGGCTTCCAGGTCTCCGGGATGCGCTCGGAGAAGGTCAGCAGGTCGTAGGGGCCGAACATGTCGCAGGCGGCAGACCACAGGTCCGGGTGGCGGCCGACCAGGGTGAGGGTCATGTAGCCGCCGTAGGAGCGGCCGACGACCGCAGCGCGCTTCACGTCCAGGCGGCTGTCTTTCGGCAGGACTTTGGTCATGGCGTGGACGTGGTCGAGGCGGTCCTGTCCGCCCCAGTCGCGGTCTACCTGCTTGGTGTAGGCCAGGCCGTAACCGGTCGAGCCGCGCACGTTGGGGACGAAGACGGCAAAGCCGCGCAGGGTCAGGAATTGGATGAGCGGCATGGAGAACCAGGCGAAGTCGGGGCGTTCCTGGCTTTGCGGGCCGCCGTGGATGTAATAGACGAGCGGGCGCGGACCGGCGAAGCCGAGTGCCGGGGCGGGCAGGTAGAGCCGCGCCGAGACGCGCGTCCCGTCGAAGGAGGTGAACGAGGCGTCCTCGCCCTTCGAGAGCAGGTTTTCGGGGATGCCGAGAATCCGCTCCTCGGTGTGCATGACGATAATGTCCCGCTCCTTGCCTTCGAGGGTGTAAATTTGGGTCGGGCTGGTGGCGGTGGAGAAAGAAATCACGAAGCGGTCTTTGCCCTTGTCGTAGTGCCAGTGCTGGAGGACGCCGTCCGAGAGGTCGCCCTCGCCGACCAGCACATGGCGCAGCGACATGGTGCGCTTCTCTTCGTTGAAGACGCCCTCATAGAGCCAGGAGCAGCCGTCAATGTTGAACTGGACGGCGTAGTGTGTGCCTTTCAGATGCTGGAAGCCTTGCAGGACGCCCACGCCGCGGTGCCGGATTCCCTCCAGTTTGACCGGTTCGACCTGGCCGGGTTTTTCCGGCAAAATCAGGCCGAGGCTGTATTTGTCGTCGAACAGGGCGGAGGAGATGAGCACGCCGCCCTCCGAGGGAGTCCAGCCGACGCTTTGCAGGCCGTTGGGCGGGACGGACTCGCCCTCGGCGCGCTGCTCGATGGGCTTGCCCAGCAGCAGAGTCTGGCGGCCGCCCTCCCACAGGTAGAGTACCGAGTCGCCCATGGTGTAGCCGTCCACGAGGAACAGGCGGCGGTGGTCTTTATCGGGTGCGCCGGGGTAGGCGCCCCACTCAGATTCGGCCAGTTTCTCCAGCGTGTTCGTCCGCAGGTCGCCGCGGTAGGCCTCCTGGACGGGTTTGTCGCGCCGCTCGGCGTTGAAATAGACCAGGTTCTTCTCGATGTCGCAATCCGTCAGATGGACGCGGTGATGGGCGAAGAAGTTGTCGAAGGCCGGTTCGGGGTAGCCGCCATCGAGCGGGATGAGCATCGGCTGGTAGTTTTCGTCGCCGTCGCGGTCGAGCATGACCAGGATTTTGTCGAGCCGGGGAAAGACGTAGAACGCATAGCCGCCCACCAGGTCGGGGTTTTGCAGGGCGAGATGCGGCGGCAGGAGCGGCTCCGGCACCGAACCGCCGTAGTGCATGGCGTAGAGGCTGAGTTTGCCCGCAAGGCTGCTGATAAAGAAGATGCGGTCTTCGACAATCTGCGGCGAAAGATGCAGCCGGGCGGAGAGGAAGGATTCGATGCGATAGGACATAAGAGTCTCCTGATTGAATTAATCAGGGCTTACGCAAAATGAGGTTCATTTCACCGCCAAGACGCCAAACTTTTGCAGAGTTCGCCAAGTGTGCTTGGCGTCTTGATACCTATCTTGGCGTTCTCCGTGTCCTGGCGGTTCGTCCTGCGTAAGTCCTATTAATCTTATCACGAAACCGGTTAAGCCCAAAATCGGGCTTCGCCAGGGCGAACATTAGGGTGGGAAGGCCTCCTAGAGCGCTTCACCGTCGCCGGTCATGTCCAGCCCATCGGATGGACCGGGCTGCCGTAGACATCATGCCAAAGGATTGCGCCGGCTGTTGACAAAGGGCAGCCGGCGCGTTCGCTTTGAAGGTGTGTCCGAAGACGGCTAGACGATGAAGTCAATACATGCCTGAGGTGCGCCTGATGTGCTGTTCGAGTTTGTCAATGACGATTTTTTGTTCTTCGATGATGGACTTAACCAAGTCGCCGATAGAGATGAAGCCGACCAGTGTCTCCCCCTCGAGGACTGGCAGGTGGCGGACGTGTTTGGCGGTCATGAGCGCCAGGCCGTATTCGTTGGTCTGGTCGGGGTCAATGCAGAGGACCGGGGCAGACATGATTTCGCGCACGCGCGTTTCGTGTGAACTGCGGCCTTTGAGGATGACTTTGCGGGCATAATCGCGCTCCGAAAAAATGCCCACAACTTTGCCGTCTTCCAGAACGGGCAGCGCGCCGATATCTTTTTCGGCCATCAGTTGCAGCGCCTGGAACACGGTCATGTCCGGTGTGGCGGACCAGATTTTCCTTCCCTTTTGTTTCAGAATCAATCTAATTGTTTTCATGCGGCCTCCATTTCCCAGAATATCATCGGTTGACCAGCGCCAGGATGGAAAAGAACATGCTCATCCCCAGGGCGCTGAGCAGCCGCCCAACAATGGCCGTGGCGCGTGAGCAGCCCCGATGTTGACAAACTCAGAGCCAATCCAGGCGCCTAATCCCACCATGAAGATGCAGTCGGGCGGAGAGGAAGGATTCGATGCGATAGGACATAAGAGTTTCCCGGTTGAATTAATCTTATCACGAAACGGGTTAAACCCAAAAGCGGGCTTCGCCACCATCTGGGCAAGTGATGAACATGGGCGAGCATACCCTCAAGAAAATCTTTCAGGAAACAAACTGCTTCCATGTAGAAAGGCTTTGAAATGCATTGAGTGCCTGTTGCCTTGCTCATCTCCAAGAGGCAACTACCGATTGTGCAGATTCACGCAGATTCTCCGTAATTGCCTACCCATCTTGGAGAGGAATTTTTGCAGAGAGAAAAACACCAGAACGCCAAAACGATTAAACTTGACGAATTTTCCCCATCCTGATAAACTCAACCTGGGTCTGTTGCAAGCGTTCTTGTTGGAATAAAGAGACGGCCGGGACAGCGGGCCGAATTTTTATAACCGCAGGACTGCAACGCCGCATCCTATTCTTTTTTTGTAAAGTAAGGAGAAGCAGAGAAATGGCAGAGCGCGTGACCGGAACGGTCAAATGGTTCAATGCATCGAAGGGCTACGGCTTCATCGCCCGCGAAGGCGGCCCGGACGTCTTCGTTCACTTCAGCGCCATCCGCACGGAGGGTTTCAAGACCCTCAACGAAGGTCAGCAGGTCGAGTTCGAAATCGAACAGGGACCGAAGGGCCTGCAAGCCGCCAACGTCAAACCCCTGTAAACCCGGATTTGACCCCTTCCCCCTCCCCGGTTGGGGAGGTTTTTTTTTTTATCCAGAGAAGGTCAACGCCGCGAGACTTCGACCCGGCTGAGCCATTCGCCGACGAACAGGAAGAGCGCTGCGCCGATGGTCGCCATGCCTATATTGAGCGGGCCAATGGCTGCAAAGGTCCAGCCCAGGGTTGCGCCGAGGAAATGACCAATCCAAAAGCCTGCCCAGGCCAGGACAATGTACAAAACCAGTTTGCCCAGGCTTCCGTCTTTCCAAAAATGAAATGCGGCGCCATAGGCGGAGGCAAGTACGATTCCAAACAACAAAGCCGGAAGGGTCATGGCTATTGGATTATATCATGGCATGGCTACGCGCAGTCAGGCGATGAGGAGACCGCCACCCAGGACGAGGTCACCGTCGTAGAAGACGGCCGCCTGACCGGGCGTCAGGTCACGCACCGGCGCATCGAAGCGGACCCGCGCCTGCTCCCCTGCCTCGAGGGGCGTCACCTCGGCCCAGACCTCGCGGGCGGTGTAGCGCGTCTTGACCTCGGCGCGGAAGGGGCCGGCGGGCGGCGCACCGTGCATCCAGTTAATGCCGCCGACGAGCGCCTCCACTGAGCCCAGTTCCTCTGCCGAGCCGACGATGAGAGCATTGCGGGAGACGTCCTTTTCCAGCACGTAAAGCGGCTGCCGGGACGCGATTCCCAGTCCCTTGCGCTGGCCGATGGTGTAATCGGCCAGGCCGGTGTGTTGACCGAGCGTCCGCCCGGCGCGGGTCAGGATGGGGCCGGGAGAGAGACTCTGCGGGGCGTGGCGGCGGAGGAAGCCGCGGTAGTCCTCGCCGGCGAGGAAGCACAAATCCTGGCTGTCGGGGCGATGGGCGGCGGGCAGGCCGAAGGTCCGCGCCAGGGCGCGGATTTCGGGCTTGGTGTATTCCCCCACCGGGAAGAGGCTGCGGGCGAGTTGCTCCTGGCTCAGGACGTGCAGGACGTAGGATTGGTCTTTGGCGCGGTCCACGGCGCGCAACAATTCGAGCCGTCCATCCTCTGCCGTCCGCCGCCGGACGTAGTGGCCGGTGGCGAGGAAGTCGGCGCCGAGGGCCAGGGCGCGGTCGAGCAGGAGGCCCCAGCGGATGAGCCGGTTGCAGGTCAGGCACGGGTTGGGGGTCCGGCCGGAGGCGTAGCCATCCAGGAAAGCCTGCACAACGGTCGAGCGGAAGGCGTCTTTGGCATCCACCACGTAGAAGGGGATGTCGAGTTTGGCGGCCACGCGGCGGGCGAGGGCCATGGCGTCGGGGGTGCAGCAGCGGTTGGCATCCTCTTTGCCCGGTTCGGACCACAGGCGCAGCATCATGCCGGTCACCTCGTGGCCCTGCTGTTGGAGCAGAGCGGCGGCGACGGAGGAATCTACACCTCCAGACATGGCGACGACGATTTTGGCCATTTCAGCACGCTCTCATGAGGCGATTTTCTCCATCACCCAAAAATGGGAAAGGCCCAGCCTCTTGAGCGGCGTCTTTTCGAGGCATTGCAGCGCAGCGCGCAGGGCTTTTCCCAGCCAGCCAAAGCGGGCGATGAGGTTGTCGTAGGCGCCGAAGATGATGGTCTGCTCGATGGGACGGAAGGGCAAGCCGGCAAACAGGCGCGCCAAATCACGGCGGGTGTAGACGCGCACGTGCGGAGCAAGGCCATCCCGCCAGCGACGCGGCAGGTAGTTGACCAGCGGGATGTTGCCGAATCGGTAACGGCCCCGCCAATAGATGCCGTGTGTTTCGAAGGGATAGCCGCGGTTGGGGACGAACACCACCAACCGGCCGCCCGGTTTGAGCACCCGCGCCATTTCCTCCAGGGCGCGCCGGTCATCGTGGACGTGTTCGAGCACTTCGTGGCTGAGAATCAAGTCGAAGGTCTCGACCGGATAGGGCAGGCCCTCGCCAGCGGCGTTGACGATGCGGGTGGAACGGCGGCGGGCTTCTGCGGCGCGGGCGAAGTCGAACTCCAGGCCGAAGACCTGCCCGCCGAAGGGCTGCAAATGCTCGACATACATGCCCACACCGCAGCCGTTCTCCAGAATCCGCCCGCCGATGCGCTCGCCGGCGGCGCGGACGATCATGGCGAGGCGGCGCTGTTGGCCGGCCCGCCAAACATAGGAGGGTTCACCGCACAGGGCGGCTTTATCGAAGTCGCGTGGCTGCATGGCGATGATTATACCTTGCACATCTTCCACTTGTGTGCTAGAATCCGGCCTGTTCGTAAGCCGATACCGCACGCACCGAAAAGTGGGCAGCCCCCACTTTTCTGCTTGTAAACCCAAACGGAGCAAGAGAGCATGAAGAACGAGTTTGCGCTGGCTTTCAACGAGGTCATCGAAGAGAAACAACTGCCCAAAGAGGTCATTCTGGCGGCCATCGAGTCGGCCATGGTCTCGGCCTATCGGCGGGCGGTCAATGCTTCCAACGCTCAGCACGTGGAGGCCAAGATTGACCCGGAGACCGGCCGGGTGACCATCTACGCCGAGAAAGAGGTGGTCGAAGAGGTTCAGGATGAGCGCACGGAGGTGTCGCTCGAAGAGGCGCGGCGGGTAAACCCGGAAGCCAAGTTGAACGACATGGTGATCGTCGAGACGACCCCCAAGGACTTTGGGCGCGTGGCGGCCCAGACCGCCCGCCAGGTGATTCAACAGCGCATCCGGGAGGCCGAGCGCCAGATTCAGACCGATTACTACGCCAAGCAAATCGGCGAAATCGTCAGCGGCGTGGTGCAGGCGGTCAGTGCCAGCCAGGGCATCACCATCGGTCTGGATATGAAGGCCGAGGGCATCATGCCGCCGAATCAAAAGATTCCGGGCGAGCGTTTCAAGGTGCACGACCGGGTGAGGGCAATCATCCTGGAGGTGAAAGACAGTCCGCGCGGGCCGCAAATCGTTCTGTCGCGTTCGCACCGCAATTTCCTGCGCCGTCTGCTCGAGAACGAGGTGCCCGAAATCTACCACGGCATCGTTGAGATTCGGGCCATCGCCCGCGAGCCGGGGCAGCGGGCCAAGGTGGCCGTCTCGGCCACCCAGCCGAACGTGGACCCGGTGGGGGCCTGCGTGGGCATCCGCGGCGTGCGCATCCAGGCCATCGTCAAGGAACTGCACGACGAGAAAATTGACATCATCGAGTGGAATCCGGACCCGGTGATTTACATTTCCAAAGCCATCAGTCCGGCGCGCGTTTCGGGCGTTTATCTGAACGAGGCCGAGAAGACGGCGACGGTCGTCGTCCAGGAGGACCAACTCAGCCTGGCCATCGGCCGCGACGGGCAAAATGCCCGCCTGGCGGCCAAACTGACCGGCTGGCGGATTGACATCAAGTCGCTGCCCGAAGCGGCGGCCGATGCCCTGAGCAAACTGCAGAGCGATCCGGCGCTCGAAGCACTGCGCGAAAAGGAAGCCGAGCAGATTCCGGTCATCGAGGCCATCCTGGCCAAGAAAGCCGAGGAGCGGCCGGTGACGCCCGAAGAATATGCCCTGCTGATTCAATTCATTGACCGGGTCGAACGGCGCACGGTGGAGCAGAAACGGGCCGAGATGGCCGCCGAAGAGGAGCGCCTGATCGCCGCCCGGGCCGAGATTCCGGCCCAGGCCTTCGAGACCAACCTGGAAGCCCTCAATCTGCCCGACCACGTCTACGCCATCCTGACCGAGGCCGAACACCGCACCGTCGGCGATCTGATGCTGGCGATGAAATTGAATCCCGACCGCGTGCTGGGGCTGGCCGGCATTGGCCCGAAAGCCATGCAGGCCATTCAGGCGGCGCTGGAAAGCCTCTCCTTCCCGGAGGCGGAGCAAGCGGCCCTGCCGGAGGCAGAAGCAGCGGCC
>JBEULG010000029.1:0-27576 GCA_041287425.1 Anaerolineales bacterium | reverse complement strand
CCAAGAGACGGGTCTCACCATCAGCGGACGCGTCCGCCACGGCGCCGGCCTGGCCCTGCCCGCCGGCCTGCCCGTCATCCTGCACATCTACGACACCAGCCGCGAGACCGACCGTCAGACCACCCTGGCCGCCGCCGACGGCAGTTTCGCCTTCACCGGAGTCCCGCCCATGCCGGGCGGCGCCTACCTGGTCAGCGTCGAATACGGCGGCGTGACCTACGTCTCCGCGGCCGCCTTCTACGACGACGCCTCGGTTCAATTCGACCTGCCCGTCACCATCTACGAATCGACCGCCGACTTCAGCCGTCTGCGCTTCCAGCAAGTGCACACCGTCCTCGATTTCTCCACCCGCGGCCTGATTCAAGTCTATGAAATCTACCTCTTCACCAACCCCGGCGATACGACCGTCACCGTCGCCACCGACGGCACCAGCATCCCCTTCATCCAGATTCCCGCCGAGGCCGGCACGGCCGTCACCTTCCAGTTGACCGAAAACAGCGCACCGCTCTACCCGGCCGTCAACGGCTTCGCCATCCTGCCCGGTCAAGACCTGCAATACGGCATCACCGCCCGTTTCTCCCTGCCCTACGAGCGCCGCCTGGTATGGGACCACACCTTCCTCCTGCCGGTCGAGACTCTGGATATCCTTGTCCCGCCCGGCGTCAAAGTGCGCGGCGAGCGGCTGAGCGACCGCGGTCTGAATGAAATTCAAGGCACCCAATACCGCCTCTACGAGGCCGCCTCGCTGGCTGCGGGCGAACCGCTCGAACTGACCATCAGCGGTCAACCCGGCCAGGTCGGCCTGTTCGGCCTGGGAGGGCAGAGCGGCTGGCTGCTCGGCATCGCCGCCCTGGGCATGGTTTTCATCGCGGCCGGAGTTTTCCTGTTCCTGCGCGACCGCGCCCGCCAGGCAGCAGAAGAGGAAGAAACAGCCGAAGACGCCCTGGGCAGCGACCCGCAGGCGCTGATGGACGCCATCATCGCCCTCGATGACCAGTACCGCGCCGGCGGCCTCTCGGAGAAAGCCTACCGGGCACGCCGCCGCGCCCTCAAAGAACGCCTCAAAGAACTGCTCTGACCCCGCGCCAGCATGATTCGCGTCCGCAAACTCGTCAAACGCTTCGGCCTCAAAACCGTCCTGCGCGGCCTGGATTTCGACGTCCAGTCGGGCGAATTCGTCGCCATCCTCGGCCCCAACGGGGCAGGCAAGACCACCTTCCTGCGCATCCTGGCCTCCCTTGCCCGACCCTCCCTGGGAGAGGTGAGCCTCGCCGGCTACCGTCTGCCTGCCCAGGCTGCCGCCGTGCGCGCCCGCCTGGGCGTGGTCACCCATCAACCGCTCCTCTACGGCGACCTGACCGCCGAGGAGAATCTGCGCTTCTACGCCCGCCTGTACGCCCTGCCGCACCCCGCCGACCGCATCGAAGAAGTCCTCGAACTGGTCGGCCTGGCCTCCCGCCGCCGCGACCTGGTGCGCACCTTCTCGCGCGGCATGCAGCAGCGCCTGGCCATCGGGCGCGCCATCCTCCACGACCCGGACATCATGCTCCTCGATGAACCGCACACCGGCCTCGACCAGGAAGCCTGCGACATGCTCGATGAACTGTTGCGGCGAGTCGCCGCCCGCGGCCGCACGGTGGTGATGACCTCCCACGACCTGGCGCGCGTCGAAGACCTGGCCTCCCGCTTCGACATCCTGACGGGCGGTCTCCTGCGCGCCTCCGCCCGTCGCCAGGATTTGCGCGGCAATCTGCTCGATTTCTATCGGGAGGCGCTGACGCAATGACGCCGGCCCGCAAACCGCCGACCGACCGCCGCTCGCCGGGCTCCTCCCGCCCAGGCTTTGGGCGCGCCATCCTGGCCGTGCTCTGGAAAGACCTGGCCGCCGAGATGCGCTCGCGCGAACTGCTCTCGGCCATGCTGGTCTTTGCCCTGCTGGTCATCCTCATCTTCAACTTTGCCATCGAATTGGCGCCCTTCCTGCGCCTGACGGTCACGCCGGGGGTACTCTGGGTCACGCTGACATTCGCCGGCACCCTCGGCCTGAACCGTTCGATGGCGGTCGAAAAAGACCGCGGCTGCCTGGACGGCCTCCTGCTCGCCCCCGTGGACCGGGCAGCCATCTTCTTCGGCAAGATGCTTGCCAACCTGGTCTTCATGCTGCTTGTGGCAGTCATCCTCCTGCCTTTCTACAGCCTGCTTTACAACCTCAACCTCTTCAACCCCGGCCTGCTACTGGTCATCCTGCTGGGTTCGCTCGGCTACGTCGCCGTCGGCACCCTGCTGGCCAGCATGGCCGTCCAGGCCCGCACGCGAGATATGCTGCTGCCCATCCTGCTCTTCCCGGTCATCGTACCGGTCCTGTTGGCGGCGGTGCGGGCCAGCGGCGGCTTCCTGCAGACCGCCCCGTTCGAGCAAATCCGCCCCTGGCTGAATCTGTTGATTGGCTACGATGCCATCTTTCTGGCCGTCGCCTACATGCTCTTCGATGCCATTGTCGAAGAATAAAACACTTTCCTGTTTCGCCCACAAGAAAGGATGCACATGGAACCTCGTCCCAAACTGCTTTCCCTTCTAACCGCCCTCTCGCTTTTCCTCTTCCTGGCGGCGCTGACCGTCATCTTCGTCTACGCTCCGCTCGAAGCCAGGATGAATTACGTCCAAAAAGTCTTCTACATCCACATCTCCACCGCCTGGGTCGGCATGCTCGGCTTTCTGGCCGCCGCCGCAGCAGGGATTGCTTTCCTGGTCACCAAAAATCTCCAATGGGACATCGTTGAACTGGCCGCCGTCGAGATTAGCCTGGTCTTCTTTCTGGTGGCCATCATCACCGGCTCGATCTGGGCCAAGCCCTCGTGGGGCACCTGGTGGACCTGGGATGCCCGCCTGACCACCGCCGCCATCCTCGAGTTGATTTACCTGGCCTACCTTCTGCTGCGCCAGGGTATCGAAGACCCGGAGCGCCGCGCCCGCTTCGGCGCCGTCTATACCCTCGTCGGCGGACTCAGCGTCCCGGTCACGTTCCTCTCCATCCGCCTCTGGCAGACCATCCACCCGGCCATCATCGGCACGGCCAGCGCCCAGGCTCAGGGCGGCTTTGCCATGGCCCCTGCCATGCTGCACACCATGTTCTTTGCTCTGGGTACCTTTTCGGTCATCTTCATCACCCTCCTGTGGCATCGCATCCGCCTGGGACGCCTAGCCCATCACCTGGAACAGCGCAGGCTGCAGGACGCCGAATGAACGAGGAAAAATGATTCCCTTCGAAATTTCCATCAAGTATCTGATTGCCGGTTACGCGGCCGCCTTCCTGATTCTGGGTCTCTACGTCGCCAGCCTGCTCATCCGCTGGCACAGCCTCAAGCGCGACCTGGAAACCCTGGAAAAACTGCAATCAAAGTAAACGCTGCAAACCCTTCGGAGTCCGCTATAATCATAGCGGACTTCGGGTTTCAAGATGATGCGCGCCTCCTTGCGGGCCGCTGGGGCGGCCGTCGCCTTGCTGATCGCCCTCCTCCTGGCGCAACTGCCGGGGGCGGCAGCGCGCCCCGTCCGCGCCCAGGGAGAGTCGCCCCCAGGCCCCGACCGGGCGACGGCCATCACTATCAATTACACCGCCTACGAATGGTGGCTGGTACGCTTCCTGGACAACGCCGTCGCCTGCCAAATCTACGTCGACCACGAAGGCCTGCCCCGCCCCAGCGAAATCTACTACGCCTGCGGCGCAGATTTGTACGAAAAATGGGCCGCCACGCGCCCCTGCGAATACGCCGAAAGCGACGACCCCTCCGTCTGCAACGGCTACTACCTGCTCTTTTGGGAATCCGGTCCGGCGCAGAGGGAAATTGCCGTCAGCCTGCCGCCGCCGGTCGTCTGGGTCACCCTGGAAGGCTGCACCAGCCTGCCGGGGACGCACCTGTGCGACCCCGATGCCCTGCTGGTGCTGACCGGCGAAGAGCCGCTCCCCAACGAAAGCATCACCCGCCTGGAGGGCCTCATTGACGGCGAACCGTTCGTCTGCGAGCCGCGCTGCTACATCGAACTGCTCCCCACCGACTCGGCCGGCATCCGCCTGGAATTCTGGGCCTATTCGACTTACGGCGACAGCAGCGTCGCTTTCGAGGCCCTCCTGCGGGTCGCCGATGCCGAGCCGGAGACCGGCCAGCCCGGTTGGTACGTGGACGTGCTTAGCAGCCAGTGGCGCGGCGCCCCCGCCGCCGGCTGCGCCCAAACCTGGGAAGCCTTCCCTCCCGTCGGCGGCCCGCCGCCCTGGCTGACCACCCCCGCCTCCCCGGCCGAACTGGCCTCCGACATCCCCTACGAATACCTGGCCTCCAACCTGATTCTCCAGGGAGTGGCCGATGTCAGTCACTGCCCCGACGGCGGCTTCCTCTCCAACGGCCAACTCAGCCAGTGCGGCCTGCGCGCGGCCCGCCCGGCGGTCACCGCCTGGCAAAACCGTTTCGACGCCATCATCTTCGACGTGGCTCTCGAAACCGGCGTGCCGGCCCAGTTGCTCAAGAACCTCTTCAGCCGCGAGAGCCAGTTCTGGCCCGGCGTCTACACCGCCCGGCCGGAAGTCGGCCTGGGGCAAATGACCGAGAACGGCGCCGACACGACCCTCCTGTGGAATCCCTCCTTCTACGAGCAATTCTGCCCCCTCGTCCTCGACCTGGATACCTGCGCCAGCGGTTACGCCCAACTGGACGAAGAGCAACAGGAAATGCTGCGCGGCGCCCTCGTCCAAAACGTGGACGCCTTCTGCCCCGATTGCCCTCTCCGCCTCGACTTGCAGCAGGCCGATTTCAGCGTCCCCATCTTCGCCGAGACCCTGCTGGCCAACTGCGAACAGACCGGCATGATTGTATACAACACTTATCGCCAGCCGCCCGGCCGCGTCGCCAGTTACGAGGATCTCTGGCGCTTCACCCTGGTCAACTACAACGCCGGCCCCGGCTGCCTCATCCTGGCCATCCAAAGCACCGAGAGCCTCGGCGAACCGCTCGACTGGGAGCACCTTTCCTCTCACCTGACGCCCGTTTGCCGGGGAGCCATCGACTACGTCGAAGACATCAGCCGCTGACCGGGAACCTTCCTCGCCCTTGCGCCGTCTTGGGGATAATTCACGCAGGAGGAAACCATGTCCATCCAATCAAAACTCATTTCCATTCTCCTCGGCCTGGTTCTGCTGCTCACAGCAGGCTGCGGCAGACAAACCATCAGCCTGGACGCTGCCGCCAACGGGCAAACCATCGAGATGACGCTGGGGCAGCGGCTGACCATCGCCCTGCCGGCCAACCCATCGACCGGCTACACCTGGGAAATCCAACAGGGCGCGACGCCCGTTCTGGACCCCATCGGCGAACCGGCGTTTACCAGCGACAACCCCGGCCTGGTCGGTTCAGGCGGGACTCTGCGCCTGACTTTCCGCGCCGCTCAGACGGGCGTCACCACCCTGGTCCTCGTCTACCACCGCCCCTGGGAAACGGATGTCGAACCGCTCGACACCTTCCAAGTGACCGTCACGGTCCGCTAAAAAACCACCGAGATGGAACCCCGCATCGAAACAGGCCCGTCAACAATTTGTCCAATGCGAATCGTTCGATGCCCCATCTTTCTCCAGCGCTAAAGGGCTAATAATTCTGTAAACTCGAAATCCTTGTCTTTTCGAGACCCACTGGTTAAAATGTGAAATGGTTCACACATCGAACGACCGTCCTCGTCGCGGTTTCATCGCAGCGGCCTTTCATCACCCTCTGTGATCCACCCCTCCCTGCGGGATTCCCCCTCGATCCCGCAGGTTTTTTTTTGTCGTCGCGGCAGCCAGGCGGCCAAAGACCAAAATCGAGGACTCTGGGGAGCCGTGACCACAAAGCCCCGGCCTCTTGGAGAGACCAGGGCTTTGCACATCCGAGGTCGTCTGCGCCCCCAAAGGGACACTTTATAACAATTTGGATCACTCACCTGTTTTCTCTGCTCGATGAATCGATTTCTTTCAACTCTCCAGTGGCGATGAACACCGTCCGCTCGCAGATGTTGGTCACCCGGTCGGCCAGCCGTTCCAGGTTATGCGCCGTCCATAGCAGCCAGTTGGCGCGTTCGATGTTCTTGGGGTCTTCCATCACGAAGGTCATTAGTTCGCGATAGACCTGGTTGTAAAGTTGATCGACCTCGTCGTCCTCTGCAGGGATGGCCCTGGCAGCATCGGCGTCCTCGTTGATAAACGCAATCAGGGCCCGGTGAAGCATATCGGTCCCCTTGCGGGCCATGCGCGGGATGTCGATCAAGGGCTTGAGCAAGGGTTCGTTTCCCAGGCGAATGACGATGGTAGCAACGCCCTTGGCATAGTCGCCCATGCGCTCCAGTTCGCCGGCCACTTCGAGGATGGAGGCCAGCACGCGAATGTCGTGGGCCATCGGTTGCTGCGTGGCGATCGTGACCATGACCCGCTCCTCAATCGCAAAACGTCTCACATTGATTTCCGAATCGATTTCACAGATCCGGCGCGCCGCCTCGAGGTCGCGTTTCTTCAACGACTCGACTGAGCCAAGGACCTGCTGCTCGACCATGCTTCCCAGGACGAGCAGTTCATCCTTCAATTGCTGGATTTCACTCTCAAAGTGCTTACGCATCCTTCACCTCTTTCCTGAAACTGGCGGCCAGAAAATTGTATCTATTATTTCTGCTCTGTGCTATCCAAATCGCCCGGTAACGTAATCCTCGGTGCGTTTGTCTGCCGGGCGGGTGAAAATCTTGTTCGTTTTGTCGAATTCAATCACCGTGCCAGAGCGGCTGCCAGCGTTGACCAGCATCATCATGGCAGTGTAATCCGAGACGCGGGCGGCCTGCTGCATGTTGTGTGTCACGATGACGATGGTGTAGTCCTTCTTCAAGTCCTGCATCAGTTCCTCAATCTTCAGCGTGGCAATCGGGTCGAGGGCCGAGGCGGGTTCGTCCATCAAAATGACCTCCGGCTGGACGGCGATGGCGCGGGCGATGCATAAGCGTTGCTGTTGACCGCCGGAAAGAGCCAGCCCGGAGCGGTGCAGGATATCCTTGACCTCGTCCCACAGGGCGGCCTGACGCAGGGCACGCTCGACGAGTTCGTCCATGTCGCCGCGGTAGCCGTGGATGCGAGCGCCCCAGGCGATGTTCTCGTAAATGGATTTGGGGAAGGGGTTGGGCTTCTGGAACACCATCCCGATTCGACGCCTGACCTCGACCGGGTCCACGCTTTTGGCGTACAGGTCCTCGCCGTCGAAGAAGACCTGTCCCTCGGCGCGCGCTCCGGGGACCAGTTCGTTCATGCGGTTGAAGGCGCGCAGCAGGGTGGATTTACCGCAACCCGAAGGGCCGATGATGGCGGTGATTTTGTTGCGTTCGATATCCATGTTGACATCGGTCACGGCTTTGAAATCGCCGTAATAGATGCCCAGGTTGCGGGCCTGGATGATGTAGCGGTTGTCAAGGCTGTCCATTAGAACCTCTTGGTGAAGCGATTGCGCAGTACGATGGCTGTCGCGTTCAGGCTGAGTAGCAGAGTGAGGAGAATGAGGATGGCCGCCGCCGCCAGGTGACGCCATTCCCCCTGCGGACGGGAGGTCCATTGGTAAATCTGGATTGGCAGGGTGGTGAACTTCGAGAACGGCGAGGTTGGATCGAAACTGATGGCAGTGGAGGCGCCGACCACCACCAGGGGCGCCGTCTCGCCAATCGCGCGGCTGATGGCCAGGATCGTGCCGGTCAGGATGCCGGGCAAGGCATTGGGCAGGACGTGCGACCAGATGGTCTGCCATTTCGTGGCGCCGATTCCCAGACTGGCCTTGCGCAGCGATTGAGGAACCGCGCGGATGGCCTCCTGGGCGTTGATGATGATCAACGGCAGAACGAGCAGGGCCAGGGTCAGGCCGGCAGAGAGGACGGTGCGGCCGTTGGCGGTCGTCGGGTCCACCAGGCCAAAGATCGCCCCGCTGGTCAAACGCTCAAGGGCGCGCACGAAAATGGCCAAGCCCAGGATGCCGTAAATGATTGAAGGCACACCGGCCAAATTGTTGATGTTGGTGCGAATCAGGCGGTTGAGCCAGTCATCGCGGGCATATTCTTCCAAATAGATGGCTGCCCCCACCCCGAGGGGAAAAGCGACCAAGATGGTAATCGCAATGGTCCACAGCGAGCCCAGGATGGCAGTGCGCACCCCCGCGTTGACCGCTTCCGATGACTGCGGGCGGCGGATGGTCTCGAGCGTCAACCAGGAGACGAAACGCAGTTCCGCCTGGGGGAACTCTTCAGCCACCTGAGCGCGTATCTCGGCAGAACGGGTCAGCGATTCCCACAATGACCAGGACTCGACCACCTCATATTTGACCACCCGCGCGATGACCAAGTCATAGACATTGGCGCGCGAGCGTTCTTCAAAAGGCTTTTCATCGTTCAGTTTGTTGAATGCGCTGGCCGAAAGGTATGTCTGCAAAATGCGAATCAATTCCTCTTTGGGCAATTCTTCGAGCGGGATGCCGTTCACCGCCAACGTGGCCGGAGGGCGGCGGGCTTCGAGGGCCACGTAGCCCAAGGTGCCATCGAGGATGTTGAGCAGCAGGGCGCTTAGGAAGAAAATGCCGATGACGGTGGCTGAGAAGAAAACCCACTGCCAGAACGTGCCGCGGCGGTGACGGTGCGGCAAATTCTCCTGGAAAGGCTCAAGAGGGGAAGAAGATGGGCTCATTCATACACCTCGCGGAAACGCCGCACAATGCGCTGACTGATGATGTTCAAGGTCAGGGTGATGAAGAAGAGCATCAGCCCGATGGCGAAGATGCTGTTATAGTCAATCGAGTCATAACTCAGGTCGCCGCCTGAAATGCGCACGATGTGGCCGGTCATCGTCTCGGCGCCGCGGAAGGGGTTGAAGGTGAAGTTGGGGCCAGCGCCGACCGCCACAGCGACAATCATCGTCTCGCCGACGGCGCGGCTGATGCCGACGATGATGGCGGCGGCAATGCCCGAAAGCGCCGCCGGGACCACGATTTTGAGGGCGACTTCCAATCTGGTGGCTCCCAACCCGTAAGCCGCCTCGCGCAGAGCGCGCGGCACGGCATTGAGGGCATCTTCACTCATCGAGGCCACCAGCGGCAGAATCAGGATACCCATCACCAGACCGCCGGAAGCCATGTTATAGATTTCGACGACATCCTGGCCGAAAATGGAACGCAGCAGCGGTGTGACGAACATCAGAGCGAAATAGCCGTAGACAATCGTGGGAATGCCGGCCAGGATTTCGAGAATCGGCTTGAGCGTCTTGCGAACCTTCGAACTCGCGTATTCGCTCAAATAGATTGCCGCCGCCAGGCCAAGCGGAATAGCGATGCTCATAGCAATCGCCGAAGTGATGAATGTCGAAGTCACCAACGGCAGAATGCCGAACTGGTTGATATGGGGTTGCCAAGCGGTGCCGGTCAGAAAATCCCACAACCTCACTGCTGGCGTGCGAAAGAAGAGCAGAGATTCTTTGCCCAGTTCGTACACGATTCCCAAAGTGGTGAAGATTGAGAAGAACCCGGCAAAGAACAAAAGGGATTGAATGACCACTTCACCGATGCGCGTCCGTTTGTGCAGTCTTTCTTTGCGGACCGGATAACCGTTGGCTCCCACCCCGTTGCGTTTCCTCATCATGGTGTTCCCTTTTCAGGCAAATTTTCCTTCCCCCCTCAGCAAGGGGGGAAGGAATGGCGGGGAAAATCATCTTTTGCCGTTACGGTTGCAAACCGACAGCCAGATACCAGGTGTTCAGCGCCTCAGTCAGCGCCTGCTGGCTGGCCGGGAAATAACCAACATCCATGATTTCATCATTGACGTTGGTCAGATAGAAGTAGATGAAAGCGGCGACCTGGGGCTTGTCCTGCATGATCTGGGCCGTCGAGTAAATGAACAGCGGACGGGCCAGGGGGTAAGTGCCGTTTTCTGCCGTCTCCTCGTTCGGCTCGACGCCATTCACCGCCACAGTGCGCAACTGGCGGGCATTCTCATGGTAGTAGGCGAAGCCAAAAAAGCCAATGGCATAGGGACTGCCTTCCACGCCCTGCACCAGGACGTTGTCATCCTCGGAGAGTTGCAGGTTGCTGGCGGCCAAAATGGGACCTTCATCTTTGTCGAAGACCACTTCTACGAAGTAGTCGAAGGTGCCGCTGTCGGTGCCGGCAATGAAGCGGCGAATCGGCTCATTCGGCCATTCCGGGCGCACATCTGACCAACGCTCTGCGGTCGAGAAGATGAAAGCCAGTTCTTCCATGGTCACATCGGTCACAAAGGTATTCTCGTTGCTGACGACCACCGCCAGGGCATCGGTGCCAACCCGGAATTCGAGCGGTTCACGCCCGATGGCGCGACAGGACTCGATTTCGCTGTCCTTGATGGGGCGCGAAGCGTTCGAGATGTCGGTTTCGCCGTTGACGCAGAAACGCTCGAAACCAGCGCCGGTGCCGATGCTGTCGATGGTGATATTGCCGGTGAAGCCCTCCTCCTCGAAGCGTTGTTTCATGCGCTCGGTGAGCGGGAAGACGGTCGAGGACCCGGCAGTGATGATGTCGCCGCTGACGTTTTCAGGGCGATACATGGCCAGCGGATCCACAGGGGCCGCTTCGGTAGCCGCTTCGGTAGCCGCTTCGGTAGCGGCGCGGGTCGGTGCCGCAGTGGGGGTCTGCGCCCCGCAGGCACTCAGCACCAGAGCGGCGATGAGCAAGATGAACATGGAAGCAAATAGGTTTTTACGCATTTTCTTCTCCTTAATTTTTCGGTTTTTCTCATTTGTTTCGCTTGCATAATATCAAGTCACAGTTAAGACCCAGAGAACGCCCGTTTAACGTTTGGTTAAAATTTCACCGGCCTGCTCTTTCGGTAAGGAGTCTGACCGAACCAACAGCGCCGCACCCGATAGGATGCGGCGCTGGAGGTCGGCAGACGGTGAAATGTAGCGAAAAAGTTGCTCGCCGAGAAATTCGTCCACGCCCTTGGAGCGATGCCCGGAGAGGTCGTAACCGATCTCAGCCATGACCTGCACGCTGAGAGGAGGGAGTCCCTTCGGCTCCAGCCCGGCGCTGAAAGCCCGGAATTGATCGCCGCCCAGTCCGCGCAGGAAGGCTTCCGCCATCTGGCTGCGGGCAGAATTGCCGGTACACAGGAATAATACGTTTGTGCGCATGGATGCCTCTAAAATACAGAAATGCGGACCTTTCGATCCGCTTCTATTCTACCGTTTGGATTTTAACAATCGATTGAGTGCAGGTGATGATCCAGTTAACTACGCGGGATGGTGAAATAGAAGGTACTCCCCTTTCCTTCCAGGCTTTCGGCCCAGATGCGCCCCCCGTGAGCCTCGACGATGTGTCGGGCGATGGACAGCCCCAACCCGGTCCCGCCCCCCGACCGCGCCCGGTCGGCCTTGTAAAAGCGTTCGAAGATGCGTTCCAGATCCTCTTCAGGGATGCCTGCCCCCGTATCGCGGACCGAAAAGCGGACAAATTCTCCTTCCACCGTGGCGGACAGGGTCACTTCGCCTCCTGGAGGCGTGAACTTGACCGCGTTGTGGATCAGATTGACCAGCACCTGTTCCAGCCGGGAGGCGTCTGCCCGGATGGCAGGCAGGGTTTCAGGGATGTGCACTTGGAGCACTAACCCAGCGCGTTCGGCCTGGGCGCGCATCCGTTCGGCGGACGACTCCAGGAGCGCGGCGGCATCCACGCTGGAGAATTCCAGCAGGGATTGTCCCGATTCGATGCGCGACAGTTCGAGCAATTCTTGCGCCATTTGGGTCAGGTTGTCGATCTCAGTGGAGATGCGGCTCAGGAAACGCGGACCGGCCTCGGGGTCCGAAAGAGCGCCGTCTTGCAGGGTCTCGGTCAGGGCCTTGAGCGAGGCAAGCGGGGTGCGTAACTCGTGCGAGACGTTCGAGATGAAGTCCCGGCGCACGGTTTCCAGGCGGCGCACCCGGGTCAGGTCCTGGACCAGCAGGAGCGTGCCGCCGGTGTGCTGGTCAGGCAAGACGAATAATTGCAGGAATTGGCGGCGGGCAAGCAGTTCTACAGTTTCGCTCTGGGCTTCCCCCGTCTCCCTGCAACGCTGCCAGGCGTCCACCAGTTGATACTGACGCAAGATTTCTACCACCCTGCGCCCGGTGGCCTTCGGGGCATCGAATATGCGTTCCGCCGCCGGGTTCATAAAGGTGATTTGACCTTCTGCATCTACAATCAACACCCCGTCTGTCATCTGTTCGAGGATAGATGCCAGTTTGGCGTGTTCGGCCTCGACAAACGACAGGTGGGTATTGTAGGCAGCCGCCAATCCATGGACTGCATTGGAAAGATCCTCGATGCCTGGCACATCCAGCGGCAGCCCGGCAAATGGAGGCCCTCCATTTGCAACCTGACGGAGCGTGGCCTGATAATCGTTCAGTCGGCGGCGCAGGCGAAACTGCCGCCAGGCCAATCCGCTGGCGACACAAAAAAGGACGACTGCCAGACTGCCAAGAATCCATTCCATAGGATTCGATCTTCAAACGACAGGGGAACTGCCCCGCCTCCTCAGCCTTCGAAGCGGTAGCCGCCGCCGCGCACGGTGACGATGCGCAGCGGATTTGCCGGGTCCTTTTCGATTTTCTGACGCAGCCAGCGCACGTGGACATCCACCGTCCGGCTGTTGCCGGTATATTCCCAGCCCCATACGCGTTCGAGAATGAATTCCCGGCTGAGCATCTGACCTTTGTGTTCCGCAAAAAAGACCAGCAGGTCGTATTCCTGGGGTTTGAGAGCGAGGACCCGGCCGGCCAGGATCACCTCGCGGCGGGTCAGGTCAATGGTCAGGTCGCCGAAGGTCAACCGTTTGTGGTCTTCCTCGGAGGCTTGTATCTTGCCTAGTTCCTGGCGGACCAACTCGGTACGGCGCAGTTGGGCTTTGACCCGGGCCAGCAGTTCGCGCATCGAGAAGGGCTTGGTCAGGTAGTCGTCTGCCCCCACCTCCAGCCCGACGACGCGATCGATCTCGTCATCGCGAGCGGTCAGCATGAGAATGGGGACGTTCATCTCCTTGCGCAGGATCTTGCATACCTCGAAGCCATCCAGGCCTGGGAGCATGATGTCGAGCACAATCAAGTCCGGCGGCCGGGCGCGTGCAGAGTCGATAGCCAGGCGGCCGTCGCCAACAGCCTCGACTTGATAGCCTTGTTTTTTCAGGTTATAGACCAGGGTTTCCTGTAAGGATAGTTCGTCTTCAACGACCAGAATCTTTTCAGGCATATTTGTATCTTATCATAAATCGCTTGGAACCCCATACCATTCACGGGGACCGCGGTTTGGCAAAGCAACAATCCGCCGTTGCTGGCGGATTGTCTGTGCCCCCAAGCGGACTCGAACCGCTGTTTGGGCCTTGAGAGGGCCCCGTCCTGGGCCGCTAGACGATGGGGGCGGCTCATTTTTAGCGGGCTGATTTTATCACAGTTTTGCGCTACGTCAACGAAAACCTGCCTCCGTTCCCCATCTCAAGAGGCTGTCTCTGACCCTTGCTCTCCAGGCCAGGTCAGGATAAGATGGGGGTGGCATGTTTGCAAAACGGTTGCACATTCGGGCTGAAAACGCTGAGAAGAGCAGACCCATTTCCTTCTTTATCCTGCTCCTCGGCCTTCTCCTCGCGACCTGTACTCCGAACCCCGAACCTGCCCCCATGAGTCCGATTCCCTCCTCTCCTCCCGCTGGCGACTGGTGGCGCCCTGCCCCCGGCCTGACCTGGCAGTGGCAACTCGACGAAGAGATCGACACCTCGGTCGAGGCGGATGTGTACGATATTGACCTCTACGCGCCCCAGGAAGTCATCGACGAACTCCACGCCCGCGGCGTGCGCGTCATCTGCTACATCTCGGTCGGCTCATGGGAAGACTGGCGCCCCGACGCCGACCAATTCCCCGAAGAGGTCCTCGGCCGCGCCTACGAGGGCTGGCCCGGCGAACGTTGGCTCGACATCCGCCGCCTCGACCTGCTGGCCCCCATCCTGCGCGCCCGCCTCGACCTGTGTGCGGCTAAGGGCTTCGACGGCGTCGAACCCGACAACATCGAAATCTATACCAACCCCACCGGCTTCCCCCTCACCTATGCCGACCAACTGGCCTACGCCCGCTGGCTGGCCGACGAAGCCCATGCCCGCGGCCTGGCCATCGGCCTCAAGAACGCTGCCGAGATGGTGGCCGATTCTCTCGCATTCTTCGACTTCGCCATCACCGAGGATGCTTTCTACTACGGCTGGATTGAAGAAATGTTGCCCTTCATCGAAGCCGGCAAGCCGGTCTTTGCCGCCGAGTACACCGACATGCCCGTCGATTTCGAGGCCGCCTGCGCCTGGGGCCAGGCGCACAACGTCAGTTTCATCCTCAAACCCCGCATCCTGACCGCCTGGCGGCAGACCTGTCCTTGAACTTGCCGGCGAAGAGAACTCTCCCCGCCAACAACAACCACTCAAGATCGCCTTTGGGCTTCTTCCATCCGGTACGATTCCAAAAAGGGATGTATAATTAAAAAGTCTTGCTTATCAAGCATATAGTAAAGGAGACAGTGAAATGAGCATCTTCAAGACCATCATGAGCAAACTGGGCCTCGGCAAGAAAGAGGAGCCGCCCCAGGCTGCCGCGCCGGCCCGCCCGGCCGCCAAGGCGCCCGAATACAAGCCGATGACACCGATGATGAAAGCCCCCGCCCAGCCGGCCGTCCCCGCCCGCCCGGCCGCCATCTCCGAGGTGGACGTGGTCAGCAAACTCGAGGAGATGGCCAAAGCCAACCCCGAACAACTCGATTGGAAAGTTTCCATCGTTGACCTGCTGAAACTGCTCGGCATCGACAGCAGCCTGGAGGCCCGCAAAGAACTGGCGACCGAACTCGGCTGCCCGGACGACCTGATGGCCGATTCGGCCAAAATGAACGTCTGGCTGCACAAAACCGTCCTGCGCAAGATTGCCGAAAACGGCGGCAACATTCCCAAAGAACTGCTCGACTGAGCCAGCCATACCCAGCCTCGCTGCCCGGATGTACCCCCCGGGCAGCGATTGCTTTGCCGGCCCAGCCTCTGAAGCAAACGTTTTCGGCTAAAATTAAGCATGCCTTATACAGCCGGGCAAATCTTCAGGCCAGGAGATTCCATGCTCACTCCCCAACCCACCCCCGGCGATACCGCCTGGTTCGTCCACGACCGCTTTGGGATGTTCATCCACTGGGGACTGTACAGCCTGGCCTCGCGTCATGAGTGGGTTCAGTCGCGGGAAAAAATCGACCCGGCGGAATACCGCGCCCGCTACTTCACCCGCTTCGACCCGCAGCGCTACGACCCGCGCCAATGGGCGCAACTGGCCCGTCAGGCCGGGATGAAGTACGCCGTCATCACTGCCAAACACCACGAGGGCTTCTGCCTCTGGGATTCGCAGTTCACCGACTTCAAGGCCACCAACACCCCCGCCAGACGCGACTTACTCGCCCCCTTTGTCGAGGCCTTTCGCGCCGAAGGGTTGCGGGTCGGCTTCTACTACTCCCTCCTCGACTGGCACCATCCCGACTTCACCATCGACGTCTACCATCCTCTGCGCGATCACCCCGAAGCCGCCAGGCTGAATCGCAGCCGCAAGATGCCGCGTTACGCCGAATACGTCCGCAATCAGGTGGCCGAACTGCTCACCCGCTTCCAGCCCGACATCCTGTGGTGCGACTTTTCCTACCCGAACAAAACCTACAAGAACTTCCCCGGCAAGGGCCGCAAAGACTGGGAAAGCGAGCAACTATACGCCCTGATTCGCCGACTTGCCCCGCGCATCCTCCTCAACAACCGCCTCGACCTGCCGCCCGAACTGGCCGACGTCCACACCCCCGAGCAGGTCCAGCCGACCGCCTGGGTATGCGTCAACGGCCGGCCGGTCGTCTGGGAAGCCTGTCAGACGTTCAGCGGTTCATGGGGCTACCATCGCGACGAGGAATCCTGGAAAAGTCCTGGCCAGTTGATCCGCATGCTGGTCAACACCGTCGCCTGCGGCGGCAACCTGCTCATGAACGTCGGCCCGACCTCGCTGGGGACCTTCGACCCGCGCGCCGTCGCCGCCCTGAACGTCTACCGCGACTGGATGGACCTGCACGCCGACTCGATTTACGGCTGCACCCAGAGCGATTTCCCCGCCCCGCAAGACTGCCGTCTGACCCAGAACGGCCACCGCCTCTACGTTCACATCTTCGCCTGGCCGTTCCGCAGCCTGATTCTGCCCGGCCTGGCTCAACGTGTGGAATACGCCCGCTTCCTGCACGATGGCAGCGAGGTGCAAATCCGGCCGCCCGTCTGGGAGGCCGAACAACTGGGGCTTGGCGCCGACGATTTGCTGCTCTGGCTGCCGGTCAAACAGCCGGAGGTCATCGTGCCGGTCATCGAACTGACCCTGAAAGACACGCCTCGATAAAAAATATGTCCCCCACCCGCGCCCAAATCGATTCTTTCCTTGCCAGCCCCGGCCTGCTCGCCCGCCTGGCCACCGTCGCCGCTGACGGCACTCCCCACGTTGTCCCCGTCTGGTACTTATGGGAAGACGGTTTCGTCTGGGTCCATTCGTTCGCCTCGACGCGTAAAGTGCGCCAACTTCGCAAGCGGCCCGCCTGCGCCCTGGTGGTGGATGTGACCGACAAACTCGAGGGGCTGACTGCCGTCCTGATCGAAGGCCAGGCAGACCTGATCACGGCACCGCGCCTCGAGGTGCGGGCGCGCGCCGAGCGCATCTACCGCCGCTACCTCAGCCCTGAGGAATTGGCCGCGCCGGACCCTCAGTCCTGGCTTGATTCCGAGGAAGGGCTGCTGGTAAAAATCGCACCTCGCCAAATCATCGCCTGGTAAGTTACAATCGAAACACTCGTCTAGCCGAACCAGATTCCCCCAAAGGAGGTCTCATGACCGAAGGAGAACGCCGTTTCCTGCTCGACCGTCTGGACCAGACGCGCCAAGAAATTGAAACCCTGCTCCCCCAAATTGATCCCCATAAAGAGATTTACCCCGGCTGGACCATCAAGCACATGCTCGCCCACATGACCGGCTGGGACGATGCCACCATCGACTCGCTGCGCGCCCATGTCTCCGGGCGTCCGCCTGCCGTCGAAGCCGTCCGCAGCATCGATGAGTACAACGCGCTGACGGTCAGTTCCCGCCAGGACCTAGAGTATGAACAGGTGCTGAATGAATGGCGCCTCACTCGTCAGATTCTGCGCACTCTCCTCACAGAAATCCCGGAAGACAAATTCCTCGAGCCGGTTGTCGTTCCCTGGGGCGAAAAGACGACCATCACCTTTTTGGTCGAAATGTTCCGCCACCACGAACAGGAGCATCTCGGCGATATCCGCAAATGGCTGAAAAACCCGGACCGGCCGCTAGGGAATCAAGGAGGCTGAGACCGCCCTGACCGCCTGCCAGCGATTTGGAGCCGCGCCCCGGCTGCGGTCAGTGCGCCGGCGCAGAGAATAGGGGATTTCCTGGCATGCGCCGCATCAGAGCGCCGATTCCGGAGAAAGGCTATGCCTTCCCTCCTGGTCATCCCAGACTGCTGCCCGGGGAATTCGTTATGCGCAAACATCTTCTGCTCATTTCTCTGATGGCCTTGCTCCTCGCCTGCCTGTACCTGCCAGGAGGAACGCCCCACCCATTGCCGACCAAGACTCCCTGGTCAACGGCTACCGCCTCCCCCACGCCTGAACCCCCACTGCCTCCCTCGCCGCCTGCCATCGACTGGGCCGACCGGTCTCTCTTCAGCCCCGCTTTGAGAGAATCGCAGCAAAGCGCACTCGAAAGCCTGCCGCCTCTCAGCATCTACAACCTGGTGCTCGTCCTCGACGAGGACATGCAGCACCTCACAGGTCTCGAAGAGATTTACTACACGAACAACGAAGGGATGCCTCTGGACTCGCTCTGGCTGGGACTTTTCCCGGAGATTCTCGGTGGCCAGATCGAAATCGGCAGCGTACGCCTCGACGGCGCTTCCGTGACCCCTGAACGCTCGACCGGCATGCTGCGCATCCCTCTCGATCCGCCTCTGGAAGCGGGGGCAGCACGCCTGCTCTCCATCGAATTCAGCGTCACCATCCCCTCCCATGGCAGCGATTATTACTACGGCATCTTCGGCTACAATGAGGGAGTGCTTTCACTCGCCCATGCGTATCCGACCGTGCTGGTCTATGACCAGCAGGGCTGGAACAACGCCCTGCCCGACACCGACGGCGATCCGCTCTTTTCGGACGCCGCCTTCTACTACGTCACGGTGGACGCTCCCGCCAACCAGGTGCTGGTCGCCAGCGGCGTGGAAATCGACCGCAGCCAGACCGGCAGCCGGCAGACGGTCCGCTACGTCAACGGCCCGGGGCGCGATTTCTACCTGGCCGCCAGCCCAAACTTCCGCCGAATAAGCGCAACCGAGAACGACGTCACCATCCACAGTTACTATCTGGCCGGTGCTAGCCAAAGCGCCGCCCAATCGGCGCTGGAGACCGCTCGCGCCAGCATCGCCATCTTCAGTGACCTGTTTATCCCTTACCCCTACACCGAATTTGACATCGTCCCCATCTCGACCAGCGCCGGGGGAGTCGAATATCCCGGCCTGACCGCCGTCAACCTCTCCTACTACTATGGGAACGATCCTTTCCTGGAAGAGGTGGTCACCCACGAAGTCGGTCATCAATGGTTCTACAACCTGGTCGGCAACGACACGCAGGATGAACCCTATCTGGACGAATCGCTGACTCAATACAACACCTGCCTGTACTACGCCCAGCGCTACGGACCGAGCAGCGGAGAGACGTGCCTGAACAATTTGCGATTCTATTCAAGCCTGGCAAGCGAGCCCGGCCTGCCCATCGGCCTGGCAGTGAATCAATACACCAGCCAGGATTATGTCGCCATCATCTACGGCAAAGGCGCCTTCTTTTTCGATGCCCTCCAGCAACGCCTGGGCGAGGCCGCTTACCAAGCCCTCATGCGCGACTACAGCCAGGCGTTCGCCTGGGGCATCGGCTACACGGCCGACTTCCAGGCCCTGGCCGAACAGCATTGCAACTGTGACCTCGACGACTTGTTCGAGGAATGGGTGCATCCCTGATTGCTTGCAGCAAGAGAGAACCTCCCCTCCCGCAGCGCTGCCAAACGGTCATCCAAACGAAGCCGGTCCTGGAGGAGAACAAAAATGAAACTGAACTATTTCATTGACAGCAACAAAGGCATCACCTTCCTGGTCATCCTGGCGCTGATGGCCTACTTCAAGCGCTGGGACAACCCAACCGCCTGGGTCTATCTGGCTCTGCACGGCACTTACGGCCTGCTGTGGGCCATGAAAACCCACCTTTTCCCCGACGCCAACTGGACCCGCCCGACCAGCCTGTGGTTCGGCCTGGTTTCGTGGGCTGCCCTGTCGCTTTACTGGCTGCCGGCGTTTCTGATCACCTGGCGCGACGTCCGCGCCCCGCTCTGGCTGCTGGCAGCCGCCATCAGCCTGAACATCTTCGGCGTCTTCTTTGTCTTCACCGCCGACATGCAAAAATTCACCGCCCTGAAACTGCGCCCAAACGAACTCATCACCGACGGCATGTTCGGCCTGGCGCGCAACATCAACTACTTTGGCGAATTCCTGATCTACGCTGCCTTCGCCCTCCTGGCCCTGACCTGGCTGGCTTTCATCCCGCTTGGCCTCTTTATCGTCTGCTTGTGGATTCCCAACATGCTCCGCAAGGAGAAAATCCTGGCCAGCCTGCCGGGATACGAAACCTACCGCAAGAAGGTCAAAGCCTTCTTCCCCTTCATTTTCTGAACCGCCGCGGCGGGATTGATGCTACAATTGATCTCATGCTGAGCGGCACAGACTGCCAAAGCAGCACATAAAAAAAACAGACTTCGGAGAATGTGGCATGAACGACCGACTGATCCTCGACCTCCTCGCTCCCACCGACTGGAAAGGCGCACTGCGGGTTTCCTTTGCCCCCGCCTCGGATGAAATGACCTCCGGCCAGCCGGGCGAGGTCTCCCTGCGTCTGGACGAAAAACGAGCCGTGGTTTCGCTGGGCAAGGCCGACAAAATCAACGCCGAAGCAGTGCGCAAGTCTGGCGGTCTGCTGCTCAAATGGCTGGAGAAACACGCCATCCATTCGGCCGGGCTGGAGGTCGCCTCGCTGGCCGCCGCCGGCCTGCCCGAAGAAACCGCCTTCCAGGCATTGACCGAGGGCCTGCTCCTGGCCGCTTTCCGCTTCGAGCGCTACAAATCCGGCGCCGGGGCCAAACCTCCCATCCGGATCAGTTTGCTGAGCGCCGAGGCCGCCCGCCTGCAGACGCTCGTGGAAAAGACCCGCATCGTCGTCGAGGCGGTCAATCTGGCGCGCGAGTGGGCGCACGAACCGGCCAACGTCATCAATCCGGTCACGCTGGCCGAGCGGGTGCAGAAACTCGCCATCGAAACCGGCCTGAAATGCACCGTCCTGGATGACAAACGCCTGGCCGAAATGGGCGCGGGCGCCATCGTGGCGGTCGGGAAGGGCAGCAACACGCCGGCACGGCTGATTCTGCTTGAGCATGCAGGCGAGGGGTCCGAAAAAGCGCCGGTCGTGCTGGTGGGCAAGGCCTTGACCTTCGATACCGGCGGCTATTCGCTCAAGTCCAGCGAGGGCATCGTCGGCATGAAGTACGACAAATGCGGGGCAATGGCCGTCATCGCCGTCCTGGCTGCGGCCGCCCGGCTGAAACTGCCGCTCCGCCTGGTCGGCGTCATCGCCGCCGCCGAAAATATGATTTCCGGCGGCGCTTACCGCCCCAACGACATCCTGAAATCCCTTTCCGGCAAGACCATCGAGGTCATCAGCACCGACGCCGAAGGCCGGCTGGTGCTGGCCGACGCCCTCGCCTACGCCCAGCAGACCTACCGTCCGCGCCTGATGATTGACATCGCCACCCTGACCGGCGGCGTCATCACCGCCCTGGGCTCGGTGCGGGCCGGCCTGATGAGCAACAACGACGCCTTGGCCGCCGACCTGCTGGCGGCCGGCGAACGGACCCATGAGCGCCTGTGGCGCCTGCCGCTCGACGAGGACTATTTCGAGCAAATCAAGGGCGACGACGCCGATATCAAGAACTCCGGCGGCAGCAAAGCCAGCCCCGTCATCGGCGGCATGTTTCTCAAGCAATTCGTCGCCGACGAGACCCCCTGGGCACACCTGGACATCGCCGGCATGATGAACTTCGATAAAGACAGCGCCTACTGCGTCAAGGGCGCCAGCGGCTTCGGAGTCCGCCTGCTGCTCGATTACCTCTCCCGCCTCGACTGAGCGCCCGCCCACCGCACCCATGTCAAAGACGAAGGCCACCTTCTCAAAGAAACCAGCCCGCGCCGGGCTGGCGCGCTTCAAATTGTTCCTCTTCGCCGCCCTGTTCCTGGTCTCCGGCACAGCCGGCCTGATTTACGAAATCGTCTGGGAGCGTCTCCTGGAACTCTATTTCGGCGTCACCATGGTGGCCATCACGCTGATTGTCTCGGCCTACATGGCCGGCCTGGGACTGGGGTCACTCTTCGGCGGGCGGGTCGCCCGGCGGGTCAAATTCCTGTTGTTCGTCTACGGAGCGGTCGAGATCGGCATCGGGCTGTTCGGCGTGGTCAGCCCGTCCCTGTTCACCTGGGTCGGTCAGGCTACCGCCGGCAGCCCCTACTGGCTGGTCTTTCTGCTCAGTTTCGCCCTCCTGCTGATTCCCACCTTCTTGATGGGCATGACCCTCCCGCTGCTCTCCCAGGCCTTCATCGAGCGGGTGGACGTCTCGGGGCAGGTGGTCGGTCTGTTGTACGGCATCAACACCCTGGGCGCGGCGGCGGGTTCGGCCCTGGCAGGCTACCTGCTGATTGGGCACAGCGGGCTGGACGGCGCCATCCGCTACGCCTTCTACGCCAACGCCGGCATCGGCCTGTTGGCCATCCTGTTCGACCGCTGGCGGGCGCTCTCCCGCGCCGCCGTCTTCCCCAGCGAGAAGGAAAAGACCGTCCCGCGCCGACAGGCTCCCTGGGGCTACCGCAGCCTGCTGCTCGCCTCGTTCCTGACCGGCTTCCTCGGCCTGGGATACGAAATGCTCTGGATTCGCGTCCTGCACATCACCAACAAAAGCACCGTTTACAGTTTCCCGACGGTGCTGGCGGTGTTCCTGTTCGGCCTGGCGGTGGGCGGTTACCTGTGGGGCCGGCGCGCCGACCAGACAGACGACCCGGCCGGCTTGTTCATCCGACTCGAACTGGCAGTCGGCCTGACGGCAGGATTGTGTTTCCTGGCCCTCTACCACGCCCTGAATCTCGCCGCCATCCAAGCCTGGCTGAGCGAAAATTTCACCCATTTCCAGCAGCCGGTCACGCCGATGGTCGCGCCGGAAGGGGGCTTCGTCTTTTCGCGGCGGGCGCTGTTCTACTCGCTGCTGGCTTACCTGCCGCCCTTCCTGCTCCTGATTCTGCCCGCCAGCCTCCTGATGGGCGGCGGACTGCCGGTCCTCGACCGCCTGGCCATCGAAAGCCCGCAGGTCGCCGGTCGGCGGGTGGGCGAAATCCATCTGGCCAACATCCTCGGCTCGGTGCTGGGTTCGCTGGTCATCAGTTTCATCCTGCTGCCCGGCATTGGCTCTGAATGGACGCTCAAAACGCTGATAGCCGCCAGCCTGATTTTCCCGCTCCTGGGTTGGCTGAATCGGCGCCAGTTCCGCCTCGAAAGAGGCTGGTGGCCGTTCCTGGCCTCCCTGCTCGCCCTCCTGCTGCTGCTCCCCGGCCGAGGCCTGTTCTACACCCGCTTGTACGAAAGCGGCACCGGCGAACGCGCCGTCATCCACGAAACGGCCGAGACCGTCCTGGCGCTGACATATCGCGGCGCCGAAGATCGCACCCTGTGGATCGGGGGCGAAATCAACAGCCGCTACCCCTCGCCAGGTTACTGGGAAGCGCAAGCCTTGAACTGCGCCGCCGCCAGCCATCCCGACCGCATCCTGGTCATCGGCTACGGAGGCGGACACACCGCCTATTTCGCGACTCTTTTGCCCGGCGTCGAGCAAATCACCCTTGTCGAACTCATCCCCGACCTGATTCCCTTCCTGGCCGAATCCACCCCCCTGACGCAGATCACACTATCCGACCCGCGCCTGGACTCCGTGGCCGACGACGGCCGGCGCTACCTCTACGCCCATCCCGAGGCGCGCTTCGATCTGATTATCATCGATCCTTTGCGAAACTACACCGCCGGACACAACAACCTCTACTCGCTCGAAGCGCTGACTCTCTACCGCGAGCATCTCACCCCTGGCGGCGTCTTCTGCGCTTGGCACGATGAGTACCACATCATCCCCGCCACACTCGCCGCCGCTTTTCCATACGTGGACCAATATGGAGATTATTCGATCGCCAGCAGCCAGCCGCTGGTGTACGACCTCGATTACATGAACTTCACCGCCGAGCGATTTCTGATTTCAAATCCGGAGCGCTCCCCCGCTTCGATTTACGACTATTTCGTCCCGACAACCATTTTGCAAGGCTTTATTCGAGACCAAGACCAAATCCGCCGCGACGAGGCCGAAACCCCCCTCCTGCGCGATTTGTATCCCTATCTGGAATACTACATCAGCAACGTGCCTTTCATGCCGCTGGTAGTTGGCGACCCGGCAACGCGGCCTGCGTTCGCCGCCCGCCTGTCCGGCTGCGACGCTGCCTGCCAGGAAGCCATCATCGACCGCCGCTAGGGCGCTCCTCCAGCCGTCCCGTCCAGAATCTTCCGGCCTGAACTACCAGCCCGTCCGGCACATTGGCGAGGAGAATCGCCCCGTTGCCGACGCGCACGCGGCTGCCGATGCGCACGCCGACGGCGGTGGTGACGCCCATGCCCACCAGCGTCCGCTCGCCGACGTGGACGTGGCCCGCCAGGAGCGCGCCGGGGGCGATGTGGGTGTATTCGCCGATGACGCAATCGTGCGAGACGACCGCGCCGGTGTTGACCATGCAGCGCGGCCGTAGTTCGGCCTCCGCGCCCACGTAGGCGTTGGCGAAGACCTGCACGCCCTCCCCCACTTTTGCGCTCGGCTCAAGGGTGGCGCGGGGATGAATCAGGGCCGGGAAGGAGAAGCCTGCCGCTTCGAGCAGGCCGAAGACTTTGACGCGCACGTTGATGTCGAGGATGCCGCCCACGCCGTTGGCGGCCAGGGTCACGCCCTGCGCGGCCATGGCCGGCAGAAGCGCCCGCGTCCCCAGGACGGGGATGCCCAGCACCTGTTTACCGGTCAGGGCGGGGTTGTCGTCCAGGATACCGGCGATGGCGTATTCGCCGCTCTGACGGACGATTTCCATGACCGATTTGGCGTGTCCGCCCGCGCCGTAGAGGAGCAGGTAGGGCTTTTCGGCAGGCGGGAGGGAAATCTGCGCCGCCGCGCCCGCCATCTGGCGGACGACTTCTTCGGTCACCAGGCGGTCGGTCGGCAGGGAGGCCAGGTCCACGCCGAGGGCTTCGGCCAGCGCCCGCGCCGGTTTGGTGATGCGAAGCGCAGAAGGATGAGAGATGAGAGATGATGGATGAAGGTCGGCAGGCTGGGGCAACGGTTCGTCGGCGGTCTCGGTGATGACGGCCAGTTTCGCGCCGACGGGGAGGGCGTCGCCTTCGCTGGCCAGCAGACGGACAAAGCCGGCCTCCGGCGACTCGATGTCGGTGGCGGCTTTGGTGGTCTCGATGGTGAAGAGAATCTGGCCTTTTTCCACCGCCTGGCCGTCGCGGACGTGAACACCCGCCAGGCGGGCTTCGGGTTCGTTGGCGTTGAGGAGGGGGACGAGGATTTCGGTTTTAATCATTTTGGCATCGAAGGACACGAATTAGACGAAAAGGGTTTGGCTCGAAGGACGCGAATTGCACGAAAAAGGGTTTTGCATCGAATGGCACGAATTACACGAAAAATTCGTGAAATTTGTGAAATCTGTGGCTAAAGAAGCGATAGCGCCGCGGCGACGACCTCCTGCACCTGCGGGAGGATGGCGTCTTCGAGAGGGCGGGAGTTGGCAATCGGCAGGTCACGCGCCGCTACGCGCCGGGCAGCGCGCAAACTAAAGTTTGCGCTACGGTCTGCGCTACCTTCAGCCGCACGGGCAAGCACTTCCGCACCCCAGCCGAGGGTGAGCGTCCCCTCCTCGAGGGTGAGCAGGCGGCGGGTGCGGACGAGCGAATCGAAGAGGGGGGGCAGGTCGAAGGGGCTGAGTTGCGAGAAGACGACCATCTCGGCGAAGATTTCGTGTTCCATCATCAGTTCCAGCGCCGCGGCGCGGGCCAGTTCGAAGTTGTAGCCGTAGGTCGCAATCGTCAGATGCGGCGGGGCAGGCGGACGCAGGACGAAGCAGGGGAACGGCTCGCCGCCCGTCTCCAGGGTGAAATCGGCCAGGTCACCCTGACCGGCCTCCAGCAGCGGACGGGTGTAGAGCAGTTTGTGTTCGACGAACAGCACCGGGTCGTCCTCGGCAATGGCGGCGAGGAGCAAGCCGCCGGGGTCGCCGAGAGCGCTCGGAGCGACGACTTTCAGCCCCGGCACGCCGAGGAACATCTTTTCCAGCGATTGCGAATGCGTCGGGCCGTAGCCGCGCCGCCCGCCCATCGGGGCGCGGACGACAAGCGGGACGCGCACCTGGTCGTTGTACATCCAGCGGAACTTGGCGGCGTGGTTGACCATCTGGTCGGCGATGAGGGTGACGAAGTCGCCGAACATGATTTCGGCCACCGGACGCAGGCCGCGCAGTGCCATGCCGGTCGCCGCGCCGAGGATGGCCGCCTCGGAGATGGGCGTGGTCAGGACGCGGCCGGGGAAGCGGGTCGAGAGGCCGCGCGTGACCTTGAAGGCGCCGCCGTAGGGGTCGAGGATGTCCTCGCCGAGGATGTAGACGCGCGAGTCGCTTTCCATCGCGTGATGGAGGGCGGAGTTGAGGGAGTCGAGGACGGTGGGCATCGGTCGTCAGTCGTTAGTCGTCAGTCGTTGGTCGTCGGTGTTCAGTGAGGGGAAGGGGTCGGAGGCGGCGCGGGAGAAGGCGTCGGTGAGGACGGCGGTCACTTCGGCCTCGGCGGCGTCGCGTTCGGCGGGGGAAAGGCGGGCGGCGTGAATCGTCAGCGGGTCGAACTGCCGGAGGCGCGCCAGTTCTTCGGGCGGACGGGTGTCGTCGCCCTTGCTGTGGGCCATGAAGCGGTGGGTGTGCAGAATCAGGGCCGCAGGTCCCGCGCCGGAGCGGACGTGGGCGAGGGCCTCCCCCGCCAGGGCGCGCACTTCCAGCACGTCGCTGGTCTCACGCTCCCAGGTCGGGATGCCGAAGGCAGCAAAACGTCCGGCCATCGAGCCGGCGACGGCCAGTTCGACCGGCGTGGTCTGGGCGTAGCGGTTGTTCTCCAGGACGACCAGCAGCGGCAGGCGCCACAAGGCGGCCAGGTTGAGGCTCTCGTAGAGGGCGCCTTCGCCGAGCGTCCCATCGCCGATGAAGACGAGCACGACCTGGCCGGTTTGTTTTTCCTTTTCGGCCAGCGCCATGCCGGCTGCGACCGGCACAATCCCGCCCTGGATGCCGTTGGAGTAGAAGTTGCGCCACTGGATGTGCTGGCTGCCGCCGCGCCCGCCCACCAGGCCGGTGACCTTGCCCATCAGTTCGGCGGCCAGGCGGTAGGGGTCGCCGCCGTAGGCCAGGAAGTGGCCATGACAGCGGTGATTGCTGAAGACCACGTCGTCGGGGTCGGCGGCGGAGAAGATGCCCGCCGCGTCGGCCTCCTGCCCGATGTAGGTGTGGGTGGTGCCGACCAGTTTGCCGGTCGAGAATTCGGCCAGGATGCGCTCCTCGAAGCGGCGGATGAGCAGCATGGTCTTATAGAGTGCGTGGTTTTCGTCCATGACGGGGACATTATAACCGAGGGTTGAGGATGAAATCTGTGCTGACAGGAAACAAAAAGGCGCGTTGGTTACGCGCAATTAAGACTTTATATTTTGTTTTGCTCCTCATGGTATAATCGCCTCCCGTATGAGTCCAGAAACTTCCTCAACCAAACTCTGCCCCACCTGCGGCACGCGGGTTGCCGAAAACGCTACCCGCTGTGTGGTCTGTGGCAGCGAATTTTCCGCCGAGGCCAAACCGAAATCCCAGAAGCCCCTGCAGGGAACGCAGATGCCCGAAATCCGTCTCAGCCTGCCGGCCGCGCTGGGCTTTCTGGCCCTGTTCCTGATCATCGTAGCGCTGGTGATGTTCCTGATTCTGCGCGGCGGAGCCGAGCCAGCCGCCCCTGAGCCCACCCCAACCGAGACGCCGACCATCACCCTGACCTTCACCCCCACCCTCCTGCCGACCGACACGCCCACCCCCACGCCTCTGCCGCCGATTGAGTATCAGGTTCGGGCCGGAGATACCTGCTATTCGATTGCGGCTTTCTTCGATGTTTCGGCCAACGTCATCATCCAGGAGAACAACCTCTCGCTCTCCTGTACCGACCTGCGCGTCGGGCAAACCCTGCTCATCCCCCGCCCGACCCCCACCCC
>JBEULG010000028.1:0-119922 GCA_041287425.1 Anaerolineales bacterium | reverse complement strand
GGAGGCGTCGGCGTGGGCAGGCAGGCCGTCAGCAGGCTCAGGAGCAGGCTGCCGATGGCCGCTCCCATCGTGCGCAAATGTCGTCCGGCGAGCAGCATGTGAGTTTCATCCCTCAAGGCGGTTGCAAATATCGCAGCGCGTTTCGACTTGCCTGTTGTACAATACAAGTGCAAATGGCTCCCTGCGGGGCGCTTCATCCACTTCATTCTAGCATAAGTAAGGAGAGAAATATGAGCGAAAAAACCGTCCTGGTGACCGGCGCGTGCGGCGAGATCGGTCAGGCGCTGGTACAGGGGCTGGCAAAGAGGGGCGGCTACCGCATCGTGACCACCGACCTGCTGCCGCCCGCCGAGGCCATTCAGCCGCTGACCGCCGAACACGTCCAGGGCGACCTGGTCTATCGGGTCAAACAGTTCTACGACTACGATTTCGACATCATCTTCCACCTGGCCGCCTCGCTCTCGTCCAAGGCCGAGGTGGCCACCGAGGAGGCTCACCGCATCAACGTGGAGGGGACGATGCAGTTGCTGATGCTGGCGGCCTACAAATCGGCCAAGCGCGGCCGGGCGGTACAGTTCCTCTTTCCCAGTTCGATTGCCGCCTATGGGTTCTCCACGCTAGAGGAGAAGCGCCGCGCCGGACGCGTGAAGGAGGACGAATACAATACCCCGCACACCATGTACGGCTGCAACAAATTGTACTGCGAGAAACTGGGCATTTATTACAGCCGCTATTACGGCCAGCGTCACCTGGACCCCGACCCGCCGGTGATGTGCGACTTCCGCGCCATCCGCTTCCCCGGCCTCATCAGCGCCTACACCGTCCCCTCCGGCGGGACGAGCGACTACGGGCCGGAGATGCTACATCACGCCGCCCAGGGCTTGCCCTATGCCTGCTTTGTGCGTGAGGACACCCGGATTTCGTTCATGGCCATGCCCGACGCCATCAAAGCCATCTTCCTGTTGATGGACGCCAAGCGTGAGCAATTGACCCGCCAGGTGTACAACATCGACGCTTTCAGCCTGACTGCCGCCGACTTCCGCAAGCGGGCGCTGGCGGCTTTCCCCTCGGCGCAGATTACCTTCCAGCCGAATCCGCGCCGCCAGGGCATCGTCGACTCGTGGCCGGAGGACGTGGACGACTCGGCTGCCCGCCGCGACTGGGGCTGGCAGCCCGATTACGATGTGGACCGCTTCTTCGAGGAGTATTTCCTGCCCGAAATCCGCAAGCGGTACAAGAACGTCCGCGCCCGGACGAATGAGTAGACCTCTTACAAAAGCACTTTCAGCCGCAGATTAGCATGGGTTTAAGAACAACTTCTTCTGTAAAAATCTGTGTAATCCGTGGCAAAGAATCCGCTGGTACTTGTATCGTTATACAAGAGTGCTTGAAAGGTTGGCATCGACTGTTCGCGAATTCCTCGAGAAACGATTCGACTCATTCGTGAATTCGATGCCGGTCATTTCACAGAGCGCGACGCGCTTTTAGCAGCGCGCCGCGCTTATGTTTCCACCACCTGGGCGCGCTCCGGCCCGACCGAGACCAGCCGAATCGGCAGGCGGCATAAGGCGGAGATGTGTTCGAGGTAACCGCGGGCGGCGGCGGGCAGGTCGCGCCAGCGGCGGATCTCGCCAAGCGGCTCGTCCCAGCCGGGCAATTCCTCATAGACCGGCTGGTAGTTGCCCAGGTCGGACGGCCCGAAGGGCAGGTCGTCCAGGCGCTGACCGTCTGCCGTCCGATAGGCGACGCACAGGCGCAGAGGCTGGATGCCGGTCAGGATGTCCAGTTTGGTGATGGCCAGTTCGGTCAGTCCGTTCAAGCGGGCGGCGTAACGCAGCAGGACGCCGTCCAGCCAGCCGACGCGGCGCGGCCGGCCGGTGGTGGTGCCGAATTCGTCCCAGGGATTCTTGCCCGAGCCGCGCAGGCGTTCGGCCAGTTCGCCGGAGACTTCGGTGGGGAAAGGCCCGGCCCCGACGCGGGTCTGGAAGGCTTTGACCACGCCCAGGACGCGCGCCCCGGCCGCGACGTTCAGGCCGAGGCCCAGGCCGGTCAGCGCGCCGGGGGCGAGGGTGCTGGACGAGGTCACGAAGGGGTAGGTGCCGTGGTCGAGGTCGAGCAGCGTACCCTGGGCGCCCTCGGCCAGGATGGTCTTGCCCGCCCGCAGGGCGGAGTCGAGTTCGAGGGCGGTATCGGCGATGTGCGGGCGGAGGCGCGCCGCGTAGGCGCAGAATTGATCGCACACCGGGGCCGGGTCGAGGGGCGGCGCGCCGTAAAGGCCGAGCAGGCGGTTGGCGGCGGCCAGGTGGGCGCCCAGCCGGTCGGCGAAATCGTCGGCCAGCAGGTCGGCCAGGCGCAGGCCGGTACGGGCGGCCTTGTCGGTGTAGGCCGGGCCGATGCCGCGCCCGGTCGTCCCGATTTCGGCCCGGCCGCGGGCTGCCTCGATCGCCCGGTCGAGGGCCTTGTGAGCGGGCGTAATCAAATGAGCGGCAAACGAAATCCGCAGGCGGGAAGGCGAGACCTCGATGCCGTTCCCGGCCAGCATGTCCATCTCCTCCAGCAAAGTTTGCGGGTTGACCACCATGCCGTTGCCCAGCACGCCGATGACGTGCGGGTGAATGACGCCGGACGGGACGAGGTGGAGTTTGAAAATCTGGCCTGCGACCGTAACGGTGTGACCGGCGTTGTCGCCGCCGTTATAGCGGGCGGCGTAATCGGCCTCGGCGGCGAACCAGTCCACGATGCGTCCCTTGCCCTCGTCCCCCCACTGGGCGCCAACGATAATCTGAAGCGTCATATCGCCCTGCCTTTCCCGGGTATGCTTCGAACTTGACCAGCCCCGGCTTGCCTGCCGCGAATCTCAGCGGGTGTTCGTAACGACCGGCGCGCAAGTCATGCAAGTCTGCCAGGAGCCGACTCGAGAGCCGAAACGGCCTCCAAAAGCGCAGCCGGATTATATCAGAGGATGCGGGCGGCTTTGGGCGCAGCCCAGGCGGGGGCGAAAATGATATAATCCTGCTACCGGTGCACCTATGAACATGCGTCCTGCTCTTCTGGCTCTTTCGCTGGCTCTCATCCTGGTCGCTTTCGCGTTGACGTTGAATGCCCTGGCGGCGCCCGCTCCCCAGGGACAGCAATTCGTCACCCCCACCCCCGGCCCCGACGGCCGCATCATCTACATCGTCAGGGCGGGCGAAACCTGTATCAGCATTTCGCTGCTGACCGGCGTGCCGGTGGACTATCTGCGCACCACCAACCGCCTGGACGAGAACTGCACGCTGCGGGAGGGCCAGGAACTGGTCATCGGCGTGGGCGGCCCAGCCGGCGCTACCCCGACCGTCGGCCCGCAGCCGACGCCGACCGTCGGCGAGCCGACCCCCACGCCGGTCTCCGGCACGGCCCAGGTGTGTGTGCTGCTCTACGCCGATCTCAACGGCGACGGCTTGCGTCAGGAGACCGAAACGGGCATCGCCGACGGGGCGGTGAGCGTTACCAGCGCCAATGGGACGTACTCGCAGAGCAAGCCGACCGTAGCCCTGCTCGATGCCGATACCGGCGAGCCGGTGCGCACCTGTTTCACCGACATGCCGCCCGGCCGCTACACCATCAGCGCGGCCGTGCCGGACGCATTCAGTCCCACCACCGTGCTGACCTACACGCTGGAAGTCAGCGCCGGCGACACCTCCTACGTCGGTTTCGGCGCCCAGTTGAAGGCTCAGGAGGAGACCAGCCCACAGCCGGAGGGCGGATCGCCGATCCTGGGCATCGCGGGGGTCATCCTGCTCCTGGTGGGAATCGGCATCGCCCTCTACGCCTGGCGGACCTTCAAGCGCTAGGCGGTCGGCATGCGCCCCGGCGGGCGGCGCAAGTCCTGTATGTTATAATTTTTTCACCCATTTTTCTTTTCTGGATGAGGCAACCATGACCAAGAAAGGCCGCGTCTTCTCCGGCATCCGTCCTACCGGGCGTTCACATCTGGGCAACTACCTGGGCGCCATCCAAAACTATGTCGCCTTGCAGGATGAGCACGACTGCGTCTATTGCATCGTGGATATCCACGCACTGACGACCATCGAAGATACGGTCAATCTCAAACAAAACACCTATGAGATGGCTCTCGATTTGCTCGCCGCCGGCATCCGCCCCGAGGAGACGATTCTGTTCGTGCAGTCTCACGTTCCCCAGGTGATGGAATTGCACACCATCCTCTCGATGGTCACGCCGCTCGGCAAATTGACCGACCTGCCCACCTTCAAGGAAAAGGTGCGCCAGAATCCCAACAATGTCAACTACGGGCTGGTCGGCTATCCGGTGCTGATGGCTGCCGACATCGTCCTGTACAAAACCGATTTCGTGCCGGTCGGCATTGACCAGGCGCCTCACATCGAATTCACCCGCGAGGTTGTGCGCTCGTTCAATTATCGCTTCAATACCAACGTGTTGATCGAGCCGGCGATGAAAACCACCGAGGTGCCCAAAGTACTCGGCATTGACGGCAAAGAAAAGATGAGCAAGAGCCTCGACAACCACATCGAACTGGCTCTCACTCCCGAAGAAACCCGCCAGCGCGTCATGATGATGGTCACGGATCCGCAGCGCATCAAGCGCAGCGACCCCGGCAACCCGGATGTTTGCAATGTCTTCTCGATGCACAAGGTCTTCACCCCGGCCGAGGAAGTGCAGGAGATCAACGTCGAATGCCGGCGGGCCGGAATAGGCTGCGTGGATTGCAAGAAACGCTTTGCCGAGAACCTCAACCGCGCCCTGGAACCCTTCCGCGCCCGGCGGGCCGAACTGGCCGCCCGGCCGGAGTACGTCCAGAGCGTGCTGGACGACGGCGCCGCCCGCGCCCGCCTCATCGCCGAGCAAACCATGCGCGAGGTCCGGGCTGCCATTCCCCTGCCTTAAGGCGGCTCTCAACCTGTCCCCATGCGTGCTCTGCTCCAACGAGTCGCCTCTGCCAAAGTCATCGTCGCCGGAGAGACGGTCGCCGCCATCGAGCGCGGGCTGGTCATCCTGCTCGGTATCGGCCCGGCGGACGGCGAGGAGCAGGCCCGCTTCCTGGCCGAGAAAATTGCTGCTTTGCGCATCTTCGAGGACCAAAACGGCAAGACCAATCTCTCCATCCGGGAGGTGAACGGGCAGGCCATCGTTGTCTCGCAATTCACCCTCTACGCTGATACGCGCAAAGGCCGCCGACCCTCCTTCACCGACGCCGCCCCGCCGGAAGTGGCCGCCCCGCTGGTCGAACGCTTTGCGGCGCTCCTGGCCGAGCAGGGCATTCCTACCCAGATGGGCGTCTTCGGTGCTCACATGCTGGTCGAAATCCACAACGACGGGCCGGTCACCATTTGGCTCGAAAAATAATCCATGCTTCCCCTTACTTTCATCGAGAAAAACTTCCAGGCCCGCTTCGGCGACCGCCCGACTTTCTTCGTGCGCGCTCCCGGCCGGGTCAATCTGATCGGCGAACACACCGATTACAACGACGGCTTTGTCCTGCCGATTGCCATTGACCGGGCCGTGACCATCGCCCTGCGCCCCCGCCCCGACCGCCGCCTGCTCGTCCACGCCCTGGACTACGACCAGACCGCCGACTTCAGCCTCGATCGTCTCGAGCGCGGCGATGCGACCTGGGCCGAGTACCTCAAGGGCGTGGCCTGGGCACTCCAAAGCGAAGGTTTTCTCCTGACGGGCTGGGAGGGCGTCCTTGCCGGCGACATCCCGCGCGGCGCGGGCCTGTCCTCCTCGGCAGCCGTCGAACTGGCTGCGGCGCGCGCCTTTGCCGCCGTCTCGTCCCTGCCCTGGGAGCCGCCGCGCATGGCCCGCCTGGCGCAGAAAGCCGAGAACGAGTGGGTCGGTGTCCGCTGCGGAATCATGGACCAGATGGCTTCGGCTGCCGCCCGCGCCGGGCATGCGCTCTTCCTCGATTGTCGCAGCCTGGAGTACGAACCCATCCCTCTGCCTCCCCAGACGGCCGTCGTTGTGCTCGATACCGCTACCCGCCGCGGCCTGGTCGACTCGGCCTACAACGAACGCCGTCGTCAGTGCGAGTCGGCTGCCCGCCGCCTGGGTGTGCCAGCCTTGCGGGACGCCGACCAGGCCGCCCTGGCGCGCTGCGCCGCCGACCTGGAGGAGACGATTGTGCGGCGCGCCCGCCACGTCATCAGCGAGAACGGCCGCGTCCTGCAAGCCGTCGCGGCCATGCGCCGCGGCGACGCTCTCTCCCTGGGCCGCCTGCTTGATCAAAGCCATGCCAGTTTGCGCGATGACTTCGAGGTCTCTTCTCCCGCCCTCGACCAGATTGTGGCCCTGGCCCGCCGTCACCCGGCCTGCCTGGGAGCGCGCATGACCGGCGCCGGTTTCGGTGGCTGTGCGGTCGCCCTCGTTCGGGCGGAAGAGGCGCATTCATTCACCGAACAAGTCATCCTCGCCTATCGTCAACAAACCGGTTTGGATGGCCAGGGATACGTCTGCGCGGCGGTCGAGGGCGCCTCCCAATTGTCTTTGGGCGGCCTGGGGGCGTGAATTTCCCGGCAGCAACGCCCCTTTCTCTTCTCAATACCCCAACTCCTTCAAAATCTGCGCCTCGTCCTTCTTACTCCCCGCGCCGAACAACTCGCGCCAGAAATTGTCATCGTAGCGGCGTGAGCGCACCGGCAGCGGCATCGGCACGCCCCAGCCCAGGAGCAGCACCTCCTCCTTCGGCTGCAGCCGCGCCAGCATGCCGCGCAGCGCCTCGCGGCCGGGAACAAGGAACGATTTACAAAGGCAAAAGCAGCTGAGGCGTCTTCGGCGGATAAAATACACCAATGATGATAAACGGATTGGGCGCTTTGCGTCGGTGATATTGGTACGTAGTTCCCAGAAACAGGAAAATGTCTTTTTGAGAAACGAACTCATCGAAATACTTTTTGCGAACCAATTGAATAGCCTGTTCTTCGTCCCCTGCTGTTTGTCGCAGGCACTTCCAATATAACATCCCCAATTCCCAATCGTGAATGGAAAGTTCTCTCGGCTTGACGTCGCCTCTGGAGAGAAAACGATATTTGAAGGTATATGGTAGTTTCTTGATGAGCGGGCGGTGCTCCAAGTTTCCACTTCCATAAGGGTCGAACATGCGCAGTTGCCTTAACTGATTTGCCCACTCAGGTTTCCATTCCCGTTCGGTTTCTTCCCATACAAAATCAACAATTTCAAGCGGTTTTAGCGTCCCTAGCGAGCGGTCTTCTGCCCAGCGCAAGGACAGCAACTCGTCCATAGAGTCAAAAACTTCCCTTTCCACCAGGCTCCGCCTGGCTGCCCAGTAATCTGTTGTTCCAATCTCGCCGGTGCGTCTCATCGGTTCATCCATGCCCAAACGCGGCATGTAACTTTCGGGACGGGTGTCGTTGGGATGCTTGACCAGATTCAACTCTACCCAAGAATACTTCGGATATCGTCTGTCATTGTACAAACTTGCAGGAATCGGATAGAGTCGCACCCACTTTTCACCGCTCAAGAGACCGGCAGTACAGACAACTTCCCCATGATCGGCGGTGGGGAGAGGATACGTCTTGACTGTCAGCAAAACTTTTGCGTTTGGAATTTCATCAGGCAAATACATGTCCCCTCTTACAAATGGATGATTGGGGTTGCAAGTCCACCATCCGCCAGGTGAGAAGTGATTTTATGCCGATGACAAGACGTGGGATTTGCTTCGAAGCAGGTCAAAGCGATACGTCCATGCTCTTGCAGTAAGTGTTGAAGGCGCTTTAACGACACAGTGTGATGGGGCAGGATATGCGCTTCGTAGTAGGCAAAAAGCCGGCGATACGCATCGGGGCCATCCAGCCCTTTCCGTAACGCAGATGGGATTCCCAATTCCGGTAAGTGATAGTAACACAGGCCAACTCTCTCCACATACTTTTGAAACTGTGGATTAGAAAAGCCGAATTTCATTGAGAAGGGATTGTTGCGCACATCAACAAGCGCCTGGATGTTATTCGCAATCAGTTTATTGAGAAAAGCATCAATGGATAGCCCTTCATAGCCAATGGTAAACAGACAAGGTGTGGTATCAAACGTCCAGGAACGGCGAATTTCTTCAACCTCACAGGTGGCCAGTACACGAGATACAATCTCACTTTTGCATGCAAAATAAGGATATTGCAAATAGGCTTTTCTGATTAATTCATCCCCCAGCGTTGTGACTTCTCTTTGTAGGGCTGTAAGGGCTTGCCGATCCCCCGGCCTCAATTGTGGCAGCATGGAATCGCTTTTAACAAGGACAAAGTCATCATCTTCACCCAACCAGCCGTTCTTTGTCAACACATTTTTATCGTGGTAGGAGATCAGGCTAAAACCGCCGTAACGGTAAGGGAAGAAGTCATAGTAGTTCTGCCCAGTGTTTTGGCAAAACAGAAACAGTAATTTCTCGCAGTCTGTTCGTTTCAGTCTGCCGCCGAAGGTTTCAATGAGGGCCAGGAGAATCTTTTGCCGGTAAAACATGGCTTATCAAAATAGAACTTATGTTTGCATTCATTATACAACAATTTTCAATATCCCAACTCCTTCAAAATCTGCGCCTCGTCCTTCTTGCCGCTGACGCCGAGCAACTCGCGCCAGAAATTGTCATCGTAGCGGCGTGAGCGCACCGGCAGCGGCATCGGCACGCCCCAGCCCAGGAGCAGCACCTCCTCCTTCGGCTGCAGCCGCGCCAGCATGCCGCGCAGCGCCTCGCGGCCCGAAAGCCCCGAAAGGACGGCGTGGATGTCGTCCTCGTCGCCCAGCCAGCCGGAGATGCGCGTCCCCAACTGCGACATGACCTCGTCGTAAATCTGCGACGGGCGCTGGTCCACGATGAGCAGGGTGACGTAGTACTTGCGCATTTCGCGGGCGATGCTGGCAAAGGTCGTCTGGGCGGCCATCTCGCGGTTGAGCAGTTTGTGTGCCTCCTCCAGCACGATGACCAGTTGCCGCGGCTCGTCCTGGCCGCTGGAGCGGTAGGCGTTGGTCTTGCGCTCCCACACCTGGCGGATTTTGCGCGTCAGTAGGTTGGAGACGAAGAGGTAATCCAGGTCGCTCTCGAACTGTCCAAAGGACAGGATGACATGCCGCCCGGCCTCCAGCGAGCGGACGATTTCGCCGACCGAATCGGCAGCGGGCTGCTCGACGATGTAGGGCTTGTCGAACAGGCGGCGCAGTTTGTCGTGCAGCGCCTCGGCCGCCATCACGTGGACGCCGTGCGCGTTGGCCCAGGCGGCGACGCTTTCGGGATGCGGGACGCGCTTCGTCTTGCCGCGCTCATCCTCGATTTCGACCTCCTGGCGGTTCATCGCCTTGAATTTGGCAAACCAGTCGCGCCCCAGGCTATGCTCCAGGGCGTGCAGGACGGTCGGGGCGGTCTCGCGCAGGTTGAGTTCGCCGGTCAGTAGTTCGATGTCGGCGGGGGTAATCTCGGCGGCGGCAATCTCCAGGTTGAAGTCCGGCGCGTTTCCCCGAATCAGCGCCTTCGGTCCGAGGCCGACCACCCGCACGCGGCTGGCGAACTTGGTCTTCAGGCCGGTCACCTTCTCGCCCGTGTCGGAGGCGACGTCGTCGAAGCCGTACTCGTTGTGCATGTCGAAGACCAACACGGCGGCCTTGCCCTTGTGCATCAGCCCGGCCAGCAGCAGGCGGGTCAGGAACGATTTGCCCGTGCCGGTCGCCCCGAAGACGCCCGCCGAGCGCTGGACGAAGGTATCCAGGTCAATGCGGATGGGGTGACCTTGTTCGCGGGTATAGCCGATGACGAAGTCGCCGTGGTAGATTTCGTCAATATCGCCTGCCGTCGCCAGGCGGACCGGGGCATGGTGCGGCGGCACGGTCTTGACCGGGCGCGGGCGCGGCCGATGTTCGGCCTTTTCCTTTGCCCAGGCCGCGTACTCCGGCGTCCCCGGCTCCGGGCCGCGTTCGAGCATCAGGGCGGGCAGGATTTCGAGGTTGGTGTAGAGCGTCTGACCGTGCAGGGCGCGGGCGAGGGCGGGCGGCAGGCGCGCCTCGCTCTGCTCGTCAGCAAAGCGCGGGTCGGTGGCGCCCAGTTGCAGGTCGGTGACCAGGCCGTAGAACAGCCACTCGCCGCTCTCGACCACCACGAAGGCGCCCTCCTGCACCTCCTGCGCGGGGACGGTGAGCCGGGCACGGAAGGACTCTTTCAGTCCGCCGCCGACGATGTAAGCGATGGGGGTAGGAGTATTTGTCATAGTTCACCATAAGTTGGTTCAAACACGAAGGTTACGAAAGGACTCACCACGGAGCACGAAGTTTTGCGGCCCGATCGATTTTGTTCGGCCTCATTGCTCAATCACAGCCGCGACGCTTGTGAAATTTTCTTCTCCGCCAATTGTACATGCTTTTTATCCGCCTCGTACCCCCTAATGATGCCCAGAGCGGAGGGCGGCGACGGCCAGGGGCGGGCTGACGGAGAGACGCCTCGCCGGCTCAGTGCTCAACACGGTATAATGTGTCGGGCGTGAACGGGTGTTTTGGCCTCAACCAAAATTACACCGCCACGCCTCCTTATCAACTATTTACGCCCCTAAGCGTGAGGAGATACGCTTGTGAATAGAAGTGAAATTCTCGCATCCCTCCAATCCCGCCCTCCCGAAGTGCTCATCATCGGGGCGGGCATCAACGGCATCGGCACGTTCCGCGACCTGGCGCTCAACGGCGTGGACGTGCTGCTCATTGACCGCGGCGATTTCTGCGCCGGGGCCAGCGCGGCCTCCTCGCGCATGGCGCACGGCGGCATCCGCTACCTGGAGAACGGCGAGTTCCGCCTGGTGCGTGAGGCCGTGCAGGAGCGCAACCGCCTCATCCAAAACGCTCCTACCCTGGTCAAACCGCTCCCGACCACCATCCCCATCTTCAAAATTTTCTCCGGCCTGCTCAACGCCCCGCTCAAGTTCCTCGGCCTGCTGGAAAAACCCGCCGAACGCGGCGCCCTGGTCATCAAACTCGGCCTGATGCTCTACGATGCCTACACCGGCAAGAACCGCGTTGTGCCGCGCCACGTCTTCGAGCCGCGCCGCAAGGCGCTGCAACGCTTTCCCCGCCTCAACCCGCGCATCCGTTACGCTGCTACCTACTATGACGGCCTCTTGCTCTCGCCCGAACGCCTGGCACTCGAACTCGTCCTGGATGCCGAGGCCGAAGGCCCGCACGCCCGCGCCCTCAACTATGTCTCGCTGGTCGGCGCGGCGGGGCAGACCGTCACCCTGCGCGACGAACTGACCGGTTCAACCTTCGACGTTCGACCCAAAATCATCGTCAACGCCGCCGGCCCGTGGATAGACCTCGCCAACCGCGCCCTCGGCCTGCCGACCCACTACCTCGGCCCGACCAAAGGCTCGCACCTCGTCCTCGACAACCCCGAACTGCGCGCCGCCATCGGCGACCACGAATTCTTCTTCGAGAACAAGGATGGGCGCATCGTGCTCATCTTCCCCCTCTTCGACAAGGTCATGATCGGCACCTCCGACCTGCCCATCGAGGACCCCGATTCGGCCCGCTGCACCGAAGAAGAAGTGGACTATTTCCTCGACATGGTCGGCCGCGTCTTCCCCGATATCCCCGTCCGCCGCGAGCAGATTGTCTTCCGCTTCTCCGGCGTCCGCCCACTGGCTTACACCGGCTCGGCCAAGACCACCGGCCAGATTACCCGCGACCACCACATCCGCGAAGATAGCCTGGACGGAATCCCGCTCCTCTCGCTGGTGGGCGGCAAATGGACCTCCTTCCGCGCCTTCTCCGAGCAGGTCACCGACCGCGTCCTCGCCCTCCTTGGCCGAACGCGCCGGGCGGATACGAAGTCCCTGCCCATCGGCCTGGGCGTCAACGCCGCCGCGCTGAAGACCACGCCCGACTACACCCGCGAGGAAGTTCTTACCATGGCGCGGCGCGAAAAAATCGTCCATCTCGATGACCTCCTGTTGCGCCGTACCCTGCTCGGCTACCTGGGACAACTGACGCGGGCGCGGGTGGAGCAACTTGCTGCCTGGCTGGGCGAGGCCTTAGGCTGGGACGCGGCGCAGAGACAAGCCGAGGAGGCGCGCCTCGCCCAAATCCTGGCGGCCCGGCACGGGGTCCGTTTGTGAACGCCCGTCTGGAGTAAAATTGCGCCGATGAACTGTTCGATCGTCATCCCCGTCTATCGTGGCCAGGAGACCCTCGTTCCCCTGCTGGAACGGCTGGCGAAGGTGCTGCCCGCCCTGGCCGAAGAATACGAGGTCATCCTGGTCAATGATGATAGCCCGGATGACAGTTGGGCGGTCATCTGCCGCCTGGCCGAAAGATATGCCTGGGTGCGCGGCCTCCGTCTGATGCGCAACTACGGCCAGCACAATGCCACCCTGTGCGGGGTGCGGGCGGCCCGCTACCAGATTTGCGTCACCATGGACGACGACCTCCAGCACCCGCCGGAAGAAATCCCCGTCCTGTTGGCCGAACTGGAGAAGGGCTACGATGTGGTCTATGGGGCGCCGAAGAAATTGCCGCAGGTCTGGTGGCGCAACTGGATGACGCGCGCCATCAAAATCATCCTGGCGCGGGTGATGGGCGTGCCCTCGGTGCGCAACATCTCTGCTTTTCGCGCTTTTCGCACCGCTTTGCGCGAGGCCTTTGTCAATTTTCGCAGCCCCTCGCTGACCCTGGATGTGCTGCTCTCGTGGGGCACCAGCCGTTTCACCTCGGTGCAGGTGGATATCGAGGCCGCCGACCGGCCCTCAAATTACCGCTTTGGGGCGCTGGTCAAGGCCGCGATTCTGATTCTGACCGGCTTCAGCACTGCGCCGCTGCGTTTTGCCTCCTGGCTGGGGTTTTTCATGACCCTCTTTGGACTGGCGGTGCTGGTGTATGTGCTGGCGATTTACTTCGCGGCCGGCAGCCTGCCGGGCTTCCCTTTCCTGGCCTCGATTATCTCCATCTTCGGCGGGACGCAACTGTTCGCCCTCGGCATCTTCGGCGAGTACCTGGCGCGCATGTTCGACCGTATCATGGATCGGCCGCCCTATGTCGTCGCCGGGCAGGTGGGGATGGAACGGTGAACGTCGTCATCCTTCAGCCCTCCTACCTCCCCTGGCGCGGCGTCTTCGACCAGATTTATCGGGCAGATTTATTCATCTTCTATGACGACGTGCAGTACGATAAGCACGGCTGGCGTAACCGCAATCAAATCAAGACTGCCCAGGGCAAGCAATGGCTGACCATCCCGGTGCACAGCGCCGGGGTGACGCAGGGACGCCTGATTCGCGAAATTGAGATTGATTGGTCGAAGCCGTGGGCGAAGAATCACTGGAAGGCGCTGACTTTCGCCTATGGCCGGGCGCCCTATTTCCGCCGCTATGCCGACTTCCTCGAACCTTTCTATCAGCGGCGCGACCGCTTCCTGGCCGATTTCACCATCGAACTGACGATTGCCCTGGCGCGCCAATTGGGCATCACCCACACCCGCTTCCTGCGCTCCAGCGAACTGGACGGCATCAGCGGCGAGAAGACCGACCGGCTGATTCAAATCCTCCAACGCGTCGGCGCGACCCACTACTTGAGCGGCCCGTCGGCCAGAGAGTACATCGAGCCGGAAAAGTTCGCCGCCGCCGGCATTCCCTTCGACTACATTGAATATGATTATCCGGAGTACCCTCAGTTGTATCCGCCCTATGACCCACATGTCAGCATTCTGGATTTGTTGTTCATGACCGGCCCGCAGGCGCTCGATTACATCATCGGAAAAGAGAAAAAATCATGAGCCTCGAAGATACCTTGCGTAAACTGAACGACTACTTTGCCGGCAAACTGGAACAATTCGGCGCCACCCCTCAGGGCGTGGACTACAACGGCCCCGAGGCGCAGGCGATTCGTTTCGAGCAACTGGTCAAGGTCATTGACCCGTCCCGCCCGTTCACCGTCCTCGATTACGGCTGTGGCTACGGGGCGATGTTCGATTTCCTGCATGCCAAGGGCTGGCAGTTCGAATATTGGGGCGTGGACATCATCGAGAAGATGGTCGTCGCCGGCCGCGAAACCCACCAGGATTTTCCCAACGCCCATTTCACCACCGACGAACACGAGGTCCCGCCTGCCGACTATCTCCTGGCGGGGGCCATCTTCAACATCAAGATGGATGCCTCTTACGAAGATTGGCGCGACTTCACCCTCCGCACGCTGGACAACATGAACCGCTTGTGTTCGAAGGGATTCTCCTTCAACATGTTGACCAAATATTCCGACCCCGAACGCATGGCCCAACGCCCCGACCTGTACTACGGCGACCCGCTCTTCTACTTCGATCATTGCAAACGCCATTTCTCCCGCAACGTGGCCTTGCTGCACGATTACGGCCTGTACGATTTCACCATCCTCGTCCGCAAGGACCTTTGATTCCGGCCATGAAACTCGTCCTCGAGCGGCGCGCCTCGGCCATCCTCTACCACCTGCTGACCGCCCGCGCCGACCGGCGTCCCTTTCTCCTCCCGGCCAACATCTGCCCCATTGTGCCGCTCACCTTTCTGAAGGCCGGCGTCCCCTTCGAGTTCGTGGACATCTCGGCAGCGACTCTGCACATGGACCTCGAGGCGGCCGCCGCCCGCTTGCAAAGCGGCGGCTTCGGCGGACTGCTCTACGCCCACACCTACGGCGAACCGTCCACGCCGTTCGATTTCTTCGCGGCCGTCAAGGCGGACCATCCCTCCCTGCTGCTCATTGACGACCGTTGCCTGTGCGAGCCAGACCTGACGCCGCCGCGTCACCCGGCCGATGTCTTGCTCTACAGCAGCGGTTATGCCAAAATTGTGGATTTGGGCTTCGGCGGCTATGCCTTCCTGCGGCCGGATTTGCCCTACGCACCGCGCCCTCTCCCTTTTCAGCCGGAACATTTGAAGGCGCTGGAACAGGCCTACAAGGAAAGCCTCGCTGCCCGCCGGCCATTCCACTATGCCGACAGCGACTGGCTGGAGAGCGGCGGCGACATGCCTGCCTGGGACGAGTACCGCCGGCGGCTGGCGGAGGGCCTGAAACAGGCGCAAGCCCATCGCAACACAATCAACGCCATCTACGCCGCCCGCCTGCCGGCCTGGGCGCAACTTCCGCCGGCTTACCAGAACTGGCGCTTCAATCTGCGCCTGCCGCAGCGGGAGCAGGCGCGGCAGGCCATTTTCGAGGCGGGTCTCTTTGCTTCGGCGCATTACGCTTCGCTGGCGGGCGTCTTTGCGCCGGGAGTTTGTCCGCAGGCCGAATCGCTTGCCGCCCAGGTCCTCAATCTATTCAACGACCATCACTACAGCGCGGCCATGGCCGAACAGACCTGTGATATCATTTTGAGACTGCTCGCATGAACAACCCCATCAAAATTGACTTCAACCGCCCCGTTCCGGTCGGCCGGGAGATGGAATACGTGGCCGAGGCCATCCGTAGCGGCCACCACTCCGGCGATGGGCCGTTCACCAAGAAGGTTGCCGCCCTGCTGGAGGCCGAACTCGGCGTGCCGCGCGTCCTGCTGACCACCTCCTGCACCCATGCCCTGGAGATGATGGCCCTCCTGCTGGAAATCGGCCCCGGCGACGAGGTCATCCTCCCCTCCTTCACCTTCGTCTCGACCGTCAACGCCTTCGTCCTGCGCGGAGCGCGGCCGGTCTTCGCCGACATCCGCCCTGATACCCTCAACCTGGACGAAAGCCGCCTCGAGGCGCTGCTCACGCCGCGCACCAAAGCCATCGTGCCGGTGCATTATGCCGGAGTCGGCTGCGAGATGGACGTCCTCCTCGAAACGGCGAACCGGCGCGGGGTCCGGGTGGTCGAGGACAACGCCCACGGGTTGTTCGGCAAGTACAAGGGCAAGTACCTCGGCACGTTTGGGGTGCTGGCCTCCCAGTCTTTCCACGAGACGAAGAACTTCTCCTGCGGCGAGGGCGGGGCGCTGCTCATCAATGACCCGGCGCTGGTGGAGCGCGCCGAAATCCTGCGCGAGAAAGGCACCAACCGCAGCCGCTTCTTCCGCGGCCAGGTGGACAAGTACACCTGGGTGGACATCGGCTCCTCCTACCTGCCCTCCGACATCCTGGCCGCCTATCTCTACGGCCAGTTGGAGCAGCGTCAGAAAATCCAGGCGCACCGCAAACGCCTGTGGGAGTTCTACCACGCCGCGCTTACCGGCTGGGCGCAGGCGCACGACGTGCAGTTACCGTATGTCCCTCCGCATGTTGAACAGGCCTATCACATGTTCTACCTGCTCCTGCCCAGCCTTGAACTGCGCCAGGGTCTCATCGCCCACCTGCGCCAGCGCGGCATCTACAGCGTCTTTCACTACCTGCCGCTGCATCTTTCGGACATGGGACGGCGCTTTGGCGGCAGGGAAGGCGATTGCCCCGTCACCGAGCGGGTCAGCGACCAACTCATCCGCCTGCCGTTCCACAACGCCCTGACGCAGGAGGAGCAGGAGCGGGTGGTGGAAGCCATTCTGGAGTTCGATTTTTGAGTTCGGCCACAGACGGCGCGCATGGGACGAATATTTGTGTAATCTGTGGCTGTAATCTGTGGCGAAAAAGGAGACTTCATGCACCGTGTCCTCGTCACCGGCGGGGCGGGCTTCATCGGCTCGAACTTCGTCCGCTACCTGTTGCAGACCGAGCCGGCCGTCCGCATCGTCAACCTGGACGCCCTGACCTACGCCGGCAGTTTGGAAAACCTGCGCGGCCTGCCGGATGACTCCCGCCATACCTTCGTCCACGGCGACATCTGCGACGCCGCCCTGGTCGAGCGCCTGCTGGCCGAGCATCAGATTGACACCCTCGTCCACTTTGCCGCCGAGAGCCACGTGGACCGCTCCATCCTCGGCCCGGCTCCCTTCGTCCAGACCAACGTGGTCGGCACCTTCACTCTGCTGGAGGCGGCCCGCACCGTCTGGAAGGGGGACTTTGCCGGCAAGCGCTTCCACCACGTCTCCACCGACGAAGTCTTCGGCTCGCTTCGTCCTGAAGACCCGCCCTTCAGCGAGACCACGCCCTACGAGCCGCGCTCGCCCTACTCGGCCTCCAAAGCCGCCAGCGACCATCTCGTCCGCGCCTACTTCCACACCTACGGCCTGCCGGTCACCCTCACCAACTGCTCGAACAACTACGGCCCCTATCAATTCCCCGAAAAACTCATCCCGCTCATGATTCTCAACGCCCTGGAGGGCAAACCCCTGCCCCTTTACGGCGACGGGCAGCAAATCCGCGACTGGCTCTACGTGGAGGACCACTGCGAGGCGATTCGCCTCGTCCTCTTGCGCGGCCGGACAGGCGAGACCTACAACATCGGCGGCGGCAACCAGCCCTGCAACCTGGACATCGTCCGCCAGATTTGCGCCCTGCTGGACGAATTTCACCCCGCAGGCCGCCCGCACGCCCGGCTGATGACCCACGTCCCCGACCGCCCCGGACACGACCGGCGTTACGCCATGGACACGCGCAAAATCCAGGCCGAACTGGGCTGGCGGCCGCGCCACGACCTGACCTCCGGCCTGCGCGCCACGGTCGAGTGGTATCTTGCCCACCCCGATTGGGTGCAGGCCATTCGTCAGCAAAACGATTATCAAACCTGGCTGCAAAAGAACTACAGCAAACGGGAGGAACTCGGACGATGAAAGGTCTCATCCTGGCCGGCGGGCGCGGCACGCGCCTCTACCCGCTCACCCTGGGCGTGAGCAAACAACTGCTGCCCGTCTACGACAAGCCGATGGTCTATTATCCCCTTTCGATGCTCATGCTAGCCGGAATCCGCGAGATGCTGGTCATCAGTTCGCCCGAAGACCTGCCGCAGTTCCGCCGCCTGCTCGGTGACGGGGGGCGCTGGGGGGTGCGCTTCGAGTACGCCGAACAGAGCGAGCCGCGCGGCCTGGCGGATGCCTTCAACGTCGGCCGTGATTTCATCGGCGGCGAGACCAGTTGCCTCATCCTGGGCGACAACATCTTCTTCGGCACCGGCCTGTGGGACCATCTGCGCCAGGCCGCCAAATTGGAAAGCGGCGCGCTCATCTTCGCCTATCCGGTGCGCGACCCGCGCAGTTACGGCGTCATCGAGTTCGATGCCCAGGGCCGCGCCCTCAGCCTCGAGGAAAAGCCCGAAAAGCCGCGTTCCAAGTATGCCGTCCCCGGCCTGTACTTCTACGACCGCCAGGTCTGCGACTTGGTGGCCCATCTCAAGCCCTCGCCGCGCGGCGAACTCGAAATCACCGACGTCAACCGCATCTACCTGGAGCGCGGCCAGTTGCGCGTCCAGCAATTGGGCCGTGGCGTGGCCTGGCTGGATGCCGGCACCCACGAGACTCTTTTGCAGGCCTCCACGTTTGTCCAGGCGGTTGAGGAGCGCCAGGGACTGATGATTGGCTGCCCGGAAGAGGTCGCCTACCGCATGGGCTTCATTGACCGCCACCAACTGGCCGATCTGGCGCGCGACCTGCGCTACAACAGTTACGGCGAGTACTTGTTGCGCCTGCTCGAAGATCCGCTCTGAAGCGCGGCGCATCTCTGCTCTCCTTGCCGGCCATTTTCGTGCTACACTTGAAAGGAGAATCCGCCATGTTTCGAGGAGCGCTCTATGGCTCACTATAAACTTGCCCTGCTCGGTTTTGGCAATGTCGGCCGCGCCCTGGCCGAATTGTTGCTGCGCAAACGCGCCGAACTGGCCGAACGTTACGACATCACCTTCAGCGTGACCGGCATTGCCACCGCCCGGCACGGGACGGTCGTCCAGCCAGCCGGCATTGACCTGGCGGCCGCCCTCGAATTGCTCCGCACCAAACGCTCGCTCAACCTCATCACCAAGTCGCTGATTGCCAACTCCTTCGATTTCATCTACAAATGCGGCGCCGACGTCCTGTTCGAGAACACGCCGGTCAACCATCAGACCGGCCAGCCGGCCGTGGATCACGTGCGCGCCGCCCTCGAACTGGGCATGCACGTCTGTACGGCCAACAAAGGCACGGTGGTGCATGCCTACCGCGAGTTGAGTCAATTGGCACAGGCCAAGCAGCGCAAATTCTGCTTCGAGTCGACCGTCATGGACGGCGCGCCCATCTTTTCCCTGTTCCGCGAGACCCTGCCGGCGGCGCGTCTGCTCTCCTTCCGCGGCGTGCTCAATTCGACCACCAACATCATCCTGACCCGCATGGAGAGCGGCGAGTCGTTCGCCCAGGCGGTCCAATATTGTCAGCAAATCGGCATCGCCGAGACCGATCCCTCCGCCGACGTGGACGGCTGGGATGCCGCCATCAAAGTCGCGGCTCTCATCACCGTCCTGATGGAGGTGCCTTTCACCCCCCAACAGGTCGAACGCACCGGCATCCGCGCCATCACGCCGCAGATGGTGGCGGCCGCCAAAGCGGAGGGCGAGCGCTACAAACTGGTCTGCTCGGCGGAACGGGACGGAGAAACCATCCGGGCGCAGGTCGCCCCGCAGCGCGTCCCGCGCGCCTCGCCGCTGTATGCCGTCGAGGGTTCCACTTCCCTCATCGAGTTCAAGACCGACGTGCTGGGCGACCTGTCCGTCATCGAGACGAACCCCGGCCCGCATACCACCGCCTACGGCTTGCTGGCCGATTTCGTCAACGCCGTGCGGGAGCGTTGATTTTCCCGGCCTCCCTGCACATGGCCTGCATCTACCTCGCTCTGGGCAGCAACCTCGGCGACCGGCGCGCCAATCTACAGGCCGCCCTAGACGCCCTGCCGCCGGAAGTCCGCCTGCGGCGCCTCTCGCCGGTCTATGAGACGCCCCCCTGGGGCCTGACCGACCAGCCGGCCTTTCTCAACATGGCCGCCGAGGCCGAAACCGGCCTGCCGCCGCTGGATTTGCTCTCCCATCTCAAACGCCTGGAAACCCGCCTGGGGCGTCTCCCTTCCGTCCGCTACGGCCCGCGCCTGATTGACCTCGACCTGCTCTTCTATGATGACCTGGTGCTCGATTCGCCCGCTCTGACCCTGCCTCACCCGCGCCTGCACGAACGCGCCTTCGTCCTTGTCCCGCTGGCCGACCTGGCCCCCGACCTCGTCCACCCGCGCCTGGGGCAGACGGTGCGCGACCTGCTGGCCGCCCTGGATACGACCGGCATCGTGCGCTGCGACCAGGCCTCTGGCAAACTACTTTAAGGAGACTGACATGGAAATCGAAATTCTGCACCGCCCGTCCTATTCCCTGGCCATCGCCCGGCTGGGCGCCAACGAACGCATCCGCGCCGAACCGGGCGCGATGGTCAGTTTTTCGGCCGGCGTCGAAATCGAGACCAAGATGGAGGGCGGCCTGCTCAAATCGCTCGGCCGCGCCGTGCTGGGCGGCGAGTCGCTCTTCCAAAACTTCTGGAAGGCCGGGCCGCAGGGCGGCGAGGTCACCCTGGCCCCCGAACTGCCCGGCGACATCGCTGTGCTCGAATTGCAAGGCGAGACCGTCATGGTGCAGATTGGCGCCTTCATGGCTGCCGAAATCGGCGTCGAGGTGGAAGCCAAACTCTCTGGCAAGGCCTTCATGGCCGGCGAGGGCCTGTCTATCCTCGAGGCCAAGGGAGCCGGCAAACTGCTGGTCTCCTCCTACGGCGCCATCTATGAGAAAAGACTTGCCGCCGGCGAACCATACATCGTCGATTCCTCCCACCTGGTGGCCTTCGACGGCACGATTCGCCTCCAGCCGCGCCCGGTCGGCGGGCTGAAATCCACCCTCCTGTCGGGCGAGGGCCTGGTCATCGAATTGACCGGCCCGGGCCGGGTCTTCATCCAGACGCGTTCCCCCCAGGCGCTCATCAACTGGATCATTCCGCAATTACCCAAACCGGACAACAAATGACCCCCGCCGCTCTGTCCCGGCAACGGGAGCGGTGCTGTTCGGGTTATAATGAGTGAAACGCCAGGAGGTCCGATGACTGAATTGAAACCCCTTTACTTTCGGCCCGCCCCGGGCATCGGCTACAACGTCGTCCGCCGCCCGGATGGAGGCATGACTCTCACTTTTACCGACCTGTCGGATGCCACCATTCAACACTGGCACGATTTCGCCCTCGAGCATCTGCTCGGCGCCGACCGGCTGACCCGCAACCTGTACGACCTGCGCCAGGTGGGCGACATCCCCGAAAAGGCCATTCGCATCGCCATCGAGGTCAACAGCGACCCGGCGGCGCGTTTCATCCGCCTGGCGGTGGTGGTGGCGAACGAACAGATTGCCAACGCCGTCCGCGAAATCTACTACGCCGCCTCGCCGCAGAGTTCGGCGGCCATCAAAATCTTCACCGACATGGACGCCGCCGAGGCCTGGCTCTCGCGTCCGCTCGACCAGTTGCCGTAGATTCGCCGGCCGGCCCCCTGCCTGTATGTCCACCCTGACACTGCGCGGCCGCGCCCTGACCTGGGGCCAACGCACCTACCTGATGGGCATCCTCAACGTCACTCCCGACAGTTTTTCGGGGGATGGCTTGCTTTCCGCCTCGGCTGGCGATGCGGTCGAACGGGCGGTAGCCCAGGCGGACGCCTTCCTGGCCGCCGGGGCCGATTTCCTCGATGTCGGCGGCGAGTCCACCCGCCCCGGCTCCCAGCCGGTGCCGGCCGCGGAGGAGATGGACCGCGTCGTCCCTGTCATCCGCGCCCTCGCCGCCGCCTTCCCTGCTGCCCTGATTTCGATTGATACCTATAAGGCCGCCGTGGCCGAGGCCGCCCTGCAGGCCGGGGCCTGCCTCGTCAACGACGTCTGGGGCCTGCGCGCCGACCCCGACCTGGCGGCGGTCGTTGCCCGGCGCGGCGCGGCCGTCATCCTGATGCACAACCGCAGCCAGCCGGCCAACGTCGAGGTCCGCGAGCGCCTCGGCGCGGCCTACCGGGGCGCCGAGTACACCGACCTGCTGACGGATGTCAGGCGCGACCTGATGGAATCGGTCGAACTGGCCCGCCAGGCGGGCATTCCCGAGACGCACATCATCCTCGACCCCGGCATCGGCTTCGGCAAGACGGTCGCCCAAAATCTCGAATTAATTGACCGCCTGGGCGAGATTCGCGCCCTGGGTTTCCCCGTCCTGCTGGGACCGTCGCGCAAATCCTTCATCGGCTACACCCTCGACCTGCCGCCCGACCAGCGCCTGGAGGGGACGGCTGCGGCCGTCGCCGTCGGCATCACGCGCGGCGCCGACATCGTGCGCGTCCATGATGTGCCGGCCATGGCGCGCCTGGTCAGGATGACCGACGCCATCGTGCGCCGCCAGTGACATGTCCTCCACGCTCACCATCGTCCGCCAGCGCCGCAAACGCCGCGAGCACCGCCGCCGCAGTGTCGATGGACGCGCCCGCCAGACTTTCTTCGGCCTGGGCTTTGTTGCCACCACCCTCTTAGTCGTCCTCCTCCTGACGACCGGCCTGGCCTACGCCGACCTGACCCGCGACCTGCCGTCTCTCGAAACGCTCCCCATCCTGCTCGACCCCCAGACCGGCTTGCTGCGCCAGCCGACCCGTCTGTACGACCGCAGCGGGACGCACCTGCTGCGCGTCCTGGCCCCGGCCGACGCCCCGCGCACCTTCCTGCCTTACAACCGCTTCCCGCAGGCCTGCCTGGAAGCGACCATTGCCGTCGCCGAGCCGGCGTTCTGGCGCAGCCCCGGCTACCGGCTGGCCGGCTGGCGCGACCCCACCACCCACCCGACCATCGCCCAGCAACTGGTCTCGGACTTGCTCTTGTGGAACGAGCCGCCCTCCATCCGCCGGGCGCTTCGGGAGCGGCTGTTGGCCGGTCAACTGGTGGCCCGCTACGGGCGGGCGCAGGTGCTGGAATGGTACCTGAACAGCGCCGACTACGGCAACCATGCCTACGGTGCCGAGGCCGCCGCCCAGTTGTACTTCGGCAAATCGGTCACCGCCCTGGGCTACAGCGAGTGCGCCATGCTGGCCGCCGTCGCCGCGGCCCCCGCCCTCAACCCGGTGGATGCGCCCCAGGCCGCCGAACAGCGCCGCCAGGAAACCCTGCGCGCCATGCTGGCCCTCGGCTTGCTCACCCCCGACGAGTTGAACCGCGAACTGGGCCACCTGCCGGTTTTGATGTCTTACCCCGAGTCCGAGCCGCCCTTTGCCCCGGCCTTTGTCTCTCTCAGCCTGGCCCAGTTGGAGAGCGTCTTCGGCGGCGGGCGAGTGGAACGCGGCGGCCTCATCGTCATCACCAGCCTGGACTACGATTTGCAGGTCCAGGCCGCCTGCGCCGTTCAGGCTCAAGTGGCTCGGCTGACCGGCGAGGGGGAGGCGCCGGAAAGCGGCTGTGTGGCGGCGCGCCTGCTGCCGCCTCTGCCTGCCCTGCCGCCCTTGCCCGATGCCTCGGCCAGCGCCCTGATTCTCGACCCGCGCCGCGGCCAGGTGCTGTCCGCCGTCGGCGATACCTATTCGGGCGGCGAGTCGGCGGCGCTCCTTTCCCATCCGGCTGGGACGGTGTTGACGCCATTCATCTACCTGACCGCCTTCACGCGCGGCTTCAGCCCGGCCAGCCTGGGCTGGGACATCCCCGGCGCAGTCGCCAATTTCGATGGCCAATATCGCGGGCCGGTGCGCTTACGCCTGGCGCTGGTGAACGATTACCTGCCGCCGGCGGCCCGTTTGCTCGATCAATTTGGGAGCGAGAGCGTGCGCCGCCTGAGCGAGCCGTTTGGCCTGGTCCTGCCGCCCGATGCCGACCTGCTGAGCGGAAATGTTTCCGTCTCTCCGCTCGACCTGGCCGGCGCGTATGCCATCTTCGCCGCCGAAGGCCAGCGCGCCGGTCAGGTCTTCTCCGACCAGACCATTCGTCCCTCCGCCGTCCTGACCGTCACCGGCGTGGATGGCGCCATCTGGGGAGATTGGAGTACAGCGCGCACCCAATCGGTGGTCTCGCCCGAACTCACCTACCTGATGACCCACGTGCTCAGCGATGAAATCGCCCGCTGGCCCTCGCTGGGGCGCGGCAATCCGCTGGAGGTCGGTTTCCCGGCCGGAGTCAAACAGGGCAATTTTGCCTCCGGCACCTCTGCCTGGACGGTAGGATACACGCCGGATCGTGTGGTGGTCGTCTGGGTGGACGGCGGCAAGGGAAGCGGCATGCAGGCGGCCTCGGGCGGTTTATGGAACGCTTTGCTGCGCCAGGCGGCCGCCTCCTCTGCCGCGACCTGGGAAACGCCGGCCGGCATCGTCACACGTTCGGTCTGCGACCCCTCGGGCCTGCTGCCCACCGACGCCTGCCCGAATGTGGTCACCGAGGTCTTCCTGGCGGGCAGCGAACCAGTCCAGGCCGATACGCTCTACCGCGCCTACGAAATCAACCGCGAGACCGGTCTGCTGGCGACCATTTTCACGCCCCCCGAACTCATCGAACGCCGCGTCTACCTGATGGTGCCGGCCGAGGCGCGCCCCTGGGCCGAGGGCCAGGGGCTGCCGGTCCCCCCGACCGCTTACGATTCCATTCAGCCCCAGCCGCCGCTGGCCGAAGCGCACCTCACCTCGCCCGAATTGTTCGCCGACGTGCACGGCGAAGTGCTCATTACCGGCGCAGCCACCGGCGAGGGATTCGTTTCCTATCGCCTGGAGTATGGTCAGGGACTGAACCCCTCAACCTGGATTCAGATTGGCAGCGATAGGACCGAACCGGTCATCGAGGGCCGCCTGGCAGTTTGGGAGACAGGCGGCCTGAACGGCCTCTATGCGCTGCGTCTATTGGTCGTCTATGAGGGCCAGCGCGTCCGCCAGGCAGTGACTCAGGTGGTGGTGGATAACACCCCGCCGCAAGTGGCCATCCTTTATCCCCGGCCTGGTCAGGAGGTCGATTCGCAAACCGAGCCGCAAGTCCTCTTCCAGGTTCAGGCCAGCGACCCCTACCTGGCGCAGGTGACCTTCTACCTCGATGGCCGCCGTCTGACGAGTCTGACGAGCGAACCGTTTACCTTCTCGTGGACGGCGCGGCGCGGCGAGCATACCCTGCGCGCCGTCGCCGCCGACCGGGTCGGCAATACCGCCGAGGCCGAACTCGAATTTACGGTCAACCCGTAGGCCGCCCTGCTTTTAGGATGAACCCGTTCCCTACAAGAGAACGGGTTCATCATGTCACGCTCTCCAGCCTTACAGAATTACTAGGCTTCGAAGGTTTGACGCAAGACACCCTTACAAGTATAATCATTTTACCTTGTGTCCCTTCCAGGGACATGCTCTGAGGCTGCCATGGCGCTGCGTGGTAATCTGCGTGATTTTACGATAACGCAACTCCTCAATCTTATCAACCTGGCCCGCAAAACGGGGACGCTGATTGTCGAAGGTCCCAGCGAGACTGCCCAGGTGTCGTTCCGTGACGGGAAACTAGCCTACGCGCAGATTGGCCGCGAAGATGGAGGGCTAGCGTCCATTCTGTACAAAGCCAACAAGTTGTCTGCCGGTCAATATCGAGCCATCCAGCAGCGGGCCGGTTCCATTTCCGACAAGGAACTCGGCCTCCTGCTCATCAATGCCGGCTACGTCACCCAGGAAGACATCCTCACGAATTTGCAACAGCATTTCACCGATATCGTCCAGCGATTGTTTACCTGGGTGGAGGGATTTTTCCGCTTCGAAAACGATCAACTGCCGCCTGAAGACCGCATCAACGTCCGTCTGGACCTCGAGAATTTGATCATCGAGGGTTCGCGGCAATTGCGCGAGTGGGAGCAGTTGCAGGATGAAATCCCCAGCCTGGATATGGCGCTCAAGTTCACCGACCGGCCGGATGCGAATCTGCGCAAGGTCAATTTGAGCGTGGAAGAGTGGCGGGTGGTTTCCTACATCAACCCCAAGAACACCATCCGCCAGATTGCCAACGCAACCAAGATGAACGACCTGGAAATCCGCCGGATTGTTTACGGGTTGCTGCAGGCCGGCTTGGTAGAGATTTGTCGTCCGGAGGGAGCGCCCCCGCCTCCACCGGCGCGCATGTTCCCGACCGAGAACAAGGATGAGCAGAAATCTCTGGTCAACCGCCTGATCAACCGCATTCGGTCGCTCTAAATTTTGTCGAGGATAGTCATCATGCAAACGGTCAAAATGGTCGTTACAGGTCCTTTCAACGCCGGCAAGACGGAATTCATCCGTTCGGTCAGCGAGATTGATGTGGTTTCGACCGAGCGAAAAATCTCCAGCGCCCTGGAGCGGACGGTCAAAGAGGCCACCACCGTGGCGATGGACTTCGGCCGCATCACGGTGGACGAGGACCTAGTCTTGTATTTGTTTGGCACCCCCGGCCAAAAGCGCTTCGACTTTATGTGGGAGATTCTCTCGGAGGGGATGTTGGGCTTCATCGTCCTGGTGGACAGCACCCGTCCAGAGACTTTTCGCGAGGCGCGCTCGATTCTGGAGACCTTCCGCGCCTACGCCCCGACCCCTTACGTGGTGGCCGCCAACAAACAGGACAAGAAAGACGCCTGGGAATTGGAGGATATGCGCCTCGCCCTGCGGCTCGATTCGAAAGTCAAATTCTTGCCCTGTGTGGCCACCGACCGCGACTCAGTCAAGACGGTGCTGCTCGAATTGCTCTACAGCATCCTGGCTGAGATGGAGGGTGGGGAGAAATAATCTCTCCATCTCGTTGTAAACACCGTGTCCTCGATAACCACCGACCAGGGTATTGTACATTACGAAGTCTATGGACGCGGACGTCCGGTCATCCTGTTGCATGGCTGGCTCGGTTCGTGGGGCCTGTGGCAGGAGACGATGACGTATTTGGGGCGTTTCTACCGCACCTACGCGCTCGATTTTTGGGGATTTGGCGAATCGGGCAAAAAACGTGAGACCTATGCCGTTCAGGATTTTGTCAGCCTGGTGGACCAATTCATGAACCACCTGGGCATCGACTCGGCGCCGCTGGTCGGTCACAGCATGGGCGGGACGGTCAGCCTGTCGGTGGCCATTCAATATCCCCAGCGGGCCAGGAAAGTCGTTGTCGTCGGCTCGCCCATCGTCGGGTCCTCGCTGGCCTGGGCGTTGAAGATGGCCGGGCGGCGGCCGATCGCGGTCATGCTGTTCAACATGATGTGGGCCTTCCGGCTGGGGATGAGGGTGGCTTCTCCTTTTATCTGCAAAGACCCCCGCTTCCCCGACATGATGGACAAAGACCTGTCACGCACCACCCTCGAGTCTTTCCTGCTCAGCATCGCTTCGCTGCGGCGCACCGACTTGCGCCCCCTGCTCGACCAGATTCGCATCCCGGTGATGGGAATGTATGGGGACAAGGACATCATCGTCCATCCCATGCAATGGCGACCCTTGTTGGAGGGCGTCCCTCACGCCCGCATCGAGCGCTTCGAACAGGCCGGCCACTTCATCATGCTCGATGACCCCGAGCCTTTCATGCACAAACTGAAACAATTCCTGGACGAAGAGACACCTGCCGGATGAAAACACCTGCAGAGGCCTACTTCTACCCCAACTCGATGGGGCGCATCATTCTCCTCGCCATGGAAGAGATTCTGGGGCGGAATGGCATCAACGCCGTCCTCCACCTGGCCTCTCTTTCGGAATATATTGGGCATTATCCTCCCCACAACCACGACCGCAAATTTCCCTTCGAGCAGGTCAGCCGGCTGCAAGCCAGCCTGGAGGCCGCCTACGGCCCGCGCGGCGGGCGCGGACTGGCGCTGCGCGCCGGACGCGCCTGTCTGAAATATGGCCTGCGAGAATTCGGCCCCGAACTGGGACTGACCGACCTGGCGTTCCGCCTCTTGCCGCTGGCGACCAAAATCAAGACCGGCAGCGAGGCGCTGGCAGCCCTGTTCAACGATTTCACCGACCAACGGGTGCGCCTGGAATCAGACGAACACAACCTCTACTGGCACATCGAACGCTGTCCGCTCTGCTGGCAGCGCCAGACCGATGGCCCGGCTTGTCACCTGGCGGTCGGCTTGCTGCAAGAGTCTTTGTACTGGCTCAGCGGGGGAAAATACTTCCAGGTGGAAGAGACGAAATGTATTGCGTCTGGGGACAGCGCGTGTACAATAATAATTAATCGGACCCCAATCGGATAATCTATGCTCAAGGTCATCCTCCAGGCTCCCCGCCACATTCCGCCTTTCAACGAACCGGCGCGCGACTTGCGCATCCAGAACAAGCCGCTGTGGCTGAATCAGCGCGACCTGCTGGCTCCCTACGTGGACCGTGAAATCGAACTCCCACCCGGCGCCCACCTGCCGATTTCGCGCGAGCCGATGATTGTCTACCGCGACAATCTGTTCTTCGATGAATACTACATCACCGAATTCCTGACCCAGGCCAAAAAGCGCAACCGCGCCGTCCGGGCTGCCTTTTCGCTGGACGACGCCGCCTTCCGTGAACATGCCTTGCCCTTGTCCGTCTCCTATACCCCGGCCGGCAATCTGTACTACGCTGACCTATGGTATTACCCCAATGGGCCGGAAGCCGATGTCGAACCCCTGGTGATCGACATGCAGGCGCGCGAAATCGGCTATTATCACGTGCCGACCTACATGGCCACCGAAAGCGGCGACCTGGTCTATCAGGTCCCGCTGCGGGCGATGATGGCCATCGACTGCTGGACGCACATCTTCATCGCCGACGGCGTCTTCGGCCTGTTCGCCCGCGGGGCGCGCTTCGAAGAACGCCTGGCCCGCGACCTGTGGTTCAAACTGGGCGTTCTGGCAACCGCCATCTACGAGGGCAAGCAATTGCTGGAGTGTTCCAAACTCGTCAAGGTCGGCAAGAACTGCGTCATTGACCCCACTGCCATCATCCACGGCCCGACCACCATCGGCGACAACGTCACCATCAACGCCGGGGCCGTCATCGAGAACTGCATCATCGGCAGCAACGTCAACATCTCGCAGGGCTGTCAGTTGATGCTCTCGGTGGTGGGCGATGGCACCTTCCTGCCTTTCCGGGCTTCTCTGTTCATGACCACCATCATGGAAAACGGCATGGTCGCCCAGAACACCTGCCTGCAAATGTGCGTCGTGGGGCGCAACACCTTCATCGGCGCCGGTAACACGTTTACCGATTATAATTTGATTCCCTCGCCCATCCGAGCGCTGGATGGCAGCGACCAACTGGCATTTGCCAACCGGCCGGTGCTGGGCGGATGCGTCGGCCACAACTGCCGCATCGGCGCCGGTATGATCGTCTTCCCCGCCCGCACCATCGAGTCGGACGTGGTGCTGTTCGGTTCGGCCGAACGCCGCATCATCGACCGGGATGTCAAGTACGAACAGAGCGACCACCACAAACTCAAAGATGCCAGCAAACACCCGCGCCTGTATCCCCGCCGCGGCGAAGCGGATCTGACCTCGTGGTAAACGCGTGGACACCTTTGCCTTCATCATCCACCCGATTGATCCCAAGCGGGATGTCAGTCGGAAATTCCCCCTGCTTGGCCGCCTGCTCAGCGAGCGGCAGATAGATTTCTTTTCGACTTTTTTCCCGCCCGTCTATATTTCCGAGATTACCGGCATCACCTCGCAGGCGACCGGCAAGGAGATTCGCGGCTGGTTCATCGCCTGCCCCTATACACCGCGCCGCATGATGGAGTTGCGCGAACAGACAGTTTATCGTAAGATTATTCAGACGGGCCGCCTTGCAGAAAGACTCGGCGCCCAAATCCTGGGGCTGGGTGCCTTCACCTCCGTCATCGGCGATGCCGGCCTGACGATTGCCCGGGCGCTCGACATCCCCGTCACAACCGGCGATTCGTACACGGTGGCAATCGCCGTCGCAGCCGTGCGCGAGGCGGCGCGCGTGATGGAGATTCCCCTCCGCCAGGCGACGGCTGCCGTGGTCGGCGCAACCGGCTCGATCGGCCGGGTTTGTGCCGACCTGTTGGCCGACGATGTAGCCGAGTTGATTCTCATCGGCCGCCGCCAGGAGACGCTCGAAGCCCTGCGCGAACAGTTGCAGGGTCCCGGCCGGGCTGCCCTGCGGACGAGCACGCGCGTCAACGACATCGCCCAGGCGCAGTTGATTCTGACTGTCACCAGCGCCGTGCACGAGCTCATCTATCCAGAGCACCTCCAGCCGGGCAGCGTGGTGTGCGATGTGGCCCGCCCTCGTGACGTTTCTGCAATGGTGGCAGCGGTCAGACATGATATATTAGTGATAGACGGCGGCATGGTGGATGTGCCGGGACCCGTCGACTTCCACTTTAACTTCGGTTTCCCGCCGGGCAAGGCCTATGCCTGTATGGCGGAGACGATGACGCTGGCCCTGGAGGGCCGTTTCGAGGATTACACTTTGGGCAAAAACATCGCGCGTGAACGAGTCGAGGAGATTTCCGCCCTGGCGGCCAAGCACGGCTTCCGCCTGAGCGGTTTCCGCTCCTTCGAGCGCGCAGTGACAGAAGAACAGATTCAGGCCATACGCCAGGCGGCGCGCCAAGCCCGCCGTATTCGCAGTTGAACGGGAGGCACTATGGGAAAATCTCGCCTGTTGGTCGTCGAAGATGATCATGACATCTCCAATATGCTGAAGATTTACTTCAGCGGGCTGGGCTACGACGTGGACGTGGCCCCGCGGGGGGCCGACGCCCTCGAAAAGACGCGTCAGGTCTTGCCTCATCTCATCGTGCTGGACATCATGCTGCCAGACATTGATGGCTACGAGGTTTGCCGCACCCTGCGGACGAACACGCGCACCAGCCACATCCCGGTGATTTTCCTCACGCAGAAGGACGAGCGCAGCGACAAGTTGCAGGGCCTCGAACTGGGTGCGGATGATTACATCACCAAGCCCTTCGACATCGAGGAACTGAAACTGCGCGTCCAGGGCGCCATCCGCCGCGCCGAGCGCGAGGCGCTGACCGACCCGCGTTCTGGCCTGCCGGCCGGCCGCCTGATCGAGGAACAATTGCGGCAGACCATCCGCCAGGGCGGCTGGGCGTACATGGACATCCGCATCAATTACTTTTCGCAGTTCAACGATGTCTATGGCTTCGTGGCCGGCGATGACGTCCTGCGCTTCACCGCCATGCTGATGGGCGAAGTGGTGGACGAACTCGGCAATGCCACCGACTTCATCGGCCATGCTGGCGGCGACAATTTCATCATCATCACCTCCGAGAGCGCGGCCGAGAACATCCGTCAACGCCTCAAGGCGCGCTTCGCCGAGGAAGTGCTGACGCACTACAACTTCATCGACCGCCAGCAGGGATATATTCTGACCTCTGGCCCCGGCGGCGTGACCGAAAAGACGCCCTTGATGACCCTCTCGGTGGGAATCGTCACGCCCAAAGAACAGACTTTTGCCGATATCCGCGAGATTACCGAACTGGCCGCCGAGGTGCGCCGTCAGGATATGCCGCCTCTGCCGACCAAAGGATAATCCTCGCCTATGTTTTCCGGGCAGTCGGTGTTGCTGGGAATCGGCCTGCTCCTGACCGGGTTTCTCTTCTTTTTCCTGGTCTGGGGCTTGGCGCGTTTGATTCCCCGCCTGCACCGGCCTCTCCCCAAGGCCTCCTTCCTGCCCTTCCTGCCTGACCAGGGAGGGCATGATTACGCCGTCTTGCTGGTGCAGGCTGGCGGACGGGTGGGATACATGAACCGCCTGGCCCAGCAATATTTCAACCTGCGCGAGGGAGAACTGCCCAACCTCGAACTGCTGGCCCGGCGTATCCGCCCCAGCGAGGATTTCTTGAAATTGTGCGCCGCCGAGGGCTGGGCGCGCTTCTCCATCAACGGCCGGCCGGTGGACGGCATCTCCTATGCCATCCCCGGCCCGACTCCCGCCCTGCTGGTCAGCCTGCGCCGGGTCGACGTCGCCTCTGCCCTCGCCCCCGAGTCGGCCGAGGTTTCCGGCTCGGCCCTCAAAATCCTGACCGAGTTCAGCCAGAGCCTGGCAGTCAGCCGGGGCTTGACGGCCACCATCCAGACCTTGATGGAAAACGTCCAGCGTCTCGTGCCGGCCGACCTGCTGGAGGTCGGCTTGTGGAACGCCGCCGACGCCAAGGTCGTCGTCTACCGCTTCGCCAGCGGACCTCGCGCCGCCGCCTCCCTCGAGAAGAGTTTGCCGCGCCCGGCGACGGGTTATACGGCTTACCTGCTCGAACAGCGCAAGCCCTTGTTCATCCCAGACACGCGTGCCTACGCCGAGATTCCCTACGAGGAGGGCGAAGAGCAAGCCCCCGTCCGCTCCTACATCGGTCTGCCGCTCCTCATCCAGAACGAGGTAGTGGGCACTCTGTCGGTCGGGCTGGCCAGCGCCGAGGCCTTCTCGCGCGAGGACATGGACATCCTGCAGTTGATTGCCGGTCAGGCTGCCGTCGCCTTGCGCAACGCCCAATTGCTCGAAGACGAACAACGCCGCACCGCCGAGTTGAGCGGCCTGGCCAACCTGGCGCAGGCGATTGGCGCCACCCGCGACCCGCGCGACCTCTTCACCCGCCTGGTGCAGAGCGTCGCCCCGCTGCTGGACGTCCAGGTGCTTGGCTTTCTCCTCTACAACGAGAGCCGCCGCTCGCTGGAGGGACAGGTGCCGTTCATCGGCATGCCGGCCCAATTCGTGGACCTGTACCGCCTGCCCGTCCCGGCCGGCGGCGTGCTCGAGGAGCGCCTGCTCAGCCGCGAGGCGCTCATCACCCGCAACGCCCAGGAGGATGAACTCTGGCGGGAGATGGGCTTCCAGGATTTTGCCCGGGCCGCTTCCTGGCGCGATGTCGCCCTCATCCCCCTCGTCTCGGCGGGACGTTCGCTCGGTTTCCTGCAAATCGCCAATCACCGCGTCCGGGAGAGTGCATTTTCGTCCGACGAGATGCGTTTGCTCAACATCATCGCCAACCAGACGGCGCCCATCATCGACAACGTCGCCCTGGTGCAGCAAGCGCGTCAACGCGCCCAGCGCGCCGAGGCCCTGCGCCGCATCGCCAGCCTGACGAGTTCCTCGGCCACCGCCGATGAGATGCTGCGCTATACCGTTCAGGAACTGGCCCGTCTGATTCAGGCCGACATGGGGGCGGTCTTCCTGTTGAACGAAGCCCAGGGCATCTCGCGCCTGCACCTGGATTCGCTCTTCGGCGTCTCGGCCGAAGCGGTGGACTCCTTCAGCCGCATCTATGTGGATGACCCCCAATTCCATTTCACCGTCACGGGCAGCCAGCGCTCCTTCCTGTCGAGCAACCTCTCGGCCGACGAGCGGCTGCTGTCTGTCTATCGGCCGCTGGTGGACAAGTTGAAGATGGAATCGGTCATCATCGTTCCCCTCATCGTGCGCGAGCGCAGCCTGGGGGAACTGATGCTGGCCAGCAAGAAGGCCGACTTCTTCAACAATTACGATTTACAGGTCGTCTCGACTGCTGCCGGGCAACTGGCCGCCGCGGTAGAGGGGGCCTCGCTCTCCTCACAGACCGACGAGAGCCTGCGCCGGCGCGTCGACCAGTTGACGGCCATGACCCGCATCGGCCGCGAACTGAACACCACCCTCGACTGGCAGTATTTGCTCCAGGTGGTCTACGATGAAAGCCTGCGGACCACCCGCGCCGATTGCGGCACCATCCTGTTGTTCGACATGAACGCCCCCTCGCAGGCCGATCCGCGCCCGGTCTTCCACCTGGGAGATGAACCGGCGGCGCAACTCTCGCCCCTCGAGCGGGAGGTCATCGAACGCGGCGAGCCGCGCCTGGTGGATGATTTCTCTCAAAGCGCCGACTCGCCGGCGCACGAGGGCGTCCTTTCGGCTCTGGTGGTCCCCATTGCTTATCAGGGCAAAACCGCCGGCCTGATTCACTTGCATGCCTTCGAACCCCACCGTTTCGACCAGGTGGCCCTGGACATCATCATGACCCTGGCCGTCCAGGCGGCGATTGCCCTGGGCAACGCCCAGCGCTATCAGGAACAGGTGAGCCGCAACGAACTGCTCCGTCAGCGCGCCGAGACGCTGTCCAAACTCTTCGAAACCACGCGCGAAATCGGCCTCGACCGTCCGCTGGAAGAATCGCTCGAGGCGCTGGCTTACGGCATTCAGGAAGCGACCCCCTTCCAGGTGGTGCTCATCAGCGTGGTGGACAAAGAGACCGGCATGCAGCGGCGCGTCGCCGGGGTGGGCATGCCGCTCGAAACCCTGAACATGATGAAGGCCCGCCAGCAGCCCTACTCGGCCCTCGAACAGTTGATGCGCCCCGAATTCAAGGTCGGCGAGGGCTACCTCATCCCGCACGACCAGCGCCCGCTCCTCTCGCAAGACGTTCAAATCGTCACCATCATGCGCGAGCCGACCGCCCAGGCCCCCAACGCCTGGCACCCCGAAGATGCCCTCTTCTACCCGCTCAAAGACGACGAAGGGGCCACCATCGGAATCATCAGCCTGGACGCGCCCCGCGACGGCCTGCGCCCCAACCGCAACACCCTCGAGACGGTCGAAATCTTCGCCGCCCAGGCTGCCCTGCTCATCCAAAGCGTCCACCGTCTCAACTCTTACCGCAACCAGGTCGAGACCCTCTCCACCAGCCTGGAGCGCCAGCAGCAATTGCTGGCCATCAGCCAGACCCACCTGCCCGTTCTGCTACACAAAGACCTGGAGCAGATGATCGCCATCCGCAACCTGGAGCGGCGCAGCCGCCGCATCCGCGCCGGATTGGAAATCACCGAGACCATCAACCGCCAGGTGGACGGCCCCTCGGCCCTCCAGGCGCTGGGGCGCGAAATCCTGACCCATCTGGAGATGCACATCTCCATCGTCGCCGAGAACACCGAGGAGGGAGCGCGGCTGCTGCATGTCTTGGGCAACATCCCGCGCGGCACCAGCCCCGAGGCGCTCTTTGGCCAGCGTAACCCGCTGCGCTACAGCCTGCAGACAGGCGAAACTCTGCTGGTCACGAATCTGGAGGAAGATGATACCTGGCGAGATACGCCCCTGCTCAGCAGTCTGCATGCCAAAGGATTCATCTGCCTGCCCATCCTGATTGACGACAAACCGGTGGCGGGGGTGCTGGCCATCAGCCTCGAGCCGATGCCTCCCCTGACCGAGGAGGACCGCCAGGTCTATTATCAGATTGCCCGTCAGGTTTCCATCATCCTGCAAAACATCAGCCTGCTGACCGAAACCCGCCGGCGTCTGCGCGAAGTCAACCTCCTGCTCGACTTCAGCCGCCAGTTGAGCGGCCTCGACCCGCAGAGTATCCTCAAATCCCTGCTCGACAGCGCCCTGCGGGTGGTCACCGCCGCCCATGCCGGGGCGGTGTTAATCTGGAAAGAACAGGAACAGGTCCTCGTCCCGGTCGTGGCCGCCAATTATGCCGCCATCGACAGCCTGCTGCAAATTTCATTCCGTTCCGGCGAAGCCTTGCCCGGCCAGGTCTTCGAAGCGCGCAAAGCGCGCCGGGTCGAAGAAGTCAACTTTGCCCGCGACTACAACCTGGCGGCTGAGAACCTGCTCCTGTACCGCGAAGCCACCGGCGGACGCCTGCCGGTCTCCAGCCTGCTGGTTCCCATTCAGACCGGCGAGCGCATCCTGGGCTTGCTGGTGCTCGACAACTTCAACACCCCGGCGGCCTTCTCGGCCGACGATGAGAACCTGCTGCAATCGTTGACTCAGCAAGTGGCGCTCTCGCTCGAAAACGTCCGCCTGGTGCAGGCTTCGCAGGAGCGCGCCGGCCAATTGCAGGCTCTCACCGAGGTCTCGGCCGAGATGGCGGCCAGCCTGCAGTCCAGCGAACTGATTGCCAGCCTGCTCGACCAGTTGAAGACCGTCCTGCCCTACGACACGGCCATTCTCTGGCTGCGGCGAGGCAAGAACATGGTCGTGGCGGCGGCGCGCGGCTTCCCCGATGACGAGGAGCGCCTCGGCCTGGAGGTGGCGGTCGAGGATTCGGCTCTGCTGACCGAGATGATTACCACCTCGCAGGGCATCGTCGTCGGCGACGTGCGCGCCGACCCCCGCTTCCCTGCCCTGGTTGCCGCCGAGCGCCTTTCCTGGCTGGGCGTGCCGCTGGTTTCCAAGGGCGAGGTGATTGGCGTCCTGGCCCTCGAGAAGACCGAGCCCCACTTCTACACCGTCGAATACACCCAACTGGCGACGACGTTTGCCAGCCAGGCGGCGGTGGCGCTCGAAAATGCCCGCCTATACGAAGAGAGTCTGCGCCGCGCCGCCGAACTCGATCAGCGCTCGCAGCGCCTGGCTTTGCTCAACCGCCTCTCGGCCGAACTGAGTGGTTCGCTGAGCGAGGAACAGATTCTGCGCCTGACGGCCGAGGAACTGCGTCAGGCCCTCTCGGCGCGCCGCGTCTCGGTCGTCACCTTTGGGCGCGGTGGCGAAGCCGTGCTGCGGCTGGTCGTCCCCGAACCGGCCCGTTTCCGTCCCCACAACTTGCCGCCTGCCCCGCTCTTCGAGCGGCTGCGCGATTCGCTGGGCGTCTTCAGCACCGACAACGTAGAAGCCGAGGCCGACCTCGAACCGCTGGCCGAACTGCTCAAAGGCACCCGCTCCCTGCTCGTTCTGCCGCTCATCAGCGGAGCCAGCCTGCGGGCGTTGATGTTCGTTCACATAGGCGAGGCTTACCGCTTCACCCCGACCGAAATCGAACTGGCCCGCACCGTCAGCAACCAGGCCGCCATCGCCCTCGAAAGCGCCCGGCTGTATCAGGATACCGTCTCGCGCGCCGAACAACTGGCCACCATCAACCGCGCCTCCTACGAGATTGCCCTCAGCCTCGACCCCGAGGAAATCTACGCTGCCATCCACCGCGCCGCTGCCCAGATGATGGAAGCCGAGTCCTTCGTCATCGCCCTGTTGGATGAACAGGCCAATGAAATTGAAGGCGTCTATCTGATGGACCCCAAAGGACGCGCCCCGAACATGCGTCTGCCGTATGGACAGGGCCTCAGCGGACGGATTATCTCCAGCGGCGAACCGCTCTTGATTGCCGATGTGGCTGCCGTCCAGAATTTCGAGGGCCGCACCTATGGCCAGGGCCAGCCACGCTCCATCGTTGCTGTGCCTATCATCCTGGGCGGCAAAGTCATCGGTATGCTCTCGGCCCAGAGTTACACACCGAACGTTTACACCGAAGATGACCAGCAGATTTTGAGCACCCTGGCCAACCAGGCCGCCGTGGCCATCCAGAACGGCCGTCTGTTTGCCGAGACCCGCCGCCTGGCGGAGGAACTCGAGCAACGCGTCATCGAACGCACCGCCGAACTGGCCCGCGAGCAACGCAACACCGAAACCCTGCTGCGCATCCTGACCGAGGTCTCGGCCAGCCTCGACCTGGATCGGGCGCTCAACCGCACCCTGGCGCTGCTCAACGACGCCATCGGCGCCGAACAGGGCAGCATCCTGATGGTCAACCCCGAGGACAATACCATCCAGTACCGCGCCGGCTACGGCTACGTCACCCCCGTCATGACCGAAGGCCCCCGCCCGACCCCGCTCAAAGTCGGCGAAGGGCTGGCCGGTTGGGTCATCAAGAACCGCCAGAGCGTTTTGCTGGAGGATGTCCGCAAGGACAAGCGCTGGGTCAAACTGCCTTCCAATGCCCCCCAGCATCGCAGCGTCATCGCCGCCCCGCTGACCGTCGGCGAAGAAGTCATCGGCGCCATCATGGTCTTCCATCGCCAGGTGGGCTACTTTACCTCCGACCACATGAACCTGGTGCAGGCCATCGGCTCACAGGTGGCCGTCGCCATCAACAACGCTCACCTGTATGAACTGATTCGCGACCAGGCCGAGCGTTTGGGCAGCATGTTGCGCAACCAACAGGTCGAAGCCAGCCGCCAGCAAGCGATTCTGGAGGCCGTCGCCGACGGCGTCCTGGTCACCGACCCCGACAACAAAATTACCTTTGTCAACTCCTCCACCGAACGCATCCTCAACCTGCAAGGCGAGCAAGTGCGCGGCCAGCCGCTCGAAAATTTCGTCGGTCTGTTCGGCAAAGCGGCCCAGACCTGGATGCAGACCATCCACACCTGGTCGGAGAACCCGGCCAGTTACCAGGTCGGCGATACCTACGCCGAACAGTTGACCCTCGAAAACGGACGGGTGGTCTTGGTCCATCTGGCGCCGGTCATCTGGCGCAACGAATTCCTCGGCACGGTCTCCATCTTCCGCGATATCACCCACGAGGTCGAGGTGGACCGTCTCAAGTCCGAGTTCGTCGCCACCGTCAGCCACGAGTTGCGCACGCCGATGACTTCTATTAAAGGATATGTGGATATCCTGCTGATGGGCGCGGCGGGCGCCTTGAACGAGACCCAGACACATTTCCTCGAAATCGTCCGCGCCAACACCGACCGCCTGAGCATCCTGGTCAACGACCTGCTCGACATCTCGCGCATCGAGGCCGGCCGCATCACCCTGAGCATGCAGCCGCTCGACCTGCGCCAGATCGCCGAAGACGTCCTCGCCGATGTGTTGCGCCGCTCCCAGGAGGAGAACCGCCCGATGGGCCTCAGCCTCGACGCCCCGCCCGACCTGCCCTTCGTGCGCGGCGACGAGGAGCGCGTCCGCCAAATCCTCGACAACCTGATGGACAACGCTTACCACTACACCCCGGCCAACGGCCAGATTCACATCCGCATCCATCAGGAAGGCGAAGAGGTCCAGGTAGATGTCCAGGACAACGGCATCGGCATTGACCTGGCTGACCAGGAACGCATCTTCGACCGTTTCTTCCGCGGTGAGCACCCGCTGGTGTTGGAGACGCCCGGCACCGGCTTGGGCCTGTCCATCGTCCAGCAACTGGTCGAAATGCACCAGGGCCGCATCTGGATGACCAGCAAGGGGATTCCGGGTGAGGGGAGCACCTTCTCGTTTACCTTACCCGTCTACAAGGCTGAGGAGTGACATCCATGGCAAAGATTTTGATTGCAGAAGACGAACGCGACATTCGAGACCTGATTACCTTTACCCTGCGCTTCGCCGGCTACGAAGTGGTCGCCGCCAGCAATGGCGAAGAGGCCGTCTCCCTCGCCCAGCAGGAAAAACCGGACCTGATTCTCATGGACGTGCGCATGCCGCGCATGACCGGCTACGAAGCCTGCGCCGCCATCAAAGCCGACCCGGCCCTGCAGGATATCCCGGTCATGTTCCTCTCCGCCAAGGGCCAGGAAGCCGAGATTCAGGCCGGGCTGTCGGCGGGCGCGACCGAATATCTGCTCAAACCCTTTGCCCCCGACCAACTCACGGCGCGCATTCAGACCATCCTGGCCCAGCACAAGAAATGAGCCAATGCGTGTTGATCGAGGCGATTCGGCGCGGCAGACAGAAACAGGTGTCCGAAAACAAAGATTGCAACCCTCTGAAAAGAAGCCGAACGAGGCATGAGCGCGATCTTGATTGACGAAAAAATTGTGCATTACGAGGTGCTCGGGCGCGGCCGTCCGATCATCTTCCTGCACGGCTGGGTGGGTTCCTGGCGTTACTGGGTGCCCGCCATGCAGACCGCGGCCATCTCTTTCCGCGCCTATGCCCTCGACCTGTGGGGATTCGGCGACACCGCCAAAGACACCTCCTGCTACAGCCTCGAAAAACAGACCGCCCTGCTCGAACAGTTCATGGTTGAGATGGGCATCGGCAAGGTGGCTCTGGTCGGTCACGGCCTGGGTGCCCTGATCGGCATTCTCTTCGCCCGCCGCGTTCCTGAGATGGTCGACCGCCTGATGGCCGTCAGCGTGCCGTTCGAAATCGGCGCCGTCAATGCTCGCCTGCGTTCCCCCGCCTCCCCCGCCGATCTGGCCGACTGGCTGCTGAGCCGTGACCCCCTCACCGAACCGGCCCGCACCGACGCCCCCAAAGCCGACCCGGCCGCCATCGTCGCCTCCTTCAACGACCTGGACGGCGCCAGCCTCCTCCCGCTCATGGATACTCTCAACACCCCCTGCCTCATCGTCCATGGACAGAATGACCCCGCCATCCAAACCCCCTCTTATGAGCGCATCATGGACATGCCGGAACGCATTCACCAAATCATCCTGGATGAATCCGGCCATTTCCCGATGATTGACGAAAGCGCCAAGTTCAACCGCCTGCTGACCGACTTCCTGGCGCTCATATCCGGCGACAGCCCGCGCCAGTTGCAATTGAAAGACGAGTGGAAACGCCGCGTGCGCTGAGTCGCCTGCCGGCCAGTTTTTATCTTGACAGCCGCGCCCCCTCGCCGTATACTAGTGACAACAATCTAACGGGGAGCCCGTCCACGGGCTGAGAGGAAGGTCCAGCCTTCGACCCGCAGAACCTGATCCGGATCATACCGGCGGAGGGATACGCGCTCGACTCATCACCATCCTCCCCGGAGGATGGTTTTCTTTTCGACGGGCTTCCCGCCTCGGATGGTGGTGACATGTACCCACGCGCCCTGATATTTGCCAACGGCAGCCTGCCCGACCTCCAGGCGGCCCGCCGCCTCGTCCGACCCGATGACCTGCTCCTGGCTGCCGACGGCGGCAGCCGCCACGCCCTCGCCCTCGGCCTGCTGCCCGCCGCCGTCATCGGCGACCTCGACTCGCTCTCCGTCGCCGACCGCCGTCGGCTGGAGGCTGGCGGAGCGCGCCTCATCACCCACCCGCCCGACAAAGACCAGACCGACCTCGAACTGGCCCTCGACTTCGCCCTCCAGCAGGACTGCGCAGCCGTCGTCATCCTGGCCGCCCTGGGCGGCCGCCTCGACCAGACCCTCGCCAACCTGGCCCTGCTCACTGCCCCGCGCTTCGCCGCCCTCCCCATCCGCCTCGACGACGGCCTCGAAGAGGCCTTCTTCGTCCGCAGCCGCGCCGACCTGGCAGGCCGCCCCGGTGACCTGGTCTCCCTGCTGCCCTGGGGCGGGCCGGCCGCCGGCGTGGTCACCGAGGGCCTGCGCTGGCCGCTGCGCGCCGAAACTCTCTATCCGGAGCAAACCCGCGGCGTCAGCAACGAACTGCTCGCCGAGCAGGCGGCCGTCTCGCTGGCATCTGGCTTGCTGCTGGTCGTTCACCGCCGTCAGAAATAACTCATCTTTTGGGAGGTCCCGATGAAACGCTCATTCCTTGTTTTCCTGCTTGTCCTTTGCCTGACGCTGCTGCCCGCCTGCCGGGCGCGGCAGCCTGCCACGCTGACGGTCATGACCCACGATGATTTCGCCATCAGCGAAGAGGTCATCGCCGAGTTCGAGCAGCAGCACAACGTCGAGGTCGTGATTCTGCGCAGCGGTTCGGTCGGCGAGGCGCTCAACAAAGCCATCCTGAGCGCCGAAGCCCCGCTGGCCGACGTCTTCTACGGCGTGGACAACACCTTCCTCTCGCGCGCCCTCGAAGCCGGTATCTTCGAACCCTATGAATCGCCGCGCCTGGCCGACATCCCTGATGCCTTCGAACTCGACCCACAACACCGCGCCCTGCCGGTCGATTACGGCGACGTCTGCCTCAATTACGACATCGCCTGGTTCGAACAGCGCGGCCTGCCGCTCCCCCAGCGCCTCGACGACTTGCTCGACCCCGCCTACCGCGGCCTGCTGGTGGTCGAGAACCCGGCCACTTCCTCCACCGGCCTCTCCTTCCTGCTGGCCACCATCGCCGCCTTTGGCGAAGACGGCTACCTGGACTACTGGGCCGGCCTGCGCGCCAACGGCCTGGTTGTGGTGGACGATTGGGGCACGGCCTACTACACCAACTTCAGCGGTTCGTCCGGCCGCGGGCCGCAGCCGCTGGTCGTCTCCTACGCCTCCAGCCCGGCGGCAGAAGTCATCTACGCTGACCCGCCGGTCGAGACGGCCCCCACCGCCGCCATCACCGCCCCCGGCACCTGCTTCCGGCAAATCGAATTCGTCGGCATCCTGCGCGGGGCGGCCAATCGGCCGCTGGCCGAAGCCTTCGTTGATTTCATGCTCGACACCCGCTTCCAGGAAGATATGCCCCTGCAAATGTTCGTCTATCCGGTCAACCAGCGGGCGGCGCTCCCGCCTGAATTCGTCCGCTGGGCGCAGACCGCCGAACAGCCCGCCAGTCTCGACCCGGCGCTGATCGCCGCCAACCGCGAACGCTGGATCGCCGCCTGGGCCGAGGTGGTGCTGCGTTGAGCCGCCAGCCTCAACTTCTCGATTCGGCGATTCGGCCGGAGCGGCCCGCTCTGCTCCGCCGAATCGCCGCCCTCCCCGGGCGCCGCCTCGCTCTCTGGCTTCCGGCTTTGCTGTTCCTGGCGGTCTTCTTTTTCTACCCCCTGGCCCGCATCCTGACCCTCAGCCTGGACCCTGCCGCCCTGAGCCCGGCCAGCCTCGGACGGGCGGCCTCGGTCTTCGCTTTCACCTTCTTTCAGGCTGCCCTCTCGGCCCTGCTGACGCTCCTGGTGGGCCTGCCCGCCGCCTGGCTCTTTGCGCGCTACGATTTCCGCGCCCGCGCCTGGCTGCGCGCCCTGACTGCCATCCCCTTCATGCTGCCGACCGTGGTCGTCGCTGCCGGGTTCAACGCCTGGCTGGGAGGGCGCGGCTGGCTCAACCTCTTGCTAATGAACACTCTCGGGCTGGATGCACCGCCCATCCGCTTCGTCGGCAGCCTGGCCGCCATCCTGCTGGCGCACGTCTTCTACAACACCACCATCGTCGTCCGCCTGGTCGGCAACGCCCTGACTCACCTCGACCCGCGCCTGGAGCAGGCCGCCCGCACTCTGGGGGCCACCCCGCGCCGGCTCTTCACGGCGGTGACCCTGCCTTTGCTGCGCCCGCCGCTGCTGGCGGCCGCTCTGCTGGTCTTCCTGTTCGACTTCACCAGTTTCGGCGTCATCCTGCTTCTGGGAGGGGCGCGCTTTGCCACCCTCGAGGTGGAAATCTACTTGCAGACCATCCAATTCTTCAATTTGCCGCTGGCTGCCTGGCTGGCCCTGATTCAACTGCTGTGCACCCTGGCCTTTTCGGCGCTCTACAGCCGCCTGGCGACGCGCCTGACCGCCCCGCTCGGCCCCCGCCCGGCAGCCGTCAACCTGCGCCGGCCGCGCACCGCTCGCCAGCGGCTCTTCGTCATCGGCCTCTCAGCGCTGCTGGTACTCCTCTTCGTCCTGCCGCTCCTCTCGCTGCCGCTCCGCTCGCTCACCCGCCTGGAAGCCGACCTCGGCGACCGCGGCGGCGTGCGCTATGGTCTGACCGGCGCTTACTACGCCGAACTGTTCGTCAACCGCAGCGGCTCACTGTTCTACGTCCCGCCCTTTCGGGCGTTGTTCAACTCCCTGGCCTATGCCGGCCTGACGGTGATTCTCGCCCTCGCCCTCGGCTTCCCGGTCGCCTCGGCCCTGGCGCGGCCGGGACGCCTGGAACGCTTGCTCGACCCGCTGCTCATGCTGCCGCTCGGCGCTTCGGCCGTGACCCTCGGCCTGGGCTTCATCGTCTCCTTTGGCCGCTGGCTGGCCTCCCCCGTGTTTGTCCCGCTGGCGCACACCCTGATTGCCCTGCCCTTCGTCATCCGCACCTTGCAGCCGGCGCTGGCTGCCATCCCGCCGCGGCTACGCCAGGCAGCCGCCTCGCTGGGCGCCGCCCCCTTCCGCGTCTGGCAGACGGTGGACTGGCCGATCGTGCGCCGGGCGACCCTGGCGGCGGCAGTCTTCGCCTTCACCGTCTCGTTGGGTGAATTTGGGGCGGCGGCCTTGCTGGCGCGTCCTGAATACCCCACCTTGCCGACGGCCATCTACCGCTTCCTCTCGCAGCCCGGCGGGATGAACTATGGCCAGGCGATGGCCATGGCCACCCTCCTCATGCTCGTGACCGGCGCCGGCATCCTGCTCATCGAAAAATTCCGTCTGCCTGGTGCGGGCGAATTCTGATTTGGGGGCCTTTCTCATCGTCCCAATCCGCATCTGAAAAATCGAGATTCCTACTTGACACAGAACGTATGTTCGTGTTATGATATAGCACAAATGAGCGAATCTGCTCAGAAAGGAAGTGTGTCATGGTCCGCACTCGCAAAGGTCTGACCGAACGACACCAGAAAATCCTCGATTACATCAACAAACGGCTGCGCGAACAGGGCTACCCGCCATCCATCCGCGAAATTGGTCAGGCGACCGGCATCTCGTCCACCTCGGTGGTCACTTACTACCTCAAGCAACTGGCCGACCTGGGGCTAATTGAACGGGATGCCCGTTACTCGCGCGCCCTGCGGCTGCCCGGTCCGCTCCCCGCCCAGGAACTGGTGCGGATTCCCATTTTAGGCCCCATTGCCGCCGGCTTGCCCATCCTGGTCCCCGATGCCGGCCCCACCTATGTAGGAGAGGACCTCGACGCCGTGGACATCGCCCGCAGCGTCATCCCAAGCCGCGAAAAAGAGGACGATTTATACGCCCTGAGAGTTCAAGGCGATTCGATGATTGACGCCATGATCAACGACGGCGACATCGTCATCATGAAGCGGGCAGCCAACGCCAACAATGGTGAGATGGTCGCCATTTGGCTGCCTCACCGCGACGAGACGACGCTGAAATACTTCTTCAAAGAAGGCGACCATTACCGCCTCCAGCCGGCCAATCCGACTATGCAGCCCATCATCATCAGCAAGGAGGAACCTTTGGAAATCAAAGGCAAAGTGGTGATGGTCATCCGCAAGGTGGAGCAGAGCGGCGCAAAGTGACCTCCTCGAGCGGCTCCCGGCTTCAGGTCGGGAGCCGTTTTTTGTTGCTTTTAGGACTTACGCAGAACGATGTTTTTCTCACCGCCGAGTCGCCAAGCCTTCTTGGCGTTCTCAGCGCCTTGGCGGTTTATTTTGTGTAAGTCCTGGCTTTTTTGTCAGCGCCAGGTATTGTGAGAGAAGCCAAGAAGGCGTAAAATTGGGGCGTTGGTTGGACGACAGCAAGGAAAGGCAGAATGAATCACGAGGATAGCGATTCTTCCGAGTCTGCAAAACGCAGCTTTGCATCACACAACAGGCGCACGACTGCCGGGGAGGGGAATCAGCCTCTCCGGTGATGGTCTGGCGCCGGGGAGGTTGGCATGCTGGCAATTTACAAAAACACAGAACAAGGCCTGCAGCGCTTCGACGATGTTATCAATGGATGCTGGATCAACGCTGTCGAGCCCACCCCCGATGAAATTGCCCAGTTGCAGGCTTGGGGGATCGAAACAGACCTGATCAACTACTCTCTCGACCAAGACGAGATGGCGCACATGGAACGGGATGAAAACTATGTTTTCATCCTCCTGCGCATCCCCTATTTTCAGGGTTCCGGCACCGACATCCCCCACATCACCATCCCCTTAGGAATTATCCTGACCGACCGTTTCGTGGTGACCATCTGCCGCTACGAAAACGACATCGTCCGCGCCTTGTGCAACGGCAAATATCGCGGCTTGAAGACGGCCAAGCGTTACCGCTTCGCCTTGTATGTTTTCCTCGAGACGGCGCTCCGCTATCTGAGTTACTTGCGGGAAATCAACCGCATCACCGAGGCGCTCGAAGACCAGTTGCAACTCTCGACGCGCAACCGCGAGGTGTTGGAATTGCTCAAAGTACAGAAGAGCCTGGTCTATTTCACCACCGGCCTGCGTTCCAATCAAGTGCTCATGGAACGCCTGCAACGCGTCCGCATGTTCAATCAATTCGAGGAAGACCAGGAACTCCTGGAGGATGTCATCACCGAGAATCAACAAGCCATCGAGATGACCAACATCCAAACCAGCATCCTCAACGGTCTGATGGACGCCTTCGCCTCGATTATTTCGAACAACCTCAACACCGTCATGAAGGCCCTGGCAGCCTTGACCATCATCATCAACGTCCCCACTATTGTCGCTTCCTTTTACGGCATGAATGTGTCTTTGCCTGTGCAAGAGCATCCCCACGCCTTTTTCATTGTGTTGGGAATCTCGATGCTGCTGGTGGCTGTCGCCGTCTTCGTCTTTATCAAACGAGATTGGTTCTGATGGGGAAGAAAATCTGGCCTCAAATGGGTGGAAGCCTTCCGACTTGCCGGAAGGCTTCCGTTTTTCATCGAAAACCGGCGCGGCGACCCTCTTGCCGGTCAATGCAGCGAGTACACAATCGTGACCGTGGTGGTGATCTGCAATGTCCCGGCCTGGACCGGCACGCTGGCCGCCATCTCGGCCATCGGGGCGTTGATGCGGGCCGCGTCGGTGTAGGGGAGGGGAGTGCTGTCGTAGTATGAGATGGTGATCACCTCGCCCAGGGCGACGCCCGTCGCCGAGGCCAGTTCCTCGGCCTGACGGCGGGCGTTTTCGACCGCCGCCAGCCGGGCCTGGGAGAGGGCCTCGGTGCGGTCGGAGACGTCGAAGGCAATGCTGCCAATCGTCGTCGCCCCGGCCCGCACCGCCGAATCGAGCAATTCGCCCAACACCTCCAGGTCGCGTACGGTCACATAGACGGTGTTGTCCACCACGTAAGTCACGCCAATCTGATTGTAATTCTCATCGTAGATGGGCTGGGGATAGATGCTGAAATTGGTGGTCTGGATGTCGCGCTCTTCAATCCCGAAGCCGCGCAGGGCGCGGATGACCGCCTCGGCGCGGGCGTTGTTGGCACCGATGGCCGCATTGGCGCTTTCGTCCTGGGTGTGAACGCCAATCGAGACGTAAGCGATATCGGGGGTCAGGGTGACCATCCCGCTGCCGCTGACGGTGAGAGTGCGTTCCTGCGGCGCGGGCTGGGCGTAGATGGTGGTCTGACCGCAAGCGGCCAGCAGCAGGCTCAAAATCGAAAGCACAGCCAGAGACAGAAAACGGGTGCGCATGGTTTTCTCCTTCAGAACAAAAGGGAATGACATTGCTCTGACGTTGTCCTCTTCGGAAAAGTTCCGCCCTCCCTGCACATTGGCGGGGAGGGCGGTTCTGCAAACGGCCTCAGCGAATCTCGTAGGTGATGGTCAAATAGACGGTCAACGGCAATTGGCCGGGACTGATGGGCGTCGCTGCGCCCCCCTCGCCTCCGCCTCCGCCCATGCCGTATCCATAGCCATACGAAACCGGCAGCGAGTCGCTGTAGGAGAGCGTCTGAATCTCGCCCAGTTCCAGTCCGGCGTTGTCGGCCAGTTCGGCCGCCAGCCGGTTGGCGTTTTCCATCGCCAGTTGACGGGCTTCCTGCAGGGCGGCAGATTTATCGGCCACGTCGAACTGCAGACTGTTGATGTTGTTCGCCCCGGCCGAGATGGCGGCATCCAGCACATCGGGCAGTTTGTCCAGGTCGCGGACGGTCACATAGACGGTGTTGTCTACCATATAGATGATACCGGCCTGCGTCCCCGTCACCGGATCGTACTGCTGCGACCCCCAGACCGAGAAATTGCTGGTCTGGATGTCGCTGGCTGCAATGCCCATCGCGGTGAGGGCATTCACCACTGCCTGGGTCTGGCGGTTGTTTTCATCCACCGCCGCAGAAATGTCGGCGTCCTCTGTATGCACGCCCATATAAAGATAGGCGATGTCGGGGCTCAGATAGACGGTGCCGACGCCGGTCACGTTGAGAGTGCGCGGCGCCGCCTGCTCGGAAGACGGCCGGGAACTGCAGGCCGTCAGAATCAGGGCCAGGGCTAAAACCGGCGCAAGCCAGAACAATTTAGAACGCATACAAACCTCCTTTTGGATATGAATGTCGGATATGAACGAATGGGAAACAGACGCCGTCAGGCATGAAAAAGTTCCCCTCACGCCTTGTATTTTACCCCAAATCCCTGTACAATCCGATACAAATGTTCTAAGGAACGGTCATGGCCCTCAACTTCCAGCAAGTCTATGAAAAAATCCGCCTCATCGGCCAGGGAGCGCAGGCGCGCCGCCAAAACCTGGAGCGTCAGCGCCAGCGCGCCTGGGACCTCTTCCAGGCCTGGCAGGACAAAGCGGCGCTCCTGGCCGAAAAAGTCGAACGCGCCCGAGGCCATGACCCCACCCTGCGCTGCGCCCTCCCCCTCGGGGCGCCGCTCGCTTCGGCCTTCGACCCCGCGCCTGCTCCCGTTACCCCGACCCTCCTCGCCGCCGACGGCTCGCAGATCGCCCCCGACCGGCACGCGGCCGTCCTCTACAGCCTGGTCAATGTGGCGGTCATCGCCCTCCGCCCCGGCTCCGGCGCGGCCCCCGAGGTCGTCACCGAGAGCAATCTCCTGTTCGACGAGGAGATGTACACCGAGAGCGGCGTGCTGACCGAGGAGGCCCTCGCCCTGCGCCGCGACCTGGCCGAACGGCGCAAACTGCTCGAATGGGCGCGGCAGGGCGAAGGTCCGTGCCTGGCGTTGACCGATGGGCCGGTGGAACTGTGGGGGGCCAAAGACGGCGGCCAGGAAGAGTACCGCCGCCATCTCGAAATGCACAAGTCGATTCTCTCCCAGATGCAGGAACGGGGCATTCTGCCCGCCGGTTACGTGGACAAGCCCGCCGCCGACCTGGTCATCCGCTTGCTGGAAATTGCCGCCCTGCCGGAAGACGAATTGAAAGACGTGCGCCAGCGCCATCCCCTGCGCGGCGTCACCGACTTGTGGCTCTTCGGCCGCCTGCTGCGGGGCGGTCAGCGCTCTGCCGTCTTCGGTCTCCAGTCCAGTTCGCGCCTCCACTACACCGGCGACCTGGCGCTGCACTTCTTCTACCTGAACGCCGGCGACGAGAAGCATCCCGCCCTGGCGCGGGTCGAATTCCCCAAGTGGGTGGCCGAGGACGAGGCCAGTTTGAACGCCCTGCACGCCGCCCTCGTCGAGCAGTGCCGCATCATGGGGGCGCGGCCGTACCCGTACATTCTGCACCGCGCCCACGAGGTGGCGGTGGTCGGATTCGAGGAGAAACAGCAAGTCGAGGCGATGCTCGCCCTCGAACTGCGCCGCGCCGGCGGCGAGGTGGGCGAGAAATCGGGCAAGCAATCGGCGAAGGATTTGCCGGGAAGGACGCGAACAAAATGACAGACACCCTCCGCATCGGACATCTTCTGCGCTCCGGCACGACCGGCTTCGTGGCCGGCTGCTCGGTGGCGCAACTGGAAGCCCCCGCCCTGGGCGCGCTCGTCCGCGCCCCGCTGGAGGGCGGATACGCCGTCTATGGCCTCATCACCGACATCCACATCGAGGATGACGGCCTGGTGCGCCAACTGGTCACCGCCGACAACATCACGCCGGAGGTCATGCACGACAACCGCGAGCGGCGCATCGTGCCGGTCGAGATGAGCGTGCTGACGGTCGGCTACGAACAGGACGGCAAAATCTATCATCTGCTGCCGCCGCGTCCGCCGCTCAGCCTGGATGTCATCTACCTCTGCACGGCGGCCGAACTGACCCGCTTCGTCACCGCCGGGCGCTTCGGCTACTTCCGTCACCTGCTGCGGGCGGAGGAGACGCCCATCGGCGAGGTGCTGGCGGCGCATCTCCTGCAGGTGAAGCAGCAGACGAAGGACGAAAAATGGGTCGAGGCCGCAATCCAGGAACTGATTACCCTCTTGCGCGATGATTATCCGACTCTCATGTCCGTGCTGGGCGCGCTGGGGGAGGTGGTTTAAACACAAAGGGCACGAAGGTTAGCACAAAGGTCACGAAGTATCTTGGTGTTCCTTCGTGGGTTCGTGGCGTCCTTCGTGTTATGAAAATATGAACTAGCATGCCCAAGCGAAAAACCACCTCCACCTCCTCCTTCGGCTCCCCCGGCCGGGTCGGACACGACGCGACGCCGTTCTACAACAGCCGCCTCTACGCCGACCAGCCGCAGGAGCAGGACGCCCCCTACTGCGAGAACCCCCTCCCCTCCGGTTGCCTCGACCGCATCTTCTGCCGCTCCGCCGAGACGATGACCGAACTGCCCGATTGCAGCGTCCATCTCATGGTCACCTCGCCGCCCTACAACGTCGGCAAGGACTACGACGCCGACCTCTCGCTGGGCGAGTACCTGGCCTTCCTGGAGCGCGTCTGGAAGGAGACCTGGCGCGTCCTTGTGCCGGGGGGACGGATGGCCATCAACCTCGCCAACCTGGGGCGCAAGCCGTATATCCCCCTGCATGCCTACGTCGCCGAACAGGCCGTCCGCCTGGGCTTTTTGATGCGCGGCGAAATCATCTGGAACAAGGCCGCCAGCGCCTCCCCGTCCACCGCCTGGGGGTCGTGGCAATCGGCCTCCAATCCCACCCTGCGCGACGTGCACGAGTACATCCTGGTCTTCAGCAAGCAGACTTTCAAGCGCGCCAATCCGCAGCGCCGCGCCAGCACGATTAGCCGTCAGGAATTCCTCGAGTACAACAAGTCCGTCTGGACGTTTCCCGCCGAACCGGCGCGCAAGGTCGGGCACCCGGCGCCGTTCCCGGTCGAGTTGCCGCGGCGGTTGATTCAACTCTATACTTTTGCTGGCGAGGTCGTCCTCGACCCCTTCATGGGCAGCGGGCAGACGGCTCTCGCCGCCCTCCGCTCCGGGCGCCATTACGTCGGCTACGAAGTGGACGAAAAATATGTACAATTGGCAGAGAAGAGAATTCTCGACTGCCAACTCTCCGACCGATAGGGAATACACCTACATAAGTAAACCGTGTCGCTGCGAGGAGGGCGCCTTTTGCCCGACGAAGCAGTCTCCTGTCTTTTGCACGTAGAAAACCACGAGGGGGATTGCTTCGGGCCGGGAGAGCACCGGCCCTCGCAACCACGCTCACTCTTTGGATAGATGAGCCTTGTGTTTTTGTCACCTAATCAATACTTCTCCCAGTGAATCACCTGCTCGAGAGGTTTCTTTTCCCGCGTCGGGCTTTCGTCTGGCACGCCGACCGGCACCAGCGCCATCAGGCGCTTTTCGGGCGGCACTCCCAGCAGGCGCTTGAACTCCTCTTCGCGCGGCAGGGCATCGCCTTCCACCCAGCAGGAACCATAGCCCAGGGCGGTGCAGGCCAGCAGCATGTTCTCGATGGCGGCCGCGCCGTCCTCCACCCACCAGCGCGAGGACGGGTCGAGCACCACCGCGATGACGGCCGGCGCCGATTCGATCCACCCGCCGGCCGATTTGAATCGGGCGATGGTCGCCCGTTCCTGGACGACGATGAAATCCCACGGCTGACGGTTGCTGCCGGTGGCCGCCAGCCGCCCGGCGTCGACGATGGTCTCCAGGTGCTGGCGCGGAATCGGGTCGGGTTTGTATTTGCGGATGCTGCGCCGCTTGCGGATGGCTTCCAGGGTTTCCATAAGACACTCTCCTCGCTGCAGGTTCAGGTCAATAAATGGGCGATCACGATGCGGATGCCGATGCCGATCAGCACCAGGCCGCCCACGATTTCCATGCGCTTGCCGAACTTCTTGCCCAAGCCGCCTCCCAGCCGCAAACCGAGCCAGGACATCAGGCCGGTCACCAGGCCGATGACGATGGCCGGATACCAGATGGCCACGCCGATCAGCCCCAGGCTGAGGCCGATGGCCAGGGCGTCGATGCTGACGGCGATCGAGAGCATGACCAGCGTCCAGCCGCGCGACGGATCGAGATGGTCGTGTTCGCCGTTGGGGTCCAGGCCGGAGCGAATCATGCGCCCTCCCACGAAGGCCAGCAGACCAAAGGCAATCCAGTGGTCATAAGAGGCAATGTAACGCTCGATGGTGATTCCGGCGAACCAGCCGATCAGCGGCATCAGGAATTGAAAAAGGCCGAAATGGAACGCCAGCCGAAAGGTCGGCCGGGGACCGTTGGCCTGGCCGGTCGTCCCGGCGCCGAGGCAAACGGCGAAGGCGTCCATGGCCATGCTGAGGGCGATGAGCAGAACCTCGATGAAACTCATACTTTCCAGATTTTGAAATCTTTCAGAATCGAGCCGCCGACGAATTCGCGCAGGATGGAATTGTCGGGAATCAGGCTGGTCTCGACCGGCAGGAACCACTCCAGGAAGGCCAGCAGGCGCTTGGCCTCGATGTGTTCGGGCGTCCCATACGAGACCTGGCGCAAGAGCGGTTCGGCCAGCGGCTGCAGGGCGGCCAGTTCGTACACCAGGGCCGAATTGAACATCACATCGGCGTTCTCCTGGTAGGGGAAGATGTGCCGTTCCTCGCCGCGTTGGACCGATTCCCAGCGGCGGATGGTTTCCTGGGCGGTGTAGCCGCGTTCGCGGGCGTCGCGCACGATGCGGCGGATGAGACGCGTGTCGGTGGTCGAGACGCGGTTGTGACGGTCGAGGTTCAGTTGCGTCAGCGCCGCACCGTAGATGCGGAAGGCGCGCCCGGCCAACGAATCGGGCAGCAGGCGCGGGTTCAAGCCGTGGATTCCTTCCAGGATGATGAGATGGTCGCGGCTCAACTGGACGGTCTCGCCCGGCTCGCGTTTGCCGCTCTTGAAGTTGTAGTGCGGGATCGCCACCGCCTCCCCCGCCAGCAAGCGCTGCAGCGTGGCGGCCAGCAGGTCCAGGTCGATTGCCTCGAGGGCCTCGAAATCATACTGACCTTGCTCGTCGAGGGGAGTCTGCTCGCGGTCGACGAAAAAGTTGTCCAGTTCGAGGGCAAAGGGCGAGAGGCCGAGCGCCAGCAACTGGACGGCCAGGCGGCGGGAAAAGGTGGTCTTGCCCGAGGAAGACGGCCCGGAGATGAGTACGATGCGGGCGTCCTGGCGGCGGCCGGCGATCTGACGGGCGATGTCGGCGATGTGCTGTTCGTGGAGCGCCTCGGAGACGAGGATGACCTCGCGGCTGCGGCCGGCCTGGATGGCGTCGTTCAGCGCCCCGACGTTGTCAATGCCGAGGCGTTCGAGCCAGTCGCCGTAGAGGCGGAAGGCGGCCAGCAGTTTGGGGTAATCCTGGAGCGGCGAGAGGCTGGTCGGGCTGCGGCGGCGCGGGAAGCGCAGCGTAAACCCGCTCTCGGCCGGCAGCAGGGAAAACCACTTGAGGTAACCGGTGGAAGGCACCATGTAGCCGTGGTGGTAGTCCACATGGCCGTTCAGATTGTAGAGGGTGACGTAGGGTTTGCGGCGGTGGCGCAAGAGACGTACTTTGTCGGGGTAGTTCTCGCGCTCGAAGTAAGAGATGGCCTCTTCGAGCGGCATTTCGCGCCGTTCGAAGGGCAGGTCGGCCTCGACCAGGCGTTGCATTTCGGCTTCCAGGCGGTGCAATTCGTGCCGGTCGAGGGGCGGACGGCCGTTGAGATGGCAATAGTAGCCGCCGCTGGTGATGGAGTGGTCGATGATCAGCACGCCGCCGCCGGGGAAGAGGGCGGCGAAGGCTGTTTCGAGCAGGAAGGTCAGCGAGCGGCGGTAGATGCGCGCCCCGTCGGCGTCGGCCATGGTGACCGGGGCGATGTTCGACTCCATGGTGATGGGGTAGGTCAATTCGTGCAGCACGTTGTTGACCACCGCGCCCATCAGCGGGCCGGGCAATTCGGCCTCGATGGGGCGCAGGAAGTCGGCTGCGCTGGCGCCGCGCGGGCCGGCCAGGGTGCGGCCGTCGGGCAAATGCACCTCGACCGTATCGCTCGGCGAGACGAGTTGAATCTTGGCATTCATAGGGCATCCGAACCAACGAGGTCAGCCCGCCAGAGCCAGGAGTTTTTGCGGCTGGCGGGCATAGGTTTCGAGCGGCTGTTCGCCGCGGGTCAGGGCCAGGAGGGTCTCGGTGAGCAGCCGGTTAACCGGCGTCTGGACGCCGGCCTGCTCGCCGTAGCGGACGACCGCTCCGTTCAACCACTCGACCTCCGAGCGGCCGCGCCCGGAGTGCAGGTCGATGTGGAAAGAGGGCATCTTGCCGCCGCGCCCGCCGCCGACGGCTTTGCGCATCAGCGGCCGGGCGATGGCCTCCGGCAGGCGCGTCCCCAGCGCCAGCGCCCGCACCGGCACGCCGGGCAGGTCAATGACCCGCATGCCCAGCGCCCGCATCACGGCCAGGGCCTCGCCCAGCATCGCCATTTCCAGGCGGAACAGGCCCGGATGAGCGAAGACCTCGGCGGGCGTCAGGCTCAAGATGGCGGCGGTGGCGTTGGCCGGCAGGTTGGTGAGCATCTTCGACCACTTCATCTCGGCGGCGGAGGGGAACAGCCGGGCGTTCAGACCGGCTTTGTGGAGGGCGGCGACCAGACTCTCGGCCTGGATTTCGCAGCCAGGGGCGGGGCGCGCCACCCCCACGCCGCGCAGCCGCTCGAGGACAATGTCGCCCACGGCGCGGCGACCCACCGACGAGGTGACCGTCCCGGCGATGACCCGCTCCGGGCCGAGGACGGCTGCCAGGTCCGCTTCGTTGTCCACGCCGTTCGAGAGACACAGGAGGGGCGGGAGAGCCGCGCCCAGGCCGCCGAGCGAGGCGAGGAAAGCGGCGGTGTCGAAAGACTTGAGGGCGTAGATGGCGATGTCGAAGGGGCCGTGTTCCAGGGCTTCGGCCAGGGTCGGAAAGAAGGCTGCCGAGGAGGGCGAGTAGACCGCCGGCGGCTGGCCAGCCGCAGCCCGGCGGGCGGCGCTCAGGTCGAGCCGCAGACCGCGCCGGCGCAGTTCCTCCACCGCCTGGGGCTGTTCGACGAAGACGACCCGATGGCCAGCCAGGGCCAGCGAGCCCCCGATGTAGGTGCCGATGGCGCCGGCGCCGAAGGTCAGCACGCGCAGGGGGGTCATTCTGCCTCCTCGTCCGGCGCGCCGCCGTCGAAGCCGAGCAGGTACCAGTTGTGGCGCTCGGCATGGTATTCGAGGGTGGCGAAGGCCAGGTTGCGGAACAGGAAACGCGGCCCGCTGGAATTGGCCTGGAGAGGGATGTTGAGCATGGCATACATGGCCATGTTGAGGATGCCGCCGTGCGCCACCACCAGGATGCGCCCCGGCGGAGAATCGACCAGCCGCTGGATGTTGGCACCCGCCCGCAGGTACAGTTCCCAGCGACTCTCGCCCGTTTCCCCGTAATGCGTGTAGGGGGTCACGAAGGCCGGGCGCGGAAAGAGGCGCTCTTCCTCCTCGGCGGTCAGACCGGCCATTCGGCCGTTGTTGATTTCCATCCAGCCGGGGTCGAATGTGAGCGGGAGGCCGAGGGCGGCGCAGACGATTTCGGCCGTCTGACGGGCGCGCCGGAGCGGGCTGGCGATGGCGCGGTCGAAGGTGACTCTCTCTGCCCGCCAGCGTTCGGCCAGGGCGCGGGCCTGGGCCAGGCCGCGCTCGGTCAGCGGGAAGTCGGCATGCCCCTGGAAACGGTTCTCGGCGTTGCCGACCGACTCGGCATGGCGCAGGAAGACGACGTGATGAATAGCAGTCTGGTTCATGGAGGGAGAATTGTACTATAAAACCGCGGCGCGGCCTGTTCCGGCCGGTAAACGCTCACAGCGGCGGATAGGGAAAGGCGCGCCGGTCTTGGGGCGGGAAGGGAAAAACCGGCCGGGCGATGAGCGCCTCCAGACGGGCGGCGAGGGCGGCGATTTCGTCCGGCAGGAGGTAGGCGGCCAGGGCGGCGGCGTGCCGCCCATCGAAGTCGCGGCGGAATTCTCGCAACGCGGTCAGCAGGTCGGCGGGGAAGGGTTCGCCGGCAAAATCCCAGATGACGGTGCGCAGTTTGTCCTCGGCGTGAAAGCACAGGCCGTGATCAATGGCAAAGAGACGGCGCGTGCGCTTCTGAATCAGCAGGTGGCTGCCTTTGCGGTCGGCGTTGTTGACCAGCAGGTCGAAAAGGGCCACCGGCCGCAGGCGCTGACGGTCGGCCAGCCTGAAAGTGAAGTAATGATAACGGGGATTGTAGTCAATGAATTGTTGCAGCGAACCGCGGCCGAAGGGACCGTCGCGCAGGACGGTCGGCGGGACGAAACCGAAGCCGAGCGCCTCACTGACCAGATAAGCCGCCGCCTCGCGGCCGGCCAGCGAATGGGCGGGAAAATCCCACAAGGGCTGCTCGCCGCGCACCGGTTTGTACACGGCCGGGATTTCTTTGCCCGCGTATCTGACCGTGACGAGAAAGGTGTAGTTCGAGCCAGGCAAGAATTGGCCCTTGAGTTCTATCTCCCCCTGTTGCAAGATGGCTGCCAGAGAGTTTTCCACCGCGCCCTGACGACAAAGACGGATGACTTTATTTTCTCTTATGCCCGTTCTTCTTGGGACAGAAATGGCCCTCCGGCTCGATTGGCTCGCCGCACTGCGGGCAGATGGGACGGCCGCGGCTGATGACCTCGGCGGCCCAATGGGCCATCCGCCGCACTTGCGGGCGGGTGCACCAGAAGCGCACCACCGCTGCCTGTTCGGGGTCATCGCCCTCGACCAGAATCTCGCGCGCCAGGATGACCACCAGGTCGCGGGCGGCGTCGTAGCCCAGGCCCAGTTCGCCGGCCCGGAAGAGCGGATCGACCGGCGGGTGGATGCGCATTTTCTCTGCGTCGTAATCGGCGGGGGCCTCGGTCAGTTCCGGGTGCTGACGGGTCACTTCGGCCAACAACTGCTCCACGCCCACCGCCAGCGACTGCAACTGAATCTTTTCCAGAATGATGGTCACCGGCTGGGGGTCAACGGCGCGCCACCCCTGCAGGTAAAACACGCGCTGACCAGGCTGGCCGACAGCGTCGGCGGTAATGTGGGCCACAGGGTCGAGATCGAGTTCGAAGCGGGGCATAACTCAGCCTTCTGATTTGATTTGATAGACGTCGAAATCGCGCGCCACCTGCGTTTCAGGGAAAACCGCCTGGGCCTCGCTCAGGATGTCTTTCTCGCGGTAGCGGCGCGAGATGTGGGTCAGGATCAGCCGCCGGACGCCCGCCTGGACGGCCAGTTCGGCGGCCTGGCGGGCCGTCAGGTGCGAGAACTGGCGGGCCATCTCGGCTTCCTGTTCGATATAGGTCGCCTCGATGACCAGCAAATCGGCGCCGCGGCAGGCCTCGACCAGGTCCTCCGTCCGGCCGGCGTCGCCGACGTGAATCAGTTTCAGGCCGGGGCGCAGCGGACCGAGCACCTCCTCGGGCCGGACCTGCCGCCCGTCAGGCAAGTGGACGATTCGGCCCTCCACCAGGTCGCGGCGCAGCGGGCCGGCCGGCACCCCCAGGGCTTCGGCCTTTTCGGGCAGGAACGGCCGCCGGGCGCGTTCCTCGAACTTGAAACCGAAACTTTCCGAGCCGCGGTGATAGACCGGAAAAGCCGAAACCTCGAAATCTTCGGCCTGGAAGAAGACGCCCGCTTTGATTTCGTGCAGGTTGAGCGTCATCGGCGGACGGGCGCCGCGCAGCACCACCCCGTAGAGCAAGTCGTGAATGCGGTCCAGCGCCCAGCGGCCGCTGTAGATGTTCAGTTCCTCGATGGTTTCCCAGCGCATGAAGGTGGACAGCAGCCCCGCCAGGCCGAGGATGTGATCGAGGTGGCCGTGCGTAATCAGAATGTGGTTGAGATGCCTGAAGCCAATCCCCGCCTGGAGAATCTGGCGCTGGGTGCCCTCGCCGCAATCAATCAGGAAGCGGTATTCGTCGTGTTTGACGATTTGCGCCGAGAGGCCTCGCCGGGCCGAGGGGGCCGAGGCGGAGGTGCCGAGGAAGATGATTTCGAACATTGAACTATTTTACCTCACTCTTTGAGCGGGTTTTCGCCTTGCTCTTGACAGAACCCCGCGCCCCGACTATGATTTACCCGTTCCGGTTTTGTAACCGGTTACATCAATTTTGCTTTTAGAGGACAGCCCATGACTTCCTCCTTGCCCCTGGTCGCCCCGCGTTTCGTTCCCCCTTTGGATGAATCCTTTCGCCCGGCTGTGCTGGCCAATCGCCTCTTCCGGCAGCGGGTCGCCGAGGCGGGCGGCGGCGTCCCGCTCGTCCTCGGCCTGGAGCGCAGTGACGGCGAACTCACCCGCTTCGAGACGTACCTCCTCCCCGAGGCTCACCCGCAGGCCGAATCGAACCTAATGTATGTCGAACGCCTGGTCAAGTTCCTGCTCTGGGCGCGCGGCGGCTGGCGGCTGTACGTCGGCGGGCCGAAGGCGGTCGCCGACTTCCTGGCCCGCGTCTATTCGCCCGAAGGGGAGCGCGCTTTCGACTATCACTTCATGGGCGAACAGGTCTATGAGCGAACGTTTACGGTCGTACACTGCGCCCCGCAGGAGGTCCCGCCGGCCAATGAACGCGGCAAACCCCTCGGCCGCCACCTGGACGGATGCCGCATCGGCTTCGACCTGGGCGCCTCCGACCGCAAGGTTTCGGCGGTCATTGACGGTCAGCCCGTCTATAGCGAAGAGGTCGTTTGGGAGCCGCGCAAACACGCCGACCCGGAGTATCACTACCGCGAAATCATGACCGCCCTGCGCACCGCCGCCTCGAAAATGCCGCGCCTGGACGCCATCGGCGGCTCCTCGGCGGGCATTTACATCAACAACCGTCCGATGGTCGCCTCGCTCTTTCGCAGCGTGCCCAAAGAAGACTATCACAAGGTGCGCGACCTGTTCCTGCGCATCCGCCGCGAACTGGGCGTGCCGCTCGAAATCATCAACGACGGCGATGTGACCGCCCTGGCCGGTTCGATGTCGCTGGAGGACAACGGCATTCTGGGCATCGCCCTGGGTTCCTCGGAGGCGGCCGGTTACGTGGACATGGACGGACACATCGTCACCTGGCTGAGCGAACTGGCCTTCGCGCCGGTTGATTATCAGCCGCAGGCGCCCGTCGATGAGTGGTCTGGCGACCGTGGCGTGGGGTCGCAGTATTTTTCCCAGCAGTGCGTCTTTCGGCTGGCGCCGCGCGCCGGCATCCAGATTCCTGCCGAGGTGACCGATGCCGAGAAACTCAAATTCGTCCAGGAGAAACTGGAAACCGGTCACGACGGAGCGCTGAAAATCTGGCAGACGATGGGCATCTATATGGGCTATGCCATTGCTCATTATGCTGAGTTCTATCCTATCCGGCACGTCCTGATTTTGGGCCGCTGCACCTCCGGCCGCGGCGGGCAGTTGATTCTGGAGGGCGCCCAGCAGGTCTTGCAGGCCGAATTCCCCGACCTGGCGCACATTCACATTCAGTTGCCCGATGAAAAGAGCCGCCGGGTGGGGCAGTCAATTGCGGCGGCCAGTCTGCCGGAGATTCCCCAAAGTGATAAGGAGGGCCTATGAAGTTCACGTTGCCTACCGCCGAGTTGTTCGTTCCCGATGGCGTCCCCCCGGAGGACGCCCTGGGGCGCACCACGCATCTGGCAGTTGCCGCCCACCAGGATGACCTGGAAATCATGGCCGCCGCGCCCATCCTGGAATGCTTCCAGCGGACGGACAAGTGGTTCACCGGCGTGGTCGTCACCGACGGGCGTGGTTCGCCGCGCGACGACCTGTACCGCGGCTACAGCGACGAGGAAATGCGCCTGGTGCGCTTCAAGGAACAGAAGAAGGCCGCCGTCATCGGCGAGTATTCCGCCCAGATTCTGCTCGATCATCCCAGCCAGGCGGTCAAAGACAGCGCCCAAAGCGGGCCGGAGGACGATTTGTTTGCCATCCTGTTCGCCTCCCGCCCGCATGTCGTCTATACCCACAACCTGGCCGATAAGCACGACACCCATGTGGCCGTTGCCCTGCGGACGATTGCCGCCATCCGCCGCATGGCGGAGGCCGAACGTCCGCAGCGCCTCTACGGCTGCGAGGTCTGGCGCGACCTGGATTGGACGGTGGACTCCGATAAGGTGGCGTTCGACGTCTCGGCCCACGAGAATCTACAGGCGGCGCTGCTGGGCGTCTTCGATTCGCAAATTGCCGGCGGCAAGCGCTACGACCTGGCCTCGATGGGCCGCCGGCGCGCTAATGCTACCTATTTTGCCTCGCACGGCACCGATATCGCCAGCGGCATGGTCTATGCCCTCGACCTGACGCCGCTGATTCGCGATCCCGGCCTGGACCCGGGCGAATTCATCCAGCAGTTCATCGCCCGCTTCGCGGCCGACGTCCACGACCGGATTGCCCGCTTGCGCTGACTGTTCGAAAAGGGAAAAGCCCTCTCACGTCGCTGGCGACGGAGAGGGCCTACGCGCGCCCAAGACAAAGCCCTGGTTATGGAAAACGCCATAACCAGGCATTGTTTTTCACCTGGATATAGATTATGCAGCCGGGGGCAGAGGCTCGGCAGGAACGACCTCTTCGGCCTTGGGTTTCTTTTCCCGCAGCGTCAGGAGACCGATGACGATGGGAATGGCGACAAAGATGATGCCGCCGCACAACGCGCCGACGCCCGCAAAGAAGGCTGTGTTCGGGTCGCTGCTGCCACCGATGTTGATGTCGGCGTTGGGAAAGAAACTGACGATGGCCGAGAGGGCGCCCCAGCAGATGGCGAACAGGCCGGGGCAGCCGCACAACACGGCGGTCGCGATGGTGGCAATCAAGGCGCCAGTCTTGGACTTCTTCTTGGGGGCCTCGAGTGTGGTAGGGGTGACAGGAACGGCTTCCATTTCTTCCTCCTTTGACAATCGAATTTCTGACAGTATACATGCGAATTGCCGGATTGGCAAGCACCCCCAGGCTGCGAGTCGCGGCCGGGGCCCGGAACAAGGACAAGAAAATTTAAGATTGGTGTATAATCGAAGCAGCATGACGCCATCCGCAAAATTGCTTGTCATCGAGGGCAAGCACGCAGATTGTCCGGTTTTTGTACCTGCTCTTCGCAAGAAGGGATTCGAAACTGAATCCGCGCCGAGCGGGAGCGAGGCTTTAAAGTTACTGGGCAAGAAGCATTCTTTCGACGCCGTCATCGTCAACGCCGCCTCGCTGCGAACCAGCGGGAAGCGCATTTGCCGTTTGCTGCGCGAGAAAGCGGGGAAGTTGCCAATCGTCCTCATCCAGACCGCCTCAGATGAGATAACCAAGAGCGATGCGGATGTGGTCCTGTCGCTCCCTTTTACCGTCCAGAAACTGGTCAATCGGATTCGCCAGTTGCTCCCCTGTGATGGGCGAGACAGTTTGCACGCCGGCCCGATCCGGTTGGATGTGGAAAACCGCGTGGTGGTGAGTTTGGGAAAGAGGGCGCGCCTGACCCCGCGCCTGGTTCGCCTGCTCAAGATGTTGATGGAACGCCGCGGCGAGGTGATCGATCGCAAGGAACTGTTTTCGTACGTTTGGGAGACGGATTACACCGATGATACGCGCACCCTGGACGTTCACATTTCCTGGCTGCGAGAGGCGATCGAGGCCGATCCGAAGAAGCCGAAATTCTTGAAAACGGTCCGAGGGGTGGGATACCGGTTGGACGTCTGAAAAGCCGGGGCAGAGTTTCAGGTCTGCCCCGGTGTGATTCGTATCCATTCGCCGCTGACAGCGACGGCTTGCACACACGGCCGGCTGGGCGGGGCCGGCAGGTCGAGGCTGAGGGGGATGTCGGCCAGCCGGCCTGGGCGGCGGGCTTGGGCGCGGCTGCGGAAGACGCTGCCATCCCAGGCGGGGTCAACCTCCCAGTAATCCAGTTCAATGTCCCCTGGAGAGAGGCTGATTTTCCGGCCGGCAATTTCCAGCCGGATTTTTGTTTCGAGCGAGGGGATGGGACAGGATGTCTCGCGCTCGAGGGTAAAAGGCGTTTCCTGAGCCAGCAGACGCAGACGGGTGGTGTGGACGGCGCGCCAGGCGATATCGCAGGCCAGGAATCGCCGTCCATGGCGGACGGCGCTGACGGGGAGGGTGCCTGAGCCGCAGAAGAAATCGGCCACCAGGTCGCCGGGGCGGGAGGAGGCCAGCAGGATGCGTTCGATCAGCGCCTCGGGTTTTTGGGTCGGGTAGCCGGTGCGCTCGGAGTGCAGGCGGGCCACGACCGGAAAATACCACCAGTCCTCGGGCACTTTGCCGCGCTCCAGGTTGGGGACTTTGCCGAAGCCCGCTTTGGGGGAGGCCTCGAAGGTTTTGAGCGTGTTGGGGTTGTATGGCTCGCGGACGGCGTCGGCGTTGAAGGTGTAGTCTTTGCTTTTGGTATATGCCAGGATGGTATCGTGTTTGCGGTTGAACGCCCGTCTGACGGGCGAGGGGCCGTGATAGACCCAGATGATTTCGTTGAGCAGGTTTTCGCGGCCGAGGAGTTCATCGAGCAGGAGGCGGGCATAGGCGTCGGCGTGCCAGTCGAGGTGCAGATAGAGGCTGCCGGTGGGGGCGAGCAGGCGCGTCATCAGTTCGAGGCGCGGATAGAGGAAGTCCAGGTAGGCGTCCAGGTCGCTCCAGTGATCGGCGTAGCCTTCGGCCAGTTGCCATTCGCGCGGGCGGCGCGAGTCTTCGCCGCGCCCGATGCGGGCGGGGTAACGTTTGTTGGTGAAAAAGGGCGGATCGGCGTAGATGAGGTGGATGCGGCCTTCGTATTCGGGCAACAGGGCAGCCATGACGTTCAGGTTGTCGCCCAGAATCAGGCGGTTGACTGGCGGTTGAGGGTATCCGTGTCCGCCGGGGTAAATGAGCGCCTCGGTGTTCAGCGCCGCGCTGGGAGGAATGCCTTTCGACTTGGTCGGCCAGAGGAGGGTGGGCATGGCTCAATAGATGATGACCTGGGTGCCGAAGCCGCGGCGATCGAGGGTGCGTTTGTCAATCTCCTCGAAGGCGGCCGCCGGTTGCAGCCAGCGGAACAGCCACTTGGCCTCCGGCGTGCGCATGTTGATGCAGCCGTGACTCATCGGAACGCCAAAGTTATCGTGCCAGTAAGTGCCGTGGAAGGCGTGGCCGCGCTCGGTGAAAAAGGCCACCCACGGCACGCCAGGGATGACGTAGTCGTCAATGTCGGCTGCCAGGTCGGCGTTGCCCATGTGTTTGGAGGGCATCTTGACGCGGATGTTGAACCGGCCGGTGGGGGTATTGGTCGGTTCGCGGTCGGGACCGCTCAAGCCTGCCAGACCGGAGGAGATGGTGGCCTGAAAGACCGGCTGGTCGTATTCGTAGCAGGTCAGGAGTTGGGCCGCCAGTGAGACCTCGACCCGCTTTTGCTCGAAGGGGACCTCCGGCGAGAGGGGGTCCAATTCGTGAGGCGGAATGATGCGCACCTGGGGGGCCGGGACGTAGTAGATGGACTCATCCAACTCGTCGAGGATGCGATACCAGGGGCCGCGGTCGGGGCCTTCTTCGACGGCGGTGATCCAATGGACGGATTCGTAGTACAAGCGATAGGTGGTGCGCCAGCCGTTCAGGGCGTCATATTGGTAGGCCTGGGCGTAGGGGACGGTGATTTCGCCGAGCAGGCCGCTCTCTGGAATGGCGCTCAAGGGCTGATTGTAGATGACCTTGACTTTCTGAAGGCGGGCGCGGTGCATGTAGCCGCCCCAGACGCGGTACCAGACCGGGTTGTAGGCGGGCGTCTCGGCCACCACCGTCTCATAGACGTGAACGACCGAATCGCGCGGCCAGGTGGTCACGATGCGGTACTCGTCGTTCGGCTGGACGTGGACGCTGACCGAATCGGTTGCCACCCGCACCAATTCGACGTCTTCGAAGGCGCTGGTTTCAGGCAGGAAAGGGGAGAAGGCCAGGCTGCCCAACGCCAGCCCGCCCAGTTTGAGGAAATCGCGACGCGAAAGAGAACCTTTCATAGGTGGAATTTTACCTGAAAAAGAGACCTCCGGGGTCTCATTTGGAACCCGGAGGCCGTTTTGCCCAGCGCATGCCGATCAGGCCTGCGGCGGGGTGGGAATCATGTCTTTGAGCAGTTCTTCGAGCGCCATCGTGTGCGTGCAGACATTCCGAGATTGGAAGAAATCGCAATCGCACAGCCATTTTCCGTTTTCGTAGCGGACGCGGTGCGTGTTGTTTTCGCCGGCGATGCTGACGGTAAACGATTCGAAGGTGAAACGGTGTCGTTCTTGGGCGTAGCGCTTGGCTTTCTGAATCTTGCCGATCATTCCAGAATCCATGGGCTTCTCCTTGTGCGAAAAATGAACTTTATCCGGATTAAGAATTACCGGCATCGAATGACACGAATTTGCTTCGAGAAATTCGCGAATATTCGATGCAAAAAGCGAGAGCCTGCTGTTAAGGATATAAAAAACGAAAGGCACGCGCGCCGACCACGTGCCTTTCAGAAAACAAGACCAGGGTATTGCACCACGACTCGCATAGGCGTTACCTGCCTTCAGTATAGTGCGATTTGAGAGCGAAGTCAACCGTTTGAGTGGCTTTGTACGGGTTTTGTCAGGAAAGCGTCAGGTGGCCGCCAGAGAGGCGCTCAGGTGTTCGTCGCCGTTGTAGCGGCGCAGTTCGGGCCATTTCATGGCGATCAGGCCGACTCCCAGCAAACACCCGATCCCGCCGCTGATGATGGCGGCCGGGACCCCGAACAGGCTGGCGACAAGGCCCGCCTCCACCTCGCCGAGTTGCGGACCGCCCTGGAAGAAAATCTGGTTGACCGAGACCATCCGTCCGCGCATGTGATCGGGGGTGTTCAACTGGCGGATGGTGTTGCGGATGATGGTGCTGACGGCGTCGGCTGCCCCGCTCAGCGCCAGGCCGAGGAAGGCGATCAGGAAGGCCAGGCTGACCGACAACCCCGGCGCGCTGAACAGAATCAGGCCGGGGCCGATTCGATAGGCGCATCCGAACAAGATGGTGGCCAGCCCAAAGACGGTCACGGCCGAGAGGAACAGCCGTCCCTGGCGGCGCAGGGTGGCGACTTGCGAGAGAATCCCGCCGGCAATCACCGAGCCGATCGATTCGGCTGCCGAAAGCCAGCCGTAGCCGATTTCTCCCACCCCGAGCAGGTCGCGGGCGACGATGGGCAGCATGGTTTTGGCCGAGGCGAAGAAGGTCGCCACGAAATCAATCAGCATGGTCGAAAGGATGATTTGTTTCGAGAAAATGAACCGGAAGCCTGCGACAGCCGCTTCGAGATGCAGGCCCGGCGCATTCTGTGTATCCTGGGCGACGGCCCCCATCGCCATCAACGCCAGGATGACCGCCAGGAAAGAGAGGGCGTTGAACAGGTAGGTGTAACCCTGTCCCAGCGTGGCGATGACGATGCCGCTCAGCACCGGCCCGAGGATGGCGCCGGTGTTCATCGCGATGGACGACATGCTGAAGGCGTTGGGCAAATCGCCGGCCGGGACGATGTTGGGAATCAGCGCCTGGCGCGCCGGCCCGTCGAAGGCTTGCGCCGCGGCCTGGATAGCCGTCAGCAGGTAGATGAACCAGATGGTGATGCGGCCCTCGAAGGTCAGGGCGGCCAGGGCCAGGGCGGTCAGCGCCATGACGGTTTGGGTCAGGAACAGGATGCGCCGCCGGTTGTAGGTGTCGGCGGCGGGGCCGCCCAGGAACGAAAAGAGGATGACCGGCAGAATACGCGCCAGGCCGATGCCGCCCAGGGCGAGCGGATTCGGTTCTCCGGTCAGCGTGCGGATGTGCCAGTGCAGGGCGGCCCATTGCATTTGTGAACCGGCGATGGAAATGACCTGCCCTGACCACAGGTAGAGATAGCGGCGATGACGCAGCGCAGGAGGAATGTGCATAGCGGGGTTCGGAGTTCGGAGGCGGGATGCAGGAATCAGGTTCCCCAATCGCGCAGGTAAAGGAAGTCGTAGCCGACCGTCCGGCTGGAGAGTTTGGCGATGGGAGGCGGAATGCGTTTGAAATGGTTGCGGCGGATGCGTTCAATCACCTTGCGGACGAACTCTTCGGCGAAACCGGCCGCGACGCACTCCTCGGGGCGGTAACGCTGGTCAACCAGCAGGTAGAGCAGTTGGTCCACTGCCTCGTAAGTGAAACCCAGTTCGCCTTCGTCGGTCTGACCAGCCCACAGGTCGGCGGATGGCGGCTTGGCAAGGATGACTTCCGGGACGCCGATGGCCCGCCCCAGTTGCCGGACCTGGGTCTTGTACAGGTCGCCGAGGGGGTTCAAGGCGCAGGCCGAGTCGCCGTACAGGGTGGTGTAGCCGAGCAGAATCTCGGTCTTGTTGCCCGTCCCGATGACCAGGCCGCGAAACGCCTCCGACTGATCGTAGGCGACGATCATGCGCAGGCGGGCCATGATGTTGCCTTTGCGCACCGGATTCATCTCCGGGAAACGCTCGATGAGGGGGTCGGCCATCTCGGTGATGGGCAGGGTCAGCGACTGGCAGCCGGTCTGGTCGATGATGAGTTGGGCGTGCTCGAGCGAATCGGCGGAGGAGGTCTTGTAGGGCAGGCGCAGGGCGAGCACGTTTTCTGGGCCGAGCGCTTCGACGGCCAGCAGGCAGGAGACGGCCGAGTCCAACCCGCCGGACAGGTTAATCACCGCCCTGGCGTAGCCGACCCGGGTCACTTCCGAGCGGATGAATTCGACCAGCAATTTGCGAACCAGGGCAGGATTGATGGATAGGTCAATCATGGCGCAAAATCCTTTCCAGTTCACGCCGGACCAGTTCGGGGCGCTCGTCGCGCAGGAGAGGCAGACGGGCGCGGGTGCGGCGCAACTGGTCGAGGTCCAGTTCGGCCAGGGTCAGGGCTTCCTCGTCGTAGGGGCCTTTGGCCAGGAGGCTGCCGTCGGGGTCATAGACGGTGGCGCCGCCCCAGAATTTTAAGCCGTCCTCGAAGCCGACCCGGTTGGTGTGGGCTACGAAGACGGTCAACAACTGGGCATAGGTACGGGTCACGGTCTCGACCGTCTCGGCCGAGCCGATTTGTTCGCCGGTGATGCCGCGCCCGGGCGAGGCGGAGGACATCAGCAGGAGATCGGCGCCGTCCAGCCAGAGCAGATAGGGCGAGGAAATGTGCCAGAAGTCCTCGCAAATGAGCATTCCCAGCCGTCCGAAGCGGGTGTCGAAGGCGCGGAAGCCGTCGCCGGCGGCCAGGTAGCGTTTCTCGTCGAAGAGGGTGTAGGTGGGCAGGTGCACTTTGCGGTGCACGTGAACGAAGCGGCCTTCGGCCAGGTAGGCGCTGGCGATGTAGAAGCGGTGACGGGAATCTTCTTCGACGAAGCCTACCACCAGGTCGAGGTCTTGGCTGGCCTTGAGCAGCGCTTTGAAGAGGGGGTCGTCTGCTGCGGGGCGGCGGGCGACCGCCGGCACCAGGTCTTGCAGCACGTAGCCGGTCAGGGAGAGTTCGGGGAAGAGCAGGATATCGGCCCCTCTCGTCCAGGCCTGTTTGGCCAGGGCCAGGTGCTTTTCGAGGTTGGCCTGCGGGTCTCCCAGTTGGGTGTTGATTTGGGCCAGGGCAAGGGTGATTTTCATAAGGCAATCTTACCATAAACGTTAATGTGACAGTCGCCGTCAGGCGGCTGCCACATTTTTCTGCGGAGAGGGTGGGATTCGAACCCACGGTGGGGACAAGCCCCACAACGGTTTTCGAGACCGTCCCATTCAACCACTCTGGCACCTCTCCCGGTTGCGGCGGGTATTATATCTTAATTTCTGCGGGCGCAAGGGGCAGAATCAAAGTTCGAGGCTGGTGAACAGGTCGGGGTAGACGACACGGCGGATGCCGGCCTCGCTCAATTTGGCGCGCAGGGCGTCGGCGGCGCGCGCCTCGCCGTGGACGAGGATGACGCCTTTCGCTGCGCCGTTCAACGCCGCGGCGTATTCGGTCAACAGGTCCTGGCCGGCGTGGGCCGAGAGTCCGCCGATGGTGACGACCTCGGCCCGCACGGCGTATTCCTCCCCATAGATGCGGACGAACGGTTCGCGCTCGGCCAGGCGGCGGCCCAGGGTGTTGGGGGCCTGCCAGCCGACGATGAGGATGGTGTTCTTCGGGTCCTCGATGTTGTTCTTTAAGTGATGCAAGATGCGCCCCGCTTCGGCCATGCCGGAGGCCGAGATGATGACCATCGGTTCTTTGCGCTCGTTGAGGGCTTTGGATTCTTCGACGCTCTGGATATATTTCAGGTTGGAGAAAGAAAGGGCCGGGTGTTTACCGATGCGGATGAAGTGGAGCGTCTGTTCGTCGTAGCATTCGGGATGTTTTTCGAACACCTGGGTGGCGTGGAGGGCGAGAGGGCTGTCCACATAGACGGGGATGTGCGAGAGTGTGCCGGCGACGGCCATCAAGTGCAGGCTGTAGACCAGTTCCTGGGTGCGGCCGACGGCGAAGGCCGGGACGATGACCTTGCCGCCGCGCCGGACGGTGCGCAAGACGGCCTGGTGAAACTCGATATGGGCCTTGACCGGGTCGCGGTGGGGTTTGTCGCCGTAGGTGCACTCCATCATGAGGTAGTCTGCCTCGGAGGGCAGGACCGGGTCGCGCAGGAGGGGCAGGTCGCGGCGGCCGATGTCGCCCGAAAACCACAGGCGCCTCGTCTGGCTGCCCTCGCGGACCGTGAGCCGGATGGCCGCCGAGCCGAGGATGTGCCCGGCCTCGATGAATTCGGCCGTGATTCCTTCGGCGGCTTCGAACGGCTGATTGTAGGGCCGCCGTTCGAACAGCGGGGCGACGCTGGCGGCGTCCTCTTCGGTATAGAGCGGTTCGAGGGGATACTCGCCGCGCTCCCGCCGGCGTTTGTTGAGCCACTGGATGTCGGCTTCCTGAATGTGGCCTGAATCGCGTAGCATGATGTCGGCCAGGTCGGCAGTCGCGGGGGTGGCGTAGATAGGGCCGGCAAAGCCCCGTTTGACCAGGTTGGGCAGGTTGCCGCTGTGGTCAATGTGGGCGTGCGAAAGCAGGACGGCATCGAGCCTGGCGGGGTCGAAGCGGAAGTTGCGGTTGCGTTCGTAGGTCTCGGCGCGGCGGCCCTGAAAGAGGCCGCACTCGAGAAGCAGGTGTGCCCCATTGGCCTCCAACAGATATTGGGAGCCGGTAACCGTGCGGGCTGCGCCGTAGAAGTGGATGCGCATCTTCTCTCCTCGGCGGTTATTTCTTTTTCTGGACGACGGCCAGGATGTCGGCCCCGAAGCGTTCGATTCGCCAGGGAGCGTTGGGCATGGCTGCGGCCAGTTCGGCGGGGGTTTGGGGGGCGCGTTCGGCGATGGCGTGCATGAACGGGCGCGGCAGGACGATGTCTGAATCGACGCCCATTTTGCGGGCGACCCCTTTGCGCCACTGACTGAGGGCCTCCAGCCGGTCGAGGTAGGCCTGGCTGGGCCTGGAGGGGCGCGTGTGGCGCAGGGGGGCGGCCTGGCGGCCGCGTTCGACCGCTGCCAGCAGGTCGCGCCCATAGGCGTGAATTTGGTGGCCGGTCAGTCCCAGGCGGTTCAAATCTTCCATTCCGCGGGGCATTTTCTGAGCCAGGGCGATCAGCCATTTTTCGCCCAGGATTTTGAAGACCGGTCGGTTGAGACGCCTGGCCCGCGCCTCGCGCCATTCCCACAGTTCTTGCAGGATGGCCAGTTGCTGCCCATCGAGGTGGTGGGCCCGGCCGAGTTTCTGCCAGGGGGCTTCCTCGTGCTTGTTGTTCCCGTTGCCCAGGGCGAGGCGGGCGAACTCTTCGAGGGCCAGCGGCCACAATCCCCGCGCCATCAGTTCGGCTTGCAGGATGTCGCGCAGGTCGAGCAGGTAGTGCGTGTCCAGCCGGGCGTAGTTGAGCAGGTCGGGGGGCAGCGGGCGGCGCGCCCAGTCGGCTTTCTGGTAACGTTTGTTCATCTGGAGGCCGAATTTGTCGTTCAAGAGGCTGTCCAGGCCGACGCGCTTGTAGCCCAGGATGCGGGCGGCCTGCATGGTGTCGAACAGATTGACGATGGTGATGCCGTAGTCGCGGCGCAGGCCGATCAGGTCGTATTCGACGGCGTGGAAAACTTTCTCGATGGCCGGGTCGGCGAACAAAGCTGCCAGGGGGGAGAGGTCCTTGAGCGCCAGCGGGTCAACCAGGTAATCTGCCTGGGGGGTCGAAAATTGGAGCAAACAGACCTGTTCGCGGTAGGCGTGCAGGGAATTGGACTCGGTATCCACGGCCAGGCGCGGCTGACGGGAGAGTTCCTCGGCCAGGCGCGTCAGGGCGTGAGGGGCGGCGATCCAGGCAGGTGGAGGGAGCGGTGTCATCGTCTCGATTATAAACCCGCCGGGCGGACTTTTTCCATCACCAGGGCGTCTTCTCCGTCTTTGTAATAGCGCCTCCAGGTGTCCACCGAGGCGTAGCCTGCTCGCAGGTACATTTGAATGGCCGGCCGGTTGGAGGTGCGCACGCACAGACGGATGCGTTGGCCCTGCAGTTGGTCTTCGCAGGCCCGCAGCAGCGCCCGCCCGATGCCGCGCCGCTGGTAGGCGGGCAGCACGCCGATGGTGGCGATCCAGGCGGTAGTTTCGCCGGGCCGCAGGTCGCCGGCGACGAAGCCGACCATCTGCTCGTCTTCGACGGCTTTCAGGCGCACCACGCCCGACCAGGTCAGCACGGCGATCAGATCGAGCAGCGGCCAGGCGTCCTGTTGGAAACAGGCCTGTTCGAGGCGGCGCAGGGCAGGCAAATCGCGCAGGGAGGCGGGCAGAATTTCCATAGACGGAGCGTCAAAACGGCCTCCCGCACAGCGGGAGGCCTCAATTCTAACACGCTCAAGCGGCAGATTATTTCTCTTTGCCTTTGGCGAATTGCTCCACCAGCGAGGTGAATTCGAGCGGGAAGATGAACTTGGTGGCCGCCCCGCTGCCCAACGCCTTGAGGGTGTCGAAGTACTGCAGGGTCATGGTCTTCTGGTCGACGGTCTTGGCGACGGCGAAAATCTTTTCCAGGGCGGTCGAGAAGCCCTCGGCGCGCAGAATCTGAGCCTGCCGCTGGCCCTCGGCTTCCAGGATGGCGGCCTGCTTCTGGCCCTCGGCCTTCAGGATGGCGGCCTGTTTCTCGCCCTCGGCCACGTTGATGGCCGCCTCGCGCGTACCGGTCGACTCGGTCACCACGGCGCGGCGGACGCGCTCGGCCGACATCTGGCGGTTCATCGCCTCCTGCACCTCGCGCGGCGGGATGATTTCGCGAATCTCGACGTTGGTGACCTTCACGCCCCAACGCTCGGTGACCTCGTCCAGGCGGGTGCGCAACATGGTGTTGATGTGCTCGCGCTCCGAGAGGACGTCGTCCAGTGGGATGCCGCCGATGACGGCGCGCAGCGTGGTGGTGGCCATGCCTTGGGCAGCCGCCTCGAAGTTGCTGACCTGCAGGACCGACTCGGTTGGATCGAGCACTTTGTAATACCAGATGAAGTCAATCGAGATAGGGGCGTTGTCTTTGGTGATGGAGGTCTGGTGGGGAATCTCGCGCACCTGCTCGCGCAAATCAACCTTGACCGCCCGGTCGATGACCGGAATAAGCAGAATCAGGCCGGGCCCTTTCGTCCCGATGCAGCGCCCGAGGCGAAAGACGACCAGCCGCTGGTATTCCGGCACGATGCGGATGGCGTTGGCCAGGAAGATGACCAACAGGATGACGATGAAGGCGACGCCGCATAACAGCAAGGTCCATTCCATAGTTCTTCTCCTTATTGAATTATTTGACTTTTTCGGCTTGTTCGACTACCAGGACGAAGCCTTCGCGTCCTGTCACCCGGACCATTTTGCCGGCCGGGATGGGTTTCTTGCTTCGGGCGGTCCAGAGTTCGCCGGCGACCTGGACCGAGCCGGTCTCGTGAATCTCGGTTTTTGCTTCGCCCATCTGGCCAATCAGCGCGGACAGGTCATGCGCCGGGCGGACGAGATGCGCCTGGAGCGTCTTGCGGACGACCAGCCACACGAATCCGCCCGACAGCACCGACCCCAGGATGGCGAAGAGCGGGTCGAGGCGCGGCGCCCAGCCGGAGGGCGGGAAGATGTACAACGAACTGACGATCAAGCCCAGGATGGACAGTGCCAGCGCCCATTCGCGTTTCGGCTTTCGGATGGCATAAATGAATGGCACCAGGCTGAGAATCAGGAGAATCAGCGCCCACAGGTTGATTCCCAGGTTGAAGAGGGCGTAGCCAGCCAGGGCCAGGCAGAAGAGCGCCGATACCTCCAGAATCCCCGTTCCCGGTGTGACAATGGCCAGCAGCGTCAACACCGAGCCGGTGACGAGGAACAGGTAGGCGATGTTGGGGTTGAGCAGGAATGTGTCCATCTTTCCCATGTCCTTCCCGACTGTTTTTATTATACAACATGAGAGGGGGTTTTTTACTTCTTAATCATACGTAATCGGAAGATGTTGGTTTTACGCCGGGGCGGGTTTGGGGTAGAATCCAGCCCTGGACTCCGGCTGCCTGCGGGCAGGCCTGGTTCGAAAATTTTCGAGAGATGGAGTGCGCGTGAAGTTCAATCGAATTTGTGTCCTGGGCCTGGGCTATATTGGCCTGCCTACTGCCAGTACCTTCGCGGCACACGGCGTCGAAGTCGTGGGCGTGGATGTCAACGCCGAAGTGATGGCTACCCTGCGGCGCGGCGACTTGCATATCCAGGAGCCGGGGCTGCGCGAGACCTTCGAGGCGGCTCTCCGCTCCGGCCGGTTGACGTTTTCCGACAAGCCGGTCGAAGCCGACGCCTTCATCATCGCCGTCCCGACCCCGTTTCGGGAAGACCGTCTGGGGGAGGGGGCGGGGAAGCGCTACAAAGTAGCCGACCTGCGCGCTGTCCTGGCGGCTGCCGAGGCGATTGTCCCCGTCTTGCGAAAGGGCAATCTGGTCGTGCTTGAATCGACTTCGCCGCCGCGCACGACGGTGGACCTGGTGCAGCCGGTGCTGGAGAAATCCGGGCTGAAAGGCGGCCAGGACTTCCTGCTGGCCTACTCGCCCGAACGCGTCCTGCCCGGGCAGATCGTACGGGAGTTGATCGAGAACGCCCGTGTCATCGGCGGGGTCACGCCGGCGGCGGGTCAGGCGGGGCGCGACCTGTATGCGGTCTTCGTCAAAGGGCAGATCGTCGTCACCGACGCGACCACCGCCGAGATGGTCAAATTGATGGAGAATACCTATCGCGACATCAACATTGCGATTGCCAATGAGTTCGCGCGGCTGGCCGAACGTTTCGGCGTGGATGTCTGGGAGGCGATTGCGGTTGCCAATCTTCACCCGCGGGTCAAGATTCTCAGCCCCGGGCCGGGGGTGGGCGGACACTGCATCAGCGTTGACCCGTGGTTCTTCGTCGAGGCCGCACCCGATTTGGCCGATTTGATTTACACGGCCCGGCAGGTCAACGATGCGCAGCCTCACTTTGCCCTGCGCCTCATCGAGCGCGCCCTGGGGTCGTTGGCCGGGCGACGGATCGCCGCCCTGGGCCTGGCCTTCAAGCCGGATGTGGACGATTTGCGGGAGAGTCCGGCTGCCGAGGTGGTCCATTTGCTGCAAGAGGCGGGGGCGCAGGTGCGGGCCTTCGAACCTTTTCGCCCCGAGGGCTTGCCCGGCATCGCTTGCGCCGCCAGCCTGGAGGAGGCCGTCCGGGAGGCCGAGTGTGTCGTCTTGCTCGTTCACCATGCCCAATTCGCGGCGCTCGATCCCGCCGAACTGGCCCGGCTGACGCCCGCCCGGCTGGCGGTGGACATGCGCAATGTCTGGGCGCCTGCCGCCTGGGAGGCGGCCGGTTTTCGCCTCTTCCGGCTGGGGGTGGGAAGGTGAGGGCAAAAGGATGAAGGCGCGGTCACCGCTGCGGGTTTTGTCTGTGTTCGGCACCCGCCCGGAGGCCGTGAAGATGGCGCCGGTGGTCAGGGCGCTGGCCGCCGCGCCGGGGGTCGAGGCGCGGGTTTGCGTCACTGCCCAGCACCGTCAGATGCTCGATCAGGTGCTGCGCCTGTTCGAAATTACGCCAGACTACGACCTGGATTTGATGCGCGCAGACCAGTCGCTGGCCGAACTCTCGGCGGCCATTTTCACCCGCCTGGACCCGGTCCTGGCTGAGGCCGACCCGGACTGGGTGCTGGTGCAGGGGGATACCACCACCGTAGCCATCACGGCCCTGCTGGCTTACTACCGCCGTATTCGGGTCGGCCATGTGGAGGCCGGTTTGCGGACGGGCGACCGCTGGCAGCCTTTTCCTGAGGAGATCAACCGGCGGGTGGCGAGCGTCATTGCCGATTTGCATTTCGCCCCTACGGAGTGGGCCCGCCAGAATTTGCTGCGCGAGGGCGTCCCTGCCTCGGCGGTGGTGGTGACCGGCAATCCGGTCATCGACGCGCTGAAGGTGGTGGCCAGCCAGCCGGCGCCGCCCGAGGTGGAGGCGTTGCTCGACAGGCTGGGAATCGAGCCGCAGGGCGGCCGCTCTGAGGAGGGGCAGGCCGTTCGAGCGGGGGACAGGAGGCTTGTCTTGGTGACCGCCCATCGGCGCGAGAATTTCGGCCAGCCGCTGGAAAACATCTGCCTGGCCCTGGGCGACCTGGCCCGCCGCGGCGATGTCGAAATCGTCTATCCGGTGCATTTGAACCCGCATGTGCGGGAGCCGGTTTATCGGCTGCTGGAGGGAACGCCGCACATTACCCTCCTGCCGCCGCTGGATTATTTGCCTCTTGTGCATCTCATGAAGCGGGCGACGATGGTGCTGACCGATTCGGGCGGCATCCAAGAGGAGGCCCCGGCTTTCGGCGTGCCGGTGCTGGTCCTGCGGGCGGTGACCGAGCGGCCGGAGGGGGTCGAGGCCGGCGTGCTGAAACTGGTTGGCGCCGAGCGGGCCGCGATTGTCGACGCGGCCAGCCGTCTGCTCGATGACCCGGCGGCGCACCGGCAAATGGCGCGGGCGGTCAATCCGTTTGGAGATGGGCGGGCGGCAGAACGCATCGTTCAGGCGCTCTTGCATTTTCGTTAGATTTTCATATTGTTCCTGGTTGCTGGATTGTGTATAATGAAAGCAACAGGGTGTAAGTCTCGTGATTAGACGCGGTGTATTGTTTCTCGCCTGCCTGGCTTTGCTGGCGACAGGGTGGCCTGTGCATGCCCAGCAAACGACCGGCCGTTATTTCCCCGATACGCGCCACAACCTGATTGGCGAATTCTATGCTTTCTATCAGAGCGTTCCCGAAGCGGAATTGGTCTTTGGCTCGCCGATTACGGAGCAATTCGTTGACCGCGCCGGAATCACGGTCCAGTATTTTCAGCGTGCCCGCTTCGAATGGCGGCCGGAAATGCCCCTCGGCCAGCGGGTGCAATTGACGCCGCTCGGTTCTCTGCTTTATACGCCTGGCGCGCCGTCGTTGAACGTCAACGTGGCAGGCGCCTGCCGTTCGTTCCCCACCGGTTTCTCGGTTTGTTACGACTTCCTGACGTACTACGATGCGCATGGTGGGCTGGCGCGTTTCGGCAATCCGATTTCGGCCTTCGAATTCCAGTCGGATGGCCGCATTGTCCAGTATTTCGAGCGCGCCCGTTTCGAGTGGTATCCCGAACGGCCGCGCGGTCAGAATGTGACCCTGTCCGATTTGGGCCGCATTTACTTCGACCGCATCGGCGAAGACCCCCTGCGGCTCTTGCCGGTCGCGCCGCTCGAAATCGTGACGCGGGGATCGGATTCTTCTCTCACTTCTTTGCGCGCCTCGGCTTTTGCCGGCAAGGCCGTCACCCAGCCGAACGACACGCAGCGCATATTCATTATTGTTCAGGACCAGACTCTTACGCCCGTTGCCGGCGCCCAAGTGACCGTCACCATTAACTTTTCGTATGGACCGGCTCAAACCTATCGCGCTGTCACGGATGCCAATGGCGTGGCCGTCATCCCCGACATCCCCGTGCGCGATCAGGTGCCGGGCAGCCTGATCGAGGTCGATGTGCGCGTAGAAAAAGGGGGTCTGGTGGCGACAACGACCACCTCGTTCCGGATCTGGCGCTAAAGGAAGCGAACCAGGAGGCGGATGTGGAAGGCATCCGCCTCGTTACGTTTTGCTGACGGTATAATCAAGGGAGATGAATTTCACCTTGCCCGAAACATTCGTTGTCTCTCACCCCTCTTCGAGAAATCTAAGGAGGAAAGAATGAACTTGGCAGAGTTTGTCAAAGGTGTAGCGACCCTATCCTGGCTGGTGGTTGCTGGCCTGGTCGTCCTGGCGGTGGTGCGCGCCTGGCGTGCCCGCCCCGTGCGCGGTTTGAGCGGGGTGGTCGTCGGCGCCATTGTGCTGGCCGTCGTGCTGACTCTCCTGGCGGCTGGTCTGGTCTTCGTCCAGCCGGAGGAGCGGGGAGTGGTCATTTCCCCCTACGATCCGCAGGGATACCGAACGGAAGCGCTTGGCCCCGGCTTGCACTGGATCATCCCCGGCGAGGCGGTGCGCTTGTATTCCATCTCCCGCCAAACCTACACGATGTCGGTTGCGACCACCGAGGGCGATGTTTACGGGGATGATTCCATTCGCGCCCGCACCAAAGACGGCCAGGAAGTGTACATTGACGCCTCGGTCATCTATGCGGTCAATCCGGAACGGGTCGTTCAATTGCATATTGATTGGCAGGACCGTTACCAGGATGAAGTCGTGCGGCCGCTGGCGCGCGGCATCATCCGCGACATGGCCTCGCAATACGGTGTCGAAGAAATTGTCAGCACCAAGCGCGCCGAACTGGAGGAGATGATTACGGCCGAACTGGCCAACAAACTGGCCGAGAACGACTTAATCCTGATTGACTTCGTGCTGCGCGATATCCATTTCAGCGAGGAATATGCCGCGGCCGTAGAACAGAAACAGATTGCCGAGCAGCAGGCGCTCCAGGCTCAGTTCGTGGTCGAGCAGCGCCGCCAGGAGGCCGAGCAGGCCCGCCAGGTAGCCCAGGGCCAGGCCGACGCGGCCGTCATCGCCGCTCAGGGCGAAGCGCAGGCTACCATCATCCGCGCTCAGGCGCAGGCGGAAGCCTGGGCGCTGCTCGCCGAAGTGCTGCGCGAGAATCCCGAATTGCTGACCTACGAATACATCCAGCGGCTGGCTCCCAACGTCCAGGTCATGTACCTGCCCAGCGACACGCCGCTGCTCCTGCCGCTCCCCAACCCCTAGAAAGGAGATCGTTTGGTCGGATGGATGTTCCTGCCCCCAGCGGACGCCAGATTCGCCTGACCAGCCTCTCCAGTTGCGCCGGTTGAGCATCCAAACTCAACGCGGAGACGCTGGCGCAGGTCCTGCGCCCGGTCCAATCCCTCTTCGAGCCCGGCCCGTTCCCGGACCTCCTGGTCGGCCTCGGCGGACGCGACGACGCCGCCGTCTGGAGGCTGGATTCGGCGCGCGCCCTGGTCATCACCACCGACTTCTTCACCCCGGTGGTGGACGACCCCTACGATTACGGCGCGATTGCCGCCGCCAACAGCCTCTCGGACGTGTACGCCATGGGCGGGCGTCCCTTCCTGGCCCTCAACGTGGCCGCCCTCCCGCCCGACCTGCCGCCGGAGGTCAACGGCGAGATTCTGCGCGGCGGGGCAGAAAAATGCCGCGAAGCAGGCGTGGTCATCGCTGGCGGACACACCGTGCAGGATAAAGAGCCGAAATACGGCCTGGTGGTGCTGGGCTTCGTCCATCCGGAAAAATATCTTTCGAAGAGCGGAGCCAAGGCCGGGGATGTGCTGATGCTCACCAAGCCGCTCGGCTTCGGCGTCACCACCACCGCCCTCAAGCGCGAAAAAGCCGCTCCCGAAGACGTGGCCGAAGTGGTCGGCTGGATGAAACGCCTCAACGACAAAGCCGCCGCCCTGGCGCAGGAATTCGGTCTGCGCGGCGGCACCGACGTGACCGGCTTCAGTTTGCTCGGTCACGGCCTCGAAATGGCCGAGGCCTCCGGCGTCGGCTTCCGCCTGGAAATGGAGAAAATCCCCCTGGTCTCCTGCGCCCAGAAATACGCCGAGATGTGGACCTTCCCCGGCGGCTCGGCCGACAACCGCCTCTACTTCGGGCCGCGCGTCCGCTTCGCCGAGGGCATCTCCGAAGAGCGGCAAATGCTGCTCTTCGACGCTCAGACCAGCGGCGGGCTGCTGCTGGCCGTCCCGAGGTCCGCAGCCGCCGCTTTCCTGGCACGGGCGCAAGAGATGAATCAACCGGCCTGGCTCATCGGCGAGGTCGTGGAAGGAACGGGCATTGAAGTGGTCTGAACTTCTGTCTCCCTGGCAGGCCTGTCTGGAACTGGCCTGGGAGGCCTATTGCAATGACTGTATTCCCATTGGCGCGGTGGTGACCGGCCCGAAGGGGGAAATTCTGACACGCGGCCGCAACCGCATTTTCGAGAAGGTCAAATCGGGGAACGGCGCGGCGCTGGCCCACGCTGAAGTGGAAGCCCTGCGCGCTCTCGACATGGACGCGGTGGACCCGCACACCTGCACGCTCTACACTACCACTGAACCCTGCCCGATGTGCATGGGAACGTTCTACATGTCCGGCGTGCGGAGGCTGGCCTACGCGGCGCGTGACCCCTACGCGGGTAGCGTGGATTTGCTCGGCGCGAACTGGTATATGAGCCGCAAGCCAATCAAGGTTTCGGGTCCAGACCCGCTCCTGGAGAGAATCGTCACCGCTTTGTTTGCCGAGCAGGATGCATGCATGCATCACGGTCAATTGCCCGAGGGGTTGTTTTGGAAGCGCTACGCAGAAGCCATTCCAGACGGTGTCCATCTGGGGCTGGAATTGGCGCATGCCGGGACTCTGCTGGCATTGCGTCAACGCGGCGCGCCGGCTGTAGAAGTCTTTGAAATTCTCCTTTCTCAGGTAAAATAAAACCGGCAATCATTCCCTTGCCGGAAAGTTGTTTATGAACTCTGTCTGGAACGAAATCCTTACCATTTTCCTCCTGATTGTCTTCAACGGAATCCTGGCCATGTCTGAAGCCGCCATGCTCTCGGCGCGCAAGGTGCGCTTGCAGCAGCAGGCCAATGAAGGCAAGCGCGGCGCGCAGACCGCCCTGCGGCTGCTCGAAGCGCCCAACCAATTTCTCTCCACCATCCAGATTGGCATCACCGTCATTGACGTGTTGATTGGCGCCATCAGCGGCGCGCTGGCGGCGGATTTGTTCATCCGCTGGCTGGAGGTCTCGCCCGCCCTGGCCTCCTTCAGCCGGGTTATCGGCGTGGCTGTGGGCGTCCTCGTCACCTCCTACTTCTCCATCGTCCTCGGCGAACTGGTTCCCAAGCGGCTGGCGCTGCAAAACCCGGAACGGCTGGCGGCGTTCATCGCCGCGCCGATGGCGTTCTTTTCCAAACTTTTCACCCCCTTTGTCTGGTTGCTGGGCAAATCCACCGATTTGACTTTGCGTCTGTTCGGCATCCGGCAGGTAGCCGAAGCACCGGTGACCGAGGAAGAACTGCTCGTCCAACTCGACCAGGGCACGCAGGCGGGAGTCTTCCAGGAGAGCGAGCAGGAGATGGTGGAGGGCGTCTTCTCGCTCTCCGACCGGCGCGTCAACGCCCTGATGACGCCGCGCAACGAAATCGTCTGGCTGGACGTGAACGACGCCGTCGAGGAAATCCGCCGCAAGATGGCCGAAAGCCCCTACTCGCGCTTCCCGGTCGGCGAGGACAGCCTCGACCGTCCCCTTGGCGTGGTCAAGGCCAAGGACGTCTTACTGGAAAATATCCGCAGCGGCAAAGACCTGCTCAAACTGGCGCGCCCGCCGATTTTCATCCCCGAAACCGCCTTCGGCTCGCGCGCCCTCGAAATGTTCCGCGAGACCCAGCGCGACCTGATGCTGGTGGTGGACGAATTCGGCGTGGTGCAGGGCCTGCTCACCCTGGCCGACATCCTGGAGGAAATCGTCGGCGAGTTCGGCGGCGAGCCGCAGGCCACCCAGCGGCAGGACGGCTCCTGGCTGCTGGACGGGATGCTGCCCAACGATGAATTCAAGGAAATCTTCAACCTGCGTCACCTGCCGGCCGAGGAGGAGTACGAGACGCTGGGCGGCTTCATCATGACCCACCTGGGGCGCATCCCGAAGGCTGCCGACCATTTCGAATGGGGCGGCCTGCGCTTCGAGGTGATGGACATGGACGGCAACCGCGTTGACAAGGTGCTGGTGACGACTCTGCCGCTCAAACCCGCCGTGGAAGGCAAGAACGCCGCATAATACGCCTCACGCCTCACGAATCACGCCTCACGAATCACGCCTTGCGGAGTCCAGATGCCCGAACAACTCTACCCCTCCCGCCGTTCGCCCGTGATGGGACGCGGCGGCATGGTTGCTTCCTCCCAGCCGCTGGCGACTGCCGCCGGGCTGGAGATTCTCGCCCGGGGCGGCAACGCCGCCGACGCAGCGGTGGCCGTCGCCGCGGCGCTCAACGTCACCGAACCGACCTCGACCGGCATCGGCGGCGACATGTTCGCCCTCTACTATGAGGCCGCGAGCGGACGCGTCACTGCCCTCAACGGGTCCGGCCGCGCCCCGGCTGCCCTGACCCTGGAACGGTTGCGGGCCGAAGGATTTTTGTCCAACGCTGAACCATCCGCCGTCCGCGGTCAGCCGTCAGCCGTCCGCGAACTGACTCCCTACCACCCCTACACCGTCACCGTCCCCGGGGCGTGCGCCGGATGGTGCGACCTGCTCGAACGGCACGGGAGCCTGAGTCTGCCTGCCGTCCTCGCCCCGGCCATCCGCCTGGCGGAGGAGGGCTTCCCGGTGGCGCCGGTCACGTCCTATTTTTGGCAGCGCGCCGCCGAGCGGCAGTTGAAGTCGGCGCTGAACGGGGCAGAAATGACCCTCGACGGGCGCGGCCCCAACCCCGGCGAGATTTTCCGCAACCCCGGCCTGGCGCGCACCCTGCGCGTCGTCGCCGAGGGCGGCAAAAAGGCTTTCTACGAGGGCGAAATTGCCGAGGCGATCGTCTCCACCCTGCGGGAGGCGGGCGGCTGCATGAGCCTCGATGACCTGGCCGCCCACACCTCCACCTGGGATGAACCCATCTCGGTCACCTACGGCGGCCTGCGGCTGTGGGAATGTCCGCCCAACGGACAGGGCATCGCGGCGCTCATCGCCTTGAATTTGCTCGCAGGCTTCGACCTGCCCGCCGACCCGCTCCATCCCGACCGGCTGCATCTCGAAATCGAGGCCCTGCGCCTGGCTTTCGCCGATGCCCGCTGGTACGTGGCCGACCCGCGCTACCCCGGAGAGCGAAGTCTCCAGACTTCGGAGGAGATTTCGGATTCCGCCTATTCCGCCCTGCTCTCGAAAGAATACGCCGCCGAGCGCCGCCGGCTGATTGACCCGCGCCGCGCCAGCATCGACCGGCAACGCGGCGTCCCGGTTGCCGGTTCGGACACGGTCTATTTCTGCGTGGTAGATAAATGGGGCAACGCCTGCTCGTTCATCAACAGCAACTACATGGGCTTCGGCACGGGCATCGTCCCCAAAGGCTGGGGCTTCACGCTGCAAAACCGCGGCCACAACTTCAGCCTCGACCCGTCCCATCCCAACGCACTGGCGCCGGGGAAACGTCCCTATCACACGATTATCCCGGCCATGATTACCCGTGAGAGCGATGGCGTGCTGTTCGGGCTGATGGGCGTCATGGGCGGATTCATGCAGCCCCAGGGACATGTGCAGGTCTTCCTGGCCCTCGCCCAGGGCCTCGACCCGCAGACGGCGCTCGACCTGCCGCGCTTTTGCATCGAAGACGGCACGGCCGGCGGGACGGTGGCGCTGGAGGATGGGATTCCGGGGGAGACAATGGCCGATTTGGCGGCGCGCGGCCAACCGGTCCGGCGCGTGACCGGCTGGGAGCGGGCGCTCTTCGGCCGCGGGCAGGTCATCCGGCGCGACCCCGCCACCGGCGTCCTGACCGGCGGCTCCGACCCCCGCGCCGACGGCTGCGCGATGACCTTGATGTGATTTTTGTCACCTGCAGACTGTGACAAAAGTCGCTTGAAGGGGATGGTCAAAACATTACAATATTAGTAAACGTTTACTGAATGAGTAAAGAATGGCATGTTCCGTATCAACCGCCAAACCGATTATGCCATCCGCGTTTTGTTAGCCCTGGCTCGCCGACCTGAAGGGACGCGGGTGGCCGCCTCCACGTTGGGAGAGGAAATGCTCATCCCGCGCGCCTTTCTGGGCCGGATTGTAGCCCAGTTGGCGCGCGGCGGCCTGGTGCAAACTTTCCCTGGCCGGGATGGCGGCTTGCAACTTTCCCGGCCGGCCAGCGCAGTGACGCTGCGCGAGGTGATTGAAATCATCGAAGGGCCGGTTTTGCTTTCGGAGTGCATGCTGGGGGATGCCTCCTGCCCGTTTGAAGGCCATTGTCCCGTGCGGGGTCGCTGGGGACGCTTACAACAGGCCATTTTGGACGAACTGGAACACACGACGTTTGCCGACCTGGCAGCCGAGGCCGCTTTTGTGCAGGGGCGGTTAAACGTTCTGCCGGTCGAAACTTAATCTCGGAGGTCAATATGGATCCTGTCCTTCTCTCCCGGCTGCAGTTTGCAGCCACGACCATCTATCACTTCTTCTTCGTTCCCCTCACGCTTGGTCTGGTGTGGGTGGTAGCGGTCATGCACACCATGTACTACCGCACCGGTGACGAGAAGTGGAAGCGCATGACCAAGTTTTGGGGCAAACTCTTCCTCATTAACTTCGCCATGGGCGTGGTGACCGGCATCGTGCAGGAATTTCAGTTCGGCATGAACTGGTCGGAGTACTCCCGCTACGTGGGCGACATCTTCGGCGCGCCGCTGGCCATCGAGGCCCTGCTGGCCTTCTTCATGGAATCCACCTTCCTGGGCATCTGGATTTTCGGCTGGGAGCGCGCCCCCAAGAAACTGCATCTGGCCTCCATCTGGCTGGTGGTGATTGGCTCGAATCTCTCGGCGCTGTGGATTCTGATTGCCAACTCGTTCATGCAGAATCCGGTCGGCTATGACCCGGCCAGCGTCGCGACCGGCCGGCTGGTGCTGAACGATTTCGGCGCGCTCATCTTCAACCGCAAGGCCTGGCTGGCTTTCCCGCACACCATTTTGGCCAGCCTGACCACGGCGGCGTTTTTCATGCTCGGCATCAGCGCCTGGCACCTGGCCCGCAAACAGAACGTGGAAATCTTCAAGAAATCGTTCGAGATTGCGGCTGTCCTTGGCCTGGTGGCGGTCATCCTGACCGGCGTTATCGGCCACGAGCAGGGGGTGGAAGTCATGCAAACCCAGCCGATGAAGATGGCAGCCATCGAGGCCATCTGGTACAACGACCCGAACGTTCCCGGCTCCGATTTCTCAATCATCACCCTGTTCGATTTGAGCGGCCGGGGCGAGGTCTGGTCATGGCGCATCCCGCGCCTGCTCAGCCTGATTTCCTGCTTCAACCTGAATTGCGAGGTGCCTGGGGTGCAGCAGGTCCAGGCCCAATATGAGCAAATCTATGGGCCGGGCGATTACATTCCTTTGATGGCCTTTGTCTATTGGGGCTTCCGCGTCATGTTCTACTCGGCGCTGCTCATGATTGCCATTTCGGGGCTGGGCGTGCTGGCCATGCTGCGCAAGCGCGTCGAGCAGATGAAACTGCTGCGCTGGTTCCCCCTGGCGATTCTCCTGCCTTATCTGGCCAACACCGGCGGCTGGATTACGACCGAGATGGGCCGCCAGCCCTGGATTGTGCAGGGGCTGCTGAAGACGCAGGATGCCATGTCCCCCAACCTGACTTCGGGCATGGTTCTGTTTACCCTGATCGGGTTCGTGGCCATCTATGCCGCTCTGATGGTCGCCGACGTCTATCTGCTGACCCGTTTTGCCAAGGCCGGGCCAGACGCGACCGACAAGGGCGTCATCGGTGAACCGGTTCTGGTGGAAAAATAGGAGGCTGCCATGTTCGACCTGAATACCCTCTGGTTTATCCTGATTGCTGTTTTGTGGATCGGTTTCTTCTTCCTGGAAGGCTTCGACTTCGGCGTGGGCATGTTGCTGCCCTTCATCGGGAAGAAGGACGAGGAACGCCGCGCCGTCATCAACACCATCGGCCCGCACTGGGATGGCAACGAGGTCTGGCTGCTGACCGCCGGCGGGGCGACCTTTGCGGCCTTCCCGCACTGGTATGCCACTCTGTTCAGCGGCTTCTATCTGGCGTTCTTCCTGCTCCTGCTCGGCCTCATCGTGCGCGGCGTGGCTTTCGAGTTCCGTTCCAAGCACACCAGCCCCAAATGGCGCAATTTCTGGGACTGGGCCATCTTTGGCGGCTCGCTCGTCCCGGCGCTGCTGCTGGGGGTGGCGTTTGCCAACCTGGCGAAGGGCCTGCCGATTGACGGGAACATGATGTTCACCGGCAATCTGTTCACGCTGCTCAACCCCTACGGCCTGCTCGGCGGCCTGACCTCGGTCTCGGTCTTTCTGCTGCACGGGGCCATCTTCCTGGCCCTGAAAGCCGAGGGCGAGATCCAGGCCCGCGCCGAAGCCTGGGCGCAGAAACTCTGGCTGCCGGCGGTGGTCATCGTCGTCCTGCTGGCCGTGACGACCTTCTTCTACACCGACCTGCTGTCCTACCGCGGGGCGCTCTTTGCCGTCTTCCCCCTGCTGGCCCTGATCGCTCTGTTCCTGGCCGGCTGGTTCATCCGGCGCGGGCAGGGCGGGCGCGCTTTCCTCATGACGGCGCTTCACATTGTGCTGGCCCTGGTCACCTTCTTTGTCATCACCTTCCCGCGCGTGATGATTTCCTCGACCAACCCGGCCTTCAGCCTCGACATCTGGAACGCCTCTTCCTCGCCGTACACGCTCAAGGTGATGACCATCGTGGCGGCCATCTTCGTCCCGCTGGTGCTGGCCTATCAGGCTTACACCTATTGGGTCTTCCGCCAGCGCGTCTCGACCGATGTCAAGAAGATGACCTATTGAGCAAACACAAGCAACCAGGGGCGAGTCGGAGGTTGGCTATACTTTTGCCAACCTTCGACTTTTCCCTCGACGTCGAGTGACAACCAACGTCTATAGACTCCTATGCATCGCCGTCTGCTCGCTCTGGCCCGGACTGCCCGCTTGGCGCTCAGTCTGACCATCCTGACCGGTCTCCTGACCGGCTGGCTGGCGATTGCCCAGGCGCATGGCCTCAGTCTGCTTGTGGACGCTGTTTTCCTCGGCGGGGCGGACGTCCAGGCGGCGGCTGGTTTGCTCGGCTTCCTGCTGGCGGTCATCGGTCTGAGGGCGCTGCTGGCCTGGGCCGGCGAATCGGCCGCCGGTGCGCTGGCGGTGCGAGTCAAACATGAACTGCGCGCCAGATTGTTCGATAAATTGCTCGCCTTGGGGCCGGCCTACACGCGCGGCGAGCGGAGCGGCGAATTGACCGCCGCGGCGGTCGAGGGGGTCGAAGCGCTGGACGCTTACTTCGGCCAATACCTGCCCCAACTGGCGGTGACCGCCCTCGTCCCGCTCTCGATTCTGTTCTTCGTCTTCCCCCTGGATTGGATTTCGGGCCTGGTGCTGCTCCTGACGGCGCCGCTCATCCCGCTCTTTATGATCTTGATTGGCCGGACGGGCGAGGCGCTGACGCGCCGTCAATATACGCTGCTGGGCCGCCTCTCAGCCTCCTTCCTTGATAGTTTGCAGGGGCTGGTGACGCTCAAACAATTCGGCCGCGAGCGCGACCGCATCCACGAATTGGCCAGCGCCTCCGACCGTTACCGGCAGGTGACGCTCTCGGTTTTGCGGGTCACCTTCCTTTCGGCGCTGGCCCTTGAACTGCTGGCCACCTTGAGCACCGCCGTCGTGGCGGTCGAAGTCGGCCTGCGCCTGCTCTACGGCTGGCTGGAGTTTCGGCAGGCGTTTTTCGTCCTCTTGCTGGCGCCCGAATTCTATTTGCCGCTGCGCATGCTGGGCTTGCGTTTCCATGCCGGCATGGCCGGGACGACCGCTGCCCGGCGCATTTTCGAAATTCTCGACACCCCGGCCACCAGCGGGGAAAGTCAGACGCCTGCCATCCCCTTCGGCTGGCCTGCGACCTTGCCAACTGAGTGGTCGCTCCGGCTGGAGTCGGTTTCTCTGACCTACCCTGGAGGGGCGGCTCCTGCCTTGCATAACATCAACCTGCAAATTCACGCCGGTCAGCACCTGGCGCTCGTCGGACCAAGCGGGGCGGGCAAATCCACGCTGGCGGCGTTGCTGCTGCGTTTCCTCGAGCCGGGCGAGGGGCAGATGATTCTGCAGACCGGCGGCCGCTCGCTGCCGCTGACGGCCATCCCGCCGCAGGTCTGGCGCGCCCAAGTGGCCTGGGTGCCGCAGACGCCGTATTTGTTCCACGATACGCTGGCCAACAATTTGCGCCTCGCCAGGCCGGAGGCGAGTCGGGAGGAGATGAACGCCGCCCTGCGCGCCGCTCACCTGGACGAATTCGTCCGCAGCCTGCCGCAAGGGCTTGAGACGGTCATCGGCGAGGAGGGCGCCCGGCTGAGCGGCGGACAGGCACAGCGTTTGGCGCTGGCACGCGCCTTCTTGAAGGATGCTCCTTTTCTCATCATGGACGAACCGACCTCCAGCCTGGACCCCGAGTCGGAGGCCCTCTTGGAGGATTCCGTCCGCCGCCTCGTTCGCGGCCGCACCGTTCTGACGATTGCCCATCGCCTGAACACGGTCGCGGGGGCCGACCGCATCTTCGTCCTCGCCGAAGGGCGTCTGGTGGAAAGCGGCAGTCATGCCGAACTGGCGAAGGCTGGCGGGGTGTATGCCCGCCTGATCGGGCGGGGCGAGGCGGTGCCGCAGGCGCAGCCCGGACAGGCGTCGGTTTCGCCGCCTCGTCTGGCCGAGGCCGGGCCAGATGTCCCCTCCGGCTCGGCCGCTTGGGATTTCGTCCCTCCCCGCCGGCCGCTCGTCCTGCGTCTTTTGCATTTTCTGAACGGTTCATGGCAATGGGTGGCGCTTTCGGTGCTGCTGGGAGCGCTGACGGTGGGGGCGAATGTCGGTCTGATGGGCGCTTCCACCTGGCTGATCGCCTCGGCCGCCCTGCATCCTTCCATCGCCGATTTGCAGGTGGCCATCGTGGGGGTGCGTTTCTTCGGGCTGGCGCGCGGCGTCCTGCGCTACCTGGAACGGCTGGTCTCGCACGATGTGACCTTCCGCCTGCTGGCTCGCCTGCGCACCTGGTTCTATGCCCACCTCGAGCCGCTGGCCCCGGCCCGCCTGATGCAGTACCGCAGCGGCGATTTGCTCAACCGCATCGTCGCCGACGTGGATGTGCTGGAGAATTTCTACGTCCGCTCGGTTGGGCCGCCACTCTCGGCCCTGCTCGTCGCCGTTGCGACGGCGTTTTTTCTGGGGCAGTATGACCGCCTGCTGGGATGGGTGTATGCCGGCCTGGCTTTGCTGCTGGGGTTCGGTTTGCCGCTGGCGCTGCAGCTCCTCAGCCGTCCGGCCGCCGCGAGGCTGACAGAGCGGCGGGCGGCGTTGCGCGTCCTTCTACTGGACGGCGTGCAGGGCCTGGCGGATTTGCTGGCCTTCGGCCGCGGCCGCGACTTTGCCGCCCGCCTGGCGGCAGAAGGGGAGGCTGTCGGGCAGGCGCAGCGCCGCCTGGCGAATCTGACCGGCCTGGCCGGAGCGGCCAACGTGGTGTTACCCGGCCTGGCGCTCTGGCTGACTCTTGCCCTTTCCATTCCCCTGGTGACGGCTGGGCTTTTGCCGGGCGTCATGCTGCCGGTGCTGGCGCTGGTGGCGTTGGCCAGTTTCGAGGCCCTCACCCCTTTGCCGCTGGCCGCCCAGACGTTGGCCGCCAGTTTGGAATCGAGCCGGCGCTTGTTCGAGATCGTGGACACCGAAGCGGCCCCTCCGGCCGCGCCGGACTGCAAGCCGGCTGCTCTGACGGCCGCGCCCGCCTGGCGGGTTTCGCATCTCACTTTTGCCTATCCTGGCAGCGAGCAGCCCGTCTTGCAGGACATTTCCTTTGAACTGCCGCCCGGTAAGCGGCTGGCAGTGGTTGGGCCGAGCGGGGCGGGCAAATCCACCCTGGCGGCCCTCTTGCAGCGCTTCTGGGACCCGCCGCGCGGCAGCATTTTCCTCGATGGGTGCGACCTGCTCGATATGACACCCGCCCAGGCGCGGCGAGCCATGGCGGTCGTTGCGCAGCGCACGTATTTGTTCCACGCCAGCCTGGCCGAGAATCTGTTGCTGGCCCGGCCGGCGGCCAGTATGCAGGAACTGGAGGCCGTCACCGCTCAGGCCCGCCTGCGGGATTTCGTCGCTTCGCTGCCCGACGGTTATCAGACTCTCATCGGCGAGCGCGGCATGCGTTTGAGCGCCGGGGAACGCCAGCGTTTGGCCCTTGCCAGGGCGCTGCTCAGGAACAGCCCGCTCTTCCTGCTCGATGAGCCGACTGCCAACCTGGACCCGCTGACGGAGGCAGACATCCTCGCCATGCTGCTGGCCCAGGGGCGCGGCCGGTCACTGCTGCTAATTACTCATCGCCTGGTGGGATTGGAAGCGATGGACGAGATTCTGGTGCTGAATCACGGCCGGGTGGTCGAGCGGGGCAGTCACGCCGATTTGCTGCGGCGGGGCGGTCTGTACCGGCATCTCTACGCGATTCAGCGTCGTTTTCTGAGAGAACTTTGAGCCGGGCAATGCCGTTGCTCTTCCTGGCTGGCCAATGTCAAGGACAGCGGCGAAGAGGAAACGAAAAAAGCGCGGAGAGATTCGCGCCTTTTTCGTCAATCTCGGAGGGGCTTAATACGTGACGACTTTGGGCAATTGCTTAGCCTGTTCAATCCACTCGGTTACTTGGCTGAGACCGGGCATGCGATTGACCAGATTTTTGGCCTGGTTGACCTCGGCCATTTTCTGGTACAGTTTTTCGGGGACGCGCCGGGCGAGTTCGGCAACCGTGTCCACGCCAGCCTCTTCGAGCAGGTCGGCGTATTCGCCGCCAACACCGTTGATGCGGAAGAGGTCAGCATGGTTGACCCACTCGAGGAGCAGGTCTTCGCTGATGCCGGTCTCGGCGGCCAGTTCTTTGCGGCCCTTGGCGCTGGCGGCGGCCTTCAGCAGAGCCTCGGTGGTGTGAATGCCCGCCTTTTCCAGTTTCTGTGCGTAGGCAGTTCCAATACCTTCAATCACCTTGATATTCATAGGCTACTCTCCTTTGAGAAATATTATACATCAGCCTGATGCAACCTCGGGGGGGCTGTTTGTACCGGTGTCATCCTGGTCGCCGGGGCAGACGGTGCAGGTGAGGCGGGGAGGTGTCTCCTGCTGCCAAAACGGCCGGCTCAACCGTTGCAGTTTGATTTGCGCAGTTGTCAGGATTTCGATAGGGCAATCGCATCTCGACTATTTCGGCGGACTGAAGTCCGGCCTGAGTACCCGAAAGCCCCTGCGGGGCCGGTTTCCGAGAGCCCAGAGGGTTGCCATGACCTGAGTCGGGCGGCTTGAGCCCAGGCGAGAGAGGGTCAATCCATTGTTGCTCCAAATGCGATTGCCCGAGGATTTCGAAGTCTGGCGGCGGTGCGGCAATGATACAATTAAGAAGTGGGTTTCCGGGGAGGCGCTATACGCCTGGGCGAAGCCTCAAAACCGAAACGAAAAGGAGTGTGACTCATGAGCAAAGAAAGTATGCTGCGCGATGAACTGCTCGAAATTGTCAAACAGATTGCCCGCCTGCAGAGTAACCCGCGTACCTGGCTCTCGTGGGTGGTGTACTTCCTGGCCCGTTTCGAGGAACAGGCCACCCTGGGCAGTCCGGCCAACCGCGAGTCTTACCTGGAAATGCTATCTGCTTTGCAGGAAGAAATCAGGAACCGCATGCAGACCGGCGGCTGGCACTGAGGCGCGGCGGGAGGCAGCCTGCAATGACCTGGAAATTGATTTCGTGGAACGTCAACGGCATCCGGGCGGCGGAGAAGAAAGGCTTTCTCGACTGGCTGGCCGGCTGCGGGGCGGACGTGGTCGCCATCCAGGAGACGAAGGCGCACCCGGAGCAACTCTCGGCGGCGCTGCGGAATCCGCCCGGTTACCAGGCGGCCTGGAGCGCGGCCGAGCGCAAGGGCTACAGCGGCGTGGCGACGTTTTCGCGCCGCCCGCCGCAGCGGGTGGTCGAAGGGCTGGGCGAGGCGCGCTTCGACAGCGAGGGCCGCACCCTCATCCATGAGTTCGAGCCGTTCGTCTTTTTCAATATTTATTTTCCCAACGGCGGCCGCGGCCCGGAGTGGGTGGCGCACAAACTGGCCTTTTACAAGCGTTTTCTGCACGTGGCGCAGGAATACATGCAGGCCGGGCGCTCGGTGGTCGTGGCCGGTGACTTCAACACCGCCTACGCCGAGATTGACCTGGCCCGCCCGAAGGAGAACACCAAGACCAGCGGTTTCCTGCCCGAGGAACGCGCCGGGCTGGGTGAGTTTTTCGCGGCCGGGCTGATCGACACGTTCCGTTATCTGCACCCGGAGACCGTCAAGTACACCTGGTGGGACATGGTCACGCGCGCCCGCGAGCGCAACGTCGGCTGGCGGCTGGATTATTTCATGGTTTCGCCCGATTTGCGCGAGCGCATCGCGGCCGCCGAAATCCACGATGAAGTGATGGGCTCCGACCATTGTCCGGTCAGCCTGGTGCTCGATGTGTGAAATGAGATGAACATTCCCGCTGAACTGATCGGCCTGTTGCGTGGCTGTCGGCGCGCCGCCGCCCTGACCGGCGCGGGCGTCTCGCAGGAGTCGGGTGTGCCGACCTTCCGCGACGCCCAGCGCGGACTGTGGGCACAGTATCGTCCTGAAGACCTGGCCACCCCTGAGGCCTTTCGCCGCAACCCCAAACTGGTTTGGGATTGGTACGCCGAGCGCCGCGCCCGGCTGGAGTCGGTCGCGCCCAATCCCGGCCATTATGCGTTGGCTGAGATGGCCGGCCGCATCGCCGATTTCACGCTCATCACCCAGAACGTGGACGGCCTGCACGCCAGGGCCGGCAGCCCGGTCGTGCTCGAACTGCACGGCAACATCCGGCGGGTCAAGTGTTTCGAGTGCGGCCAGCCCGCGGCGCGTTGGCAGGAGGAGAGGGAGACCGTCCCCCGCTGCGCTGTCTGCGGCGGGCTGCTGCGACCGGATGTGGTCTGGTTTGGGGAGATGCTGCCGCCCGATGCGATGGAAGCAGCCTGGGAAGCGGCGCGTCTTTCGCAGGTCTTTTTTTCGATTGGAACCTCTGGCCTGGTCCAACCGGCGGCCTCGCTGGCGCACGTCGCCAAAGGCGGCGGCGCGGCGCTGGTGGAAATCAACCTGGAGCCGACGCCGCTCACCCCGCAGACGGATTTCTTCCTGCAGGGCAAATCGGGCGAGATTTTGCCGGCGCTAGTTACGGCGGTGTGGGGGTAGATTCTTGGGGGTGGGAGGGTTCTATTCGGCCCGCAGGCGGGCGGTCGTCAAGATGACGGCGGTCAACAGGAAGAGAAACGTGTAGAAGGGGGCGGTGAAGGTCAGGTCGGAGGTCTGGTAGGGGATCCAGGGGGCGTACCAGGCCTGGGCGGCGGCGAGGGCGGTGATCCAGACGGCGGCGAGGGAAAGGCCGGTGACCAGCCAGCAGGCGGCGGGTCCGAGGGCGGCTGCCGCCAGAACGATGGGGAGCAGGAAACCGGCTGTCGAGGGCGTTCCCACGCCATAGCCGACCGAGGCGGCCAGGATGAGCAGGAAGAGCAGCCCCGTCAACAGGCCGGCGGCCAGGTGCGGACGGCCGCGGCGGGCGAGCAGGGTCAGGCCTCCCAAGAGCAGGATCAAGCCCAGGGCGATGAAGATGGTTTCGCGGTCTTCCAGGCTGTCGGTGGCTGCCCAATACAGAATCATGAGCAGCATGGCCGCCGCCATGCTGATAGACAAGAGGGTGACAAGACGCGCTTTCAGGCTACCCACATGCCGCTCCAGGCGGGCAGTTTGACTTGGAATTTCTTGCCCTCGACGGTGTATTTTTGACCGGTGATGAGGTTGCGGACGATTTGTCCATCGCTCCAGCCGAGCGGGGCGCACGGAATTTGGAATTGCTGCGGGCTGCCGGAGGCGTTGATGGCGACGAGGATTTTTTCTTCGCCGAGGATGCGGGCAAAGGCGAAGTGGCCGTTGTGGGGGTCGGCGAACAGGCGTTTGTACTCGCCGCGCCGCAGCGCCGGGGATTGTTTGCGCAGCCGGATGAGAGTACGCACCCAGTGCTGGAGTTCGAGATGCCACTCGCGGCGTTCCCAGGGGAAGGCGCGCCGGCAGTCGGGGTCTTTGCCGCCGGGCAGGCCGATTTCGTCGCCGTAGTAAATGGCCGGGGCGCCGGGGTAGGCCATCTGGAGCAGGAAGGCCAATTTGACCTTATCGGTGTTGCCTTCCATTTTCGTAAAAAGGCGCTCGGTATCGTGGGAGCCGAGCGGCACATACATGGCATAGACGTTTTCGGGCGGGTAGGCGGTCAGCAGGCCTTCGATTTTTTCGATGAAGTGGGGCATGTCGAGGGTGCCGGCGTAGAGCAGGCGCAGCAAGGCATCGCGGAAGGGGTAGTTCATCAGGCCGTCGAAGTGGCTGTCGTTGGCCCAGCGCGGGTCGATGGTCCAGATTTCTCCCAGGAGGTAGGCGTCGCGGTTGGCCGATTTGACCACCTGGCGGAATTCCGCCCAGAAGTCATCGTCGTCAATTTCGTTGGGGACGTCCAGCCGCCAGCCGTCGGCGCCCTGGTCAATCCAGTAGCGGGCCACGTCCAGCAGGTAGCGGCGGACGTGTGGGTTGTCGGTGTTGAATTTGGGCAGGCTCTTGTGATTCCACCAGCCGAGGTAGTTTTGGGCCTCGCCGGGGGTGTAGGCATCGAGGGGGAAGTGCTTGATGTGGAACCAGTCGCGATAGGGGGATTCGGCTTCGTTTTCGAGCACGTCGGCGAAGGCGAAGAAGCCCCGCCCGCAGTGGTTGAAGACGCCGTCCAGGATGATGCGGACGCCGTTGCGGTGGGCCAGGTCGAGGAGGGCGCGGAAGTCGGCCAGCGTGCCGAGTTTGGGGTCGATTTGGTAATAGTCGCTGGTGTTGTAGCGGTGGGTGGAGGGGGAGGCGAAGATGGGGTTCAGGTAGAGGGCGTTGATGCCCAGTTCGAGCAGGTAGTCGAAGCGCTGGATGATGCCGCGCAGGTCGCCGCCCTGGAAGCCGTGCAAGGTGGGCGGGCTGCCCCATGGCACGACATTGGGCGGGTCGTTGTCGGGGTCACCGTTGGCGAAACGGTCGGGAAAGATTTGGTAGAAGATGGCGTCCGGGACCCAGTAGGGGGTGGTCATGCAGGCTCTTGAGAGAAGGGGATGAGCGAACGGACGAATTTTACCTCATTTTAGGGTTGTGAGACGAGCCAGAGGGATGAAATGGGAGGCAGGCTGAGGGTGTAGGGCGCGCCGGCCGCGGCGGGGGGCAGGTTGGAGCCGGTCAGCAGGTCGAGGGGGGTGCCCTCGGCGAGCGGCCAGGCGGGCAGCGTCGCTTCGAGCGGCTGGTCAGAGAAGTTGTAGAGGCAGAGGACTTCTTCCGTGCCGTTCTGGCGGAGGAAGCCCCAGGCGGCGGGGGGGGCCTCGAGTTCGAGGAGACTGAAGTCGCCGCTGCGCAGGGCGGGCGAGGCGGCGCGCCGGCCCAGGATGGCGCGGTAGTGGTTGAGCAACGACAGGGGGTCGGCCTCCTGTTCCTCGACCGAGATGCCGTCGGCGGGACGGTTCCAGCGGTCGGGGGGCATGAACCAGGTCGTTTGGCCGGGGCCGGCCTCGAGGGCATACCAGTCCATCGGTTCGCGGCGGTAGTTGTCCCAGTAGGGCGGGCCGCCTTTTTGGCCGGGCATACCGATTTCCTCGCCGTAGTAGAGCATGATGGGGCCGGGCAGGCAGGCCAGCAGGTCGGCAGCGAGGCGCAGGCGGTCGAGGTTGCCGCCGGTCTTGGTGTAGAGGCGGTTGGTGTCGTGGTTGGCGAGGAAGCGCACCGGCATGGCTTCTGGGGGGAATTGGGCTTCCTCTTCGAAGAGCATGGTCAGGAGAATGGGGCGGGCGCGGCCGTTGAGGACGCCGTCGCCGTTGGAGGTCTGGCCGCCGGTGAGGGTTTGGTAGAGCGGGAAGTCGAAGAGGGCGTCGAACTGGTCGGTGAAGAAACGGCCCAGGTCGTTGGGGTCGTTGACCCACGTTTCGCCGAGCAGGAGGGCGTTGGGGTTGGCGGCCTTGATGCGCTGGCGCAGGGTCATCAGGAATTCGACCGGCGGGAAGGTGGCGTTGTCAACCCGAAAGCCGTCCACGCCGTCGGTGTAATCGCCGTCGCCGTCCAGGTCGAGCCAGAAGAGGGCGGCCTGAGAGAGGTAGTCCACCACTGCAGGGTTGTAGTGGTTGAAGCGCGGCATGGACTCGCTGTCGGCGAAGCCGGCGTAGAGAGTGTGGGCGTCGTTGCGCCAGACGAACCAGTCGCTGTATTGGGATTGTGGATTGGCGTAGGCGTCTTGGAAGATGGGGTTCTGGTTGGAGAGGTGGGAGGGGACGAAGTCGAGGATGAGGTACATGCCGCGGGCGTGGACGGCGGCGACCAGTGATTGCAGGTCTGCGAGCGTGCCGTAATCGGGGTTGACGGCGAAGTAGTCGGCCACGTCGTAGCCGTGGTCGGAGGGGGAGGGGTAGATGGGCATCAACCAGAGGACGCCCACGTGGAGGGATTCCAGATAGTCCAGGTTTTGTTCGATGCCGCGCAGGTCGCCGAGGCCGTCGCCGTCGGAGTCGTAGAAGGAGCGGACGAAGATTTCGTAGAGGATTTGGCCGTCGAACCAGGCGGGGGTGGTGTAGGGGAGGCGGGTGGGGGTGGGCTGGTTTTCGGCCGGACGGGGCTGGCAGGCGGCCAGTAGAATGGAGAGAGCGAGCAGGAAGAGCAGGTATCTTTTCATGGCGGGGCATCAAAAATCGGGGCGGCTGGCCGGCCGCCCCAGGGGGATTAACCTTTCACGCCGCCGACCGTCAGGCCGGAGACGATGTAGCGCTGCATGGCAAAGAACAGCAGGATGATGGGAATGCTCATCAGGATGGACATGGCCGAGAATTCGGACCAGGGGGTGGCGAACTGTCCCTGCATGGAGCGCAGGGCCATGGCGAGGGTGAAGCGCGACGGGTCGTCGAGGAAGGTCCAGGCCAGGACGAACTCGGTCCAGCCGGACATAAAGGAGAAGAGGACGGTCACGGCCAGGGCGGGGACGGAGAGCGGCAGGATGATGCGCAGGAAGGTCTGGGTGACGCTGGCGCCGTCAATGATAGCGGCTTCCTCGAGTTCTTTTGGCACGGTGTCGAAGTAGCCTTTCAGATTCCAGATGGCGAAGGGCAGCGTGCCGGAGGCGTAGGCGATCATCAAGCCGGGTAGGGTTTGGCGCAGGGCTTCGCCGCCGATGCGAATCTGGCTGAGCAGGACGTAGAGCGGGGCGAGGGTGGCGGTGGAGGGCAGCATGAGCAGGACGATGAAGCCGATCATGCCGGCCTGGCGGCCGATGAAGTTGAAGCGCGAGAAAGCGTAGGCGGCCGAGGCGCCCAGGACGACCGAGAAGAGACTGGTGCCGAGGGCGACGATCAGGCTGTTGGCCAGCAGGCGGCCGAAGGTCATGCAGGTGCTCAGGTCGGTGGGGTTCGAACACAAGAGGGGGAACGGGTCGAGCAGCACCTTGCGGAAAGCGGCCAGCGAAGCGCCCGGCGGGATGAGGGTCAGGTCGAGGGGTTTGTCGATGTTGCGCGGGTCGAGCGCCATCGAGAAAATCCACATGATGGGGAAGAGCACGATCAGGGTGATGGTCAGCAGGAACAATTGCAGCCCCAACTGACGGAAGAAGGCTTTGCGCACCTTGCCGCCGCGTTCGCTGGAACGGAAGAATTCGATGAAGTCATGTCCGAGCGTGGAAAGGCCGAAGCGTAGCCGTTGGGCACAGGCGGCGCGGCGGGCGCGGCCAGCCTGGGTGGTGCTGAAGAATTCGAGGAGGGCGAGGAATTTGTTAAGCATTGTAAGCCTCCGTTGCGCGCGTCACCCGGTTGTTGATGAGCGTGATGATCAACAGGATGAAGAAGACGATGAGGCTGAAAGCGGCGGCCACGCCGTAGAGGCGCTGTTCGAAGACCAGTTTGAAGGCCTGGGTGACCAGGATTTCGGTGCGGCCAAACGGCCCGCCGCGGCTGATAAAGTAGATGACGTTGAAGTTGTTGAAGGTCCAGATTGTGCCGAGCATGATGGCCGGCACCATCGCCGGGCGGATCATGGGGACGGTCACGTTCCAGAATTTTTGCCAGCCGTTGGCGCCGTCAATGCCGGCGGCTTCGTAGAGTTCTTCGGGGATGGCCTGCAGGGCGCCGGTGGCGACGACCGTCATGAAGGGCCAGCCGAGCCAGACATTGGTCACCAGCAGGGCGTAGAAGGCCAGCGGCAGGAAACTCAGCAGTCCGCCGATGGGCGGGGTGGTGGCGTCCAGCCAGCGGATGCGGGTGTCGAAGGAGGTGCCCAGCCAGTTGTTGATGTGGCCGATGAGGAAGTTGATGGCGCCAAAGTTCTGGTCGAACATGTTGCGCCAGGTGAGGGCGTTGATGTAGCCGGGGATGGCCCAGGGCAGGATGAAGAGGGCGCGGTAGACGCGCCGGCCGATGAGATTCTTGCTGTTCAGCGCCAGGGCGATCAGTACGCCGAGGACGACGTGCAGGATGACGTTGGTGAAGGTCCAGGTGACGTTGAAGAGGAGCAGCCGCCCGAAATCGTAGTTCTCGATGGCCAGGTCGCTGGTGATGATTTTGACGAAGTTGGTCAGGCCGACGAAGTCGGGGCCAAATCGCTCCCAGGTTTCCGGTCGCAGCAGGTTGAAGCGCAGGTTCTGGATGCGGAAGTTGGTGAAGGCCATCCAGACCTGAAAAATCTGCGGGAAGAACGAAATGACCGCCATCAGCAGGCCGGCCGGGGCAATGTAGGCCCAGGCCAGCCAGGTCCTTTTGAGGGTCTGGCGGAGTTGCTGGCGCTTGCTGGCGGGGTCAAAGGCTGCCTTTTGGGGTTGGGCAACAGCCATGGATGCACCTCCTGGTCGAGTGGGAAAGATTGAATAAGTGCAAAAGCAGGTGGGAGACGGGCTCCCACCTGCTGATGAAGGGGAAACTATTGACCGCCGCGAATTTCGGCGACTTTGGCGGTCACGGAGTTGAATGCATCCTGGAGCGCGGCGGCGGGATCGGCGCCTTCATCCATGACCAGTTTGAGCATGTTGTTCATCGGGTCCCAGTAAGCGCCCATTTCGGGGATGACCGGGAAGGGAGCGCCGCCGGCGAAGGCAGCCACGGTCTCCTGCATCAGGCGGTCGGAGATTTCGACGCCGGAGATGGCGGGGATGTGGGCGGCCTTGGTCGGGTCGGCCAGGAGCGCCTGGGCCTCAGGCGAGAGGAAGAACTCGATGAAGGCCAGCGAGGCTTCGCGGTCGGCGCCGGTGGCGTTGGCGCTCAGGTAGATGTTCTCGGTCTGGACGTAACCGGACAGCGGGGCCGGCCAGGGATCGATGGCCAGGTTATCGGGGCCGATCGCCTCGGCCAGGGCGGCCGTGTTCCAGGTGCCGTCGATGATGATGCCGACCTGCCCGGCCTTGAACAGGTTGACGTCGTCATCGGTGTAGTTGGTGACCGGGCCGGCTTCGGGGAAGCGCTGGATGAGAGCCACCCAGTCGGCGCCGCCGTTCTCGAGGAAGGCCGGGTCGCCTTCGGGGGTCATCAGCGTGCCGCCGACGCCGTTCAGGTGGCCGGCAGCGAAGAAGAAGCCGTATTCCAGATAGGCGCCGTAGACATCGCCGGAGGTGGCAGCCTGGGCGTTGGCGACCAGTTCATCGAAGGTGGCGGCCGGGTTGGGGACGATGCTGCGGTTGCGGAACATGACCACGCCCTTGAGGGTCTGCGGCAGGCCAATCAGGGCGCCGTTGTACTGCACTGCGCCGAGGGCGGCCGGGTTGATGGTGTCCAGCAGGTCCTGGTCGATGTCCGCGGAGAGGTCGGCGACGAGGGCGGCATCGTAGAAGGCGGGACCCCAGTCGGCCGCGCCGATCAGGACGGTCGGGCCTTCGCCGGTCGCGACGGAGGTCTCGAACTTGCCGCGCAGGTCATCGAAGGGGACGTAGAGGACGTCCACCTGGACGTTGGGGTACTGGGCCTGGAAGGCGGCGATGACATCGTTGAGGCTGGCAATCTCGTTTTCTTTCCAGGCGTGCCAGAGGGTGACGGTGCCGCTGATATTGGCGGCGCGGCGTCCACCGCAGGCGGTCAGCAACATGGTGGCAATGACCAGAATGCTGACGAGGACGAAAATCTTGCGTTTCATCTTTCCTTCTCCTTAGAATGGTGTGAATAGGATGTGGCTTGAACGACAAGCCGGGGGTGGGAAATCGGGCATGGGTTCAAGTAGCGGCCAGGCTTCCCTGAGGGGCTGCCTGGGAGAGCCTCACCTCCTTTCGTTCTGTGCTTTGATGGAGCGCAATGGTCAGGGCTTGCACGACCGCCCCCAGGCTGGAGGAACGCCGGCCAAGCATGGCGGTCGTGATGCGAACCACGCGGGTGGCAGCCGGGAGACTGCGTCGCTGGACTGCCTGCCGCATGGGTTCGAGCAGGATATCGCCGGTTTGGGCCACGCCGCCGCCGATGATGACCATGCCGGGGTTGAACAAGTTGACCAGGCCGGCGATGGCGATGCCGATGTGCGTGCCGGCGCGAGCCAGGATTTGCTGGGCGAGCAAGTCGCCGCGCCGGGCGGCGGCGGCCACGTCGCGGGCGGTGATGCTTTCGAGCGGTTGAAGGGTGGCCAGGGCGGTGCGCTTGCCTTCGCGGACGGCCTGTTGGGCCTGCTGGGCGATGGCCCGTCCGCCGGCGATGGCCTCCAGACAACCGTGATTGCCGCAGGTGCAGAGAGGCCCATTCTCGTCAATGGTCAGGTGGCCGATTTCGCCGGCCGAGCCGGTCACACCGTGATAGATTTGACCATCGAGCAGCAGACCCGCCCCGATGCCGGTGCCGACTTTGATATAGGCCAGGTTGCGCTCGCCGCGGCCTGCCCCGGCGGCCCATTCGCCGAGGGCGCCCAGTTCGGCGTCGTTGCTGACCGAAACCGGGCAGCCCCACATTTTTTCGAGCGTGTCGCGAATCGGGTAGCGGTCCCAGCCCGGCATGATGGGCGGCGAGATGACCATGCCGATTTCGCTGACCATCGGCCCGGGGACTCCTACGCCGATGGCCAACACGTCCTCGAGACTCAAATTGGCTTTGGCGAGCGTCTCGCGCACCAGCCGGTCGGCTTCGGCCAGGCAAGTTTTGGGGCCGTCCTGGATGTCAATGGGGATTTCGACTTCCTCCACGATGCGGGCCGCTAAATCGGCCACCAGCACGCTGAGATGGGTGGCGCCGAAGTCAACCCCGACGACGTAGCCGCGCGCCGCGTTGATTTCCAGCACGACGGGCGGGCGGCCACTTTGGGCGCTGATGCTTTCTGCTTCGCGAATCAGGCCGCTGGTCAGCAAATCGTTGACGATGACGGTCACGGCGGCGCGCGTCAGGCCGAGGCGGCGGGCAATTTCGACCCTGGAAATGCCGCCGGGGGTGAAACGAATTAAATCCAAAACCGCGTGTTTGTTAACACTTTTTACATTTTGTGGATAATTGGACCAGGAGGGGAAGTTCATCAGCCCTAAAAAGGGGAAATTACGGCGTTTTCCTGATAAATATGATAACACGAATCTCGATTTTGTCAAGTATTTTAACTAACAAAGTGCCCGACGATGAAAAAACATGCGCGTCTGTCCGACGCGCATGTGATTGTGAGGAACACTCAAACCGTTTAGGCTTTGAGCGCATCCCAGCCGGCATATTTGGCGGTATCGCCCAGTTCGGCCTCGATGCGCAGCAACTGGTTGTACTTGGCGACCCGGTCGGAGCGGGCCGGGGCGCCGGTCTTGATTTGGCCCATGTTGAGGGCCACGGCCAGGTCGGCGATGGTGCTGTCCTCGGTCTCGCCGGAACGGTGCGAGGTGACTGCCCGCCAGCCGGCGCGGTGGCAGGTCTCGACCGCCTCGATGGTCTCGGTCAGCGTGCCGATTTGGTTGAGTTTGACCAGCAGGGCGTTGGCGGCCGCCTCTTTAATGGCGCGCCGGACGCGGGTCGGGTTGGTGACGAGCAGGTCGTCGCCGACGATTTGAATTTGAGCGCCCAGTTCTTGAGTCAACAGTTTCCACGAGTCCCAGTCATCCTGCGCCAGGCCGTCTTCGAGGGAGACGATGGGGTACTGGCGCACCCAGTTGGCCCAGAAGGCGACCATTTCGGGGCCGGTCAGTTTTTTGCCTTCTTTGCGCAGGTGGTAGGTCTTGGTCTCTTCGTCGTAGAGTTCCGAAGCCGCCGGGTCGAGCGCAATGGCGACCTGTTCGCCGCGCCCGGCCTTGAAACCGGCTTTTTCGATGGCCTCCAGGATGACCTCGACCGCCTCGTTGTTGGCCTTGAGGGCCGGGGCGTAGCCGCCTTCGTCGCCGACCAGGGTGGCGTAGCCTTTGGCCTTCAGCACCGACTTGAGGGCCTGGTAGATTTCCGAACCCCAGCGCAGACCCTCGGCAAAGGTCGGCGCGCCGAGGGGCATGACCATGAACTCCTGGGCGTCGGTGGATTGCCAGGCGGTGTGCGCCCCGCCGTTGAGGATGTTCATCATCGGGACGGGCAGCACGTGAGCATAGACGCCGCCGATGTAGCGGTAGAGCGGCAAGCCGAGCGAGTTGGCGGCCGCCTTGGCCACCGCCAGCGAGACGCCCAGGATGGCGTTGGCGCCGAACTTGGATTTGTTCGGCGTGCCGTCCAGGGCAATCATTTCCTGGTCAATGGCTTTCTGGTCGGTGGCGTCCCAGCCGTAGAGCGCTTCGGCCAGGACCTCGTTGACGGCCTCGACCGCCTTCAGCACGCCCTTGCCGTTGTAGCGTGCCTTGTCGCCGTCGCGCAGTTCGAGCGCCTCGTGGATGCCGGTGGAAGCCCCGGAGGGGACGGCGGCGCGGCCCCACGAGCCGTCGGCCAGCACCACTTCCACCTCGACCGTCGGGTTGCCGCGCGAGTCGAGGATTTCCTGGCCGGTGATGAGTTCGATTGTGGTGTCCATACGATTTCTCCAATCTGAAAATTCGGACGGCTGTCCGTTGGTTTCCAGGGCGTAAGTATATCGCAAGTTTGGCGCTGCGCGCTGCTCAATCTGCTCGGTTTTTGCATCGAATTGCACGGAGGTTTTTCGGCATCGAATTACGCGAATGGGATAAATATCAAAAGAGTGCGTGTCGTTGCAAGGGCGAAGCCCGAAGCAATCCCTCCTCGCGGTGTTCTACTTGCAAAAAACAAGGGACTGCTTCGTCGGGGCAAAAAGCGCCTTCCTCGCAGCGACACGATTCACGCATTTTATACAGGCGCCAAACAAAAAGGCGCATCGCCCGGATGCGCCGAAAAGATGTGGTGAAGGCTTTGTCCTATTTGCGCGTGGAAATTTTGAAGGGCAGGTAAAGCGGGCAGAATGAGACAGCGCTGGTCAGGATGAAAACCACAGCCAGGACGAGCAGGACGATGCCCAGCACGCCCGTCACGAGGCCGCTGAAGTACAGCACCAGGAAGAGTGCCGCCAGGATGAGGCGGATGATGCGGTCGGCCGTGCCCATGTTCTTGTTGAGTTTCATATTGAAATTCTCCTTTTATTATGAGATGAGATTTTGGATAAGATATGCAAGCCCAAGCGCCAGGCCGATGCACAGGGCGCAAACGAGGACCAGTTTGAGAATTTTGGTTCGAGTTTCGTTCATGGGATTTCCTGGCTCCAGGCTCTATTCATTTGGATGCGCGTCGGGCCGAAAAGTGGCATGCGATCGACCCGCCAGCGGGCGCGCCCCGCTCAGGCGTTCTCCTCCCGGCTGCGTTGTTTCGCCGCCCGAATCAGCCCCATGAACAGCGGGTGCGGGCGCATTGGCCTGGAGAGGAACTCTGGATGGAACTGGCTGCCGACCATGTAAGGATGGTCTTTGATTTCCGCGATTTCGACCAGCATCCCATCGGGTGAGACGCCGGAGAAGACCATCCCGCCCTTTTCGAGCGCGGCCCGAAAGGCATTGTTCAATTCGAAGCGGTGGCGATGACGCTCTTCGACCTGCTCGGCGCCATAGGCCTCGGCCGCTTTCGTCCCCGGCTGGAGTACGCAGGGGTAGAGGCCCAGCCGCATCGTCCCGCCCATGTCGGTGATGGCGCGCTGTTCCAGCATCAGGTCAATGACCGGGTAGGGGGTCGAGCGGTCGAACTCGGACGAGTTGGCGTTTTCCAGCCCCAAGACGTGGCGGGCGAAGTCGATGACCATCACCTGCATGCCCAGACACAAGCCCAAATAGGGGATTTTCTGCTCGCGGGCGTATTTGGCCGCCTGAATCTTGCCCTCTGTGCCGCGCGAACCGAATCCGCCCGGCACGACGATGCCGGACGCCTTTTCGAGCACCTCCCAACCCTTGCCTTTTTCCAGGTCGGCGGAATGGACCCACAGGATTTCCAGTTCGGCGCCCTGGGCCAGGGCGGCGTGTTTGAGGGCCTCGCGCACGGAGATGTAGGCATCGTGCAGTTCGACATACTTGCCCACCAGGGCGATTCTGAGCGGCGGTTTCGGGCGGCGGACCTCCTCGACCAGGTGCTCCCAGGCCGACCAGTCCGGCTGGCGGCGGGCTGCCAGGCCGAGTTTTTCCAAGACGTAGTCGGCCACGCCCGCCCGTTCGAGCAGGAGAGGCACCTCGTACAGGATGCGGGTCGTGACCATGGGGACGACTGCCCGCTTTTCCACGTCACAGAACAGGGCAATCTTGTCGCACAAGCCCTCCTCGATGGGAAAGTCGGCGCGGGCGACGATCATGTCGGGCGAGATGCCAATCGAACGCAATTCGCGCACCGAGTGCTGGGTGGGTTTGGTCTTCAGTTCGTCGGTCGCGCCGATGTAGGGCAGCCAGGTGACGTGGGCGGCGAAGGTGTTCTCGCGCCCCAGTTCGGAACGCATCTGACGCAAAGCCTCCAGGAAGGGCAGCGACTCGATGTCGCCGACCGTCCCGCCGACCTCGACCAGGACGATTTCGGCTCCGGTCGTCTTGGCGACTGCCCCGATGCGGTGTTTGATTTCGTTGGTGATGTGTGGGATGACTTGAATGGTCCCGCCCAGGTAATCGCCGCGCCGTTCCTTGCTGATGACCTCGGCATAGACCTGACCGGTGGTGACATTGCACACCCGGTTCAGCCGCACGTCAATGAAGCGCTCGTAATGCCCCAAATCGAGGTCGGTTTCGGCACCGTCGTCGAGGACGAACACTTCTCCATGTTGATAGGGACTCATGGTCCCCGGATCGACGTTGATGTAGGGGTCGAGTTTCTGGACGGCGACTTTGAAGCCGCGCTCCTTGAGCAGCAAGCCGACCGCCGCGGCCGTCACCCCCTTGCCTACCGAACTGACAACCCCGCCGGTAAAAAATAGATATTTGGTTGTCATGCCGACCTCCATATTTGCAGATTCGAAGCGGGAGATATTCACAAAAGGAACGGGGAGGGCCGTTGTTGCGGCGACCTCCCCGCCGGGATGTGTGCATTTGAAGGGCTGACGGGCTGCTGACGATTCATCCGACCAACTTGACCAGGTCTTCTGCCGCCCGGCGCATCTCGAGGAAAATCAGGCCCAGTTTGGCTTCCTGACGGGCAAGGGCGGTGAGCACCGCTTCGCTGCCGACCGAGGTCAGGACGATGAAACCGTTGTTCCCCTTGATGTAAACCTGGTCCAGGCCGCCGCGCCCCAACTCGGTGGCAATGCGCTCGCCCAGGCTGAGCATAGCCGCAGACATGGCCGAGACGCGGTCTTCTTCCACATCGGCCGGCAGGGCCGAGGCCATGATTAGACCATCCACCGAAACGATGGCCGAGGCTTCGATATCGGGGGCTGCGGCCTGCATGGAACGCAGGCGGTTGACCATTTGCTCGCTGCGATTTGCGCTCATCCTTGTCTCTCCGGAAGCACTGGTCTGAGTTTACCACAATTATATCAAAAGGCCGCTGCTTGCAGGCTGGCCGGCCCGCTATTTCAAGGGCGGCTATCTTTATGGCGGTGTCTTTGTCCTTGCCGCAGCAGAAACCGCCACAGGGCGCGCCGCAACAGATTGCCCCCCAAACTGGCGACGACCATGGCCAGCGTCAACCCCCCAAAGAACAGGAGGCAGGCGGCGGCGTCGAGCGGGGCGCTCTCGCCCGGCCCGCCTTGCAGCGAGTCGCGGTACAGGACGAAAAATGTCAGCCACAGGCCGAGGGCCAGCACGATGAACAAAAAAGTGAGGCTGTTGGCCACTCGTCCCAGACACGAGCGCTGGAGACGCGGGTCGATTTGCTCCAGGTTGGGTATGGCGCTCAACGAGCGTAGAAACTTCTTCATCTCCACCGGCCGGTTTTGGCACCGGCATGATATGGGCCGCTCAATCTTGGGTCAACTGGTAATTGGGCGCCTCTTTGGTGATGATGACATCGTGCGGGTGGCTTTCGATGAGGCCGGCGTTGGTGATGCGCACCAGCCGGGCTTTCGTGCGCAAATCGTCCAGGTTGCGCGCCCCGGCGTAACCCATGCCGGCGCGCAGCCCGCCGATGAGTTGATAGACGTAGTCGCGCAGCGGTCCCTTGTACGGCACGCGGCCTTCGATGCCCTCCGGGACGAGTTTTCCGCTGCGCCCCTGCCCGCTGCCGTAACGGTCGCGGCCATAGCCCTGCATGGCTCCTACGCTGCCCATGCCGCGATACTCCTTGAACCGCCGCCCTTCGTAGAGCACCTCCTCGCCGGGGGCTTCCTCCAGGCCGGCCAGGAGGCTGCCCAACATGACCGTGTCGGCTCCGGCGACGATGGCTTTCACGATGTCGCCGCTGTACTTGATGCCGCCGTCGGCGATGATGGGGATGCCGAAGGGGCGGGCGGCGGCGGCGCAGAGGTAGATGGCCGAGAGTTGCGGCATACCGGCCCCGGCGACGACCCGCGTGGTGCAGATGGAGCCGGCCCCGACCCCCACCTTGACGGCGGCTGCCCCGGCCTCGATCAACGCCCGCGTCCCCTCGGCGGTGACCACGTTCCCGGCGATGACCGGCAACTTGGGAAAGGACTGATGCAGGCGGCGGATGGCGTTTAGCACACTCTTCGTATAGCCATGAGCGGTGTCGATGACGACCACATCCACCCCCGCCTCGACCAGCAGACCGGCGCGCGCCTCCAAATCGGCGCCCACGCCCACCGCCGCGCCGACCAGAAGACGACCGCGCCCATCCGCCGAGGCAAACGGATATTCGATTTCTTTCAGGATATCTTTGACGGTCAGCAATCCTCTCAGCCGGCCGCTTTCGTCCACCAGCGGCAGTTTCTCGATGCGGTGTTTTTGCAGCAGCGCTTTGGCCTCCTCGCGCGAGATGCCCACCGGCGCGGTGACCAGCGGCTGCGGCGTCATGAACTGGCTGACCGGCAGGACGTAATCTTTCGGTTCCACAAAGCGGATATCGCGGTTGGTCAGAATGCCCACCAGCCCATTGGCATCGTCCACAATGGGCACGCCGCTGATTTTATATGTGGACATGATGTCTTCGGCTTCCTGCAGGCTGGCCGTAGGCGGCAGCGTGATGGGATCCGAAATCATCCCCGATTGGGCGCGCTTGACCTTGTCCACTTCGGCGGCCTGGGCTTCGGGGGTCAGGTTGCGGTGGATGATGCCGATCCCGCCCTCGCGGGCCAGGGCAATCGCCAGCCGCGCCTCGGTGACCGTGTCCATGGCGGCAGAGACCAGGGGGATGTTGAGGCGGATGTCGGGCGTCAGCCTGGCCGAAACATCGGTCTCGGCGGGTAGCACCTCGCTGTAGCCTGGCACGACCAGCACGTCATCGAAGGTGAGGGCCTCGGCAGATTCGAACAGTTCTTCGTTCATGCAAATCATCCTTTTCGGGCGGAGGGGAAAGTTTGGGGCAATTCTATCAAATTCCGTCTAGACAGGAAACTGCCAAAGGTCACTTTCCCTTCAGGCAAAGGTCAAATTGCACCCCGCGCCCCGGTGTTGACCCGCCTCGCCCTCCGTGTTAAACTCGAAGGCGCGGGTCGTGATGGAAAAACGTCGCCTTCGTTCGTTTGGCCTTGTCCTTCTGCTGGCCTTGTTTGCTGTTGGAGCGCCGGCCTCCTCAGCGCAGGCCCAAACGCAGACGCCTGTCGTCACGGTTCCCCAGGCTGGTCAGGTTCTGCAGGGGATGGTGACCATCCTCGGTAGCAGCGCGGTCGAGAACTTCCTGGCCTTCGAGGTGGCGTTTGCCTACGCTGGCGATTCCACCGGCACCTGGTTCCTGATCGCCGCCTCGAGTCAACCCGTGAGCGATGGCGTGCTGGCCGTCTGGGATACGACCGCCATCACCGACGGCGAGTACGATTTGCGCTTGCGCGTCTTCTTGAATGACGGTTCCGCGCTGGACGTGATCGTAGCCGGCCTGCGCGTGCGCAATTACACGCCCCTCGACACGCCCACCCCGACGGCGACTCCTCCTCCGACCGAGACGCCTGTCTTGCTGACCCCCGTCCTGCCGACGGCCACGCCTTTTCCTACTGCCACCCCCTCGCCTTTTCCGACGCCGACTCTCCTCCCCACCAATCCGGCCGTCTTGCCAACCGTGGAGGTCTATCGCAGCGCGGCGTATGGGGCGCTGCTCGTCCTGTCCGTTTTCTCGCTCCTGGGAGTTTATTCCTTGCTGCGGCGCAAGTGAAACCGGCCGCAGGCCAGGCGGGTGCCGCGAGGCTGCCACGAGGCGGCCGCGCCGATGCACGATCAGGCCTCGGCGCGCAGTCGTTCGCCAGTCTGGTTAGTAGAAGGATAGTGGGCTGGAGGAATCGAGTTTCGTATATAACTTATTGGTATTGCCAGGCGAAGCCCTCTTTAGGCGGCAACATGCCCGATGAGATCACGTTCGTCACCGATATTGACGCTGGGTCGGCATCATGTAGAATAAAGTGAATCTGCTGTTTGGTTCGGTGATGACAACGAGGCTAGGCAGCCAGGGGCGTGGTGGTGGATGAATGAGTTGTAACGCATTCCACTCGCCGCTTGCGCCGTTTGGCTGCAGGTGTTTCTTTATACGTAGCCGGGAAACAGGTTCGAGGTCGGGAAAAGACTGCCGCCTGGCTTTTGTGATGTCTCGGAAGAGGGAATATGCCGCAAGCAGACCGTTTGTTCGCCCTGGTGGAATTTTTGAGGTTGCATCCCTACGCTTCGATGGAGCGGCTGCGCCGTGAATTTGGGGTGACAGAGCGCACGATTTATCGCGATATTCGTGCTTTGCAAGAGCGTAGCGTCTTCATCCAGTTCGATAAGGCCTATGAGGGGTATTATCTGGCCAGCAAAACGTACATTCAGTCGCTGCATTTTTCGACCGAGGAGGCATTGGCCGTTCAAATGGCGCTGACGGCGCGTCCGATAAAGAAAACGCCTTTTGGGCGCGCCGCTCAGAGCGCACTGACCAAAATCGAGGCGGCGACGATGTCGAGCATCGAGGTCTCGGCGGAGGCCATTAATGCCAGTTTTGTGCTGGAACCGGCCTCTCTGACCGATTATGAGGGTCTGGAGGAGGTTTTCAGCACGCTGCAAAAGGCCTGGCTTTTGCGAAGGACGGTAGAAATCGAATATGACTCGAAAAGTGACCCGCCCGATATGCCGCGCTTGCGGCGGGTGGATGTCTATGGGGCGTTTACGGAAAGGGCGAAGTGGTATATGGTGGGATATTGCCATTCCACGGATGAGGTGCGCACGTTCAAGATGATTCGCATCCGGCAGGTCAGGCTGACCGAACAGTCCTATGTCCTGCCGGATGCTTTTTCGATTGAGGACTATGTGCGCGAGGCGTGGAATCTGTTTCGGGGGGCGCCGAAGGTGGAGGTGGCCGCCCGCTTTGCGCCCTCCATTGCCCATCTGGTGCTGGAGGAGAAGTATCACCCGACCCAGAGGCTGGAGGTGCAGCCGGATGGTTCGGTCATCTTTCGGGCGCGTGTTTCGGGCTGGCGGGAATTCGGCTGGTGGCTGCGTCAGTTCGGGGACGAGGTGGAGGCGCTGGAGCCGCCCGAATTGCGCGCCGATTTTGCCCGCCTGGGGAAGCGATTCCGGGAAATGTATGATTCTGACTGACGGATTCTGTCAGTGGGATGTTGTAGACTGATAGCAACCGGTCGAAGGGGGATGGGAGAGGGGTGAGCCGGGGTAGTCGAAGGGTCGAATGGTCGGATGGCTGGACGACTTGGAGGCAGATGCAGATTAAGTTGTTGCCCGTTTTTTCCAGGCTGGCGGAGGAGGTGCCGGCCGCGTTGCAGGCGAGGCTGCCGGAATACATTTTGTTCAGGAGCGAATCAGTATGCTGAATGACGCCACAAAAATTCAAATTCTTGCCGTTCACGCGGCAGTGAAGCCGGATGAAACTTTGCGCAACGTGCTCATCGCTGCTTACGCCGGCAGTGATAACCGCCGCATCCTAGAAGGTGCCTGGCGCGCGATTGGAGCGCACGCTTGCCTGCGTCAATTGGCGCGCGGCGGGAACGGGAGCGCGTCGGCGTTCGAGTTGAGCCAGCTGGAACAGTGCGGCGATACGTTTCTCTGGCAGGGAGAGGAAATCGGCAAATTGCTCACGCTCTACAAGCCGCCCTTGCCCGAAGAATGGCAGGCAAGAATTGCGTATGAGAGTTTTTTGGATAGGTTTGTGGTGTGGGCGCAAGTTACCCATCAGTGGTTGTTGCTTTACGAGAGAGAACAATCTTTTACCTGTTTTATCGGAACGACTTTGCAAATTGAGATTGAAAAACTTTGGAGCGATTTTATAGAATATGCTTTTTCCGAAATAGAACTGCAAAAAACTTTTATTCTGATGCTCAATTCAATTGATATTGGCGATAGTTTTCATACGATTGACATTCCTATTGTTACTCAGAGACAAGGGAAGATTCTTGCAGCCTATTTTTTTGCTTTTCAACATGCTTTAAAAACAATGTTTGAATGGCGTGAGAGGAAAATTCACGAAAATCGAGAGCATGTCATAACACTAAAACAAAGGCTAGAAGGAAACAACCTGTTGCCTAATGAAGAAAAATCTATTAAGCGGAAAATTGAAAGTCTCGAAAAAGAAAGTGAAAAGCTTCAGAAAGAGCTAGCAGAAAAATATGAAAAGCATACACCTTCTTTGGCTGTATTTGATGATGTAATTGGCGCTCTGCCGCTGTCAGAACGAAACGAATTGAGGCGGATGGCACTCTTGTTTAGTAACAACGCTCTCAGTAAGTTGACAGCAAGACCAGATAGCGTACAAAACAGGTTCAAAAAAATTCCTGAGCTTTTGTATCCTTCCAGTTTATATGCTTTTCCTGTTTTGCTGTCTCCAATGGCTTTGGCTCCTGACAATCGAATTCCTGGCGATTTAGTAAATAGCACGTGTTATCTGTGCGGAAGAGAATTGAATAAAGGAGAACGTGTCAAAGGCAACAAGATTATTCTCTCAAGTCCATCTCAAACGCCTCAATCAGGTTATTCACAAAAAACAACTCAACCCGTTTGTGGTGTCTGTGCAAACCTAGCATTTATATCACCTATCAAGTTCGGCGGGGATGCGTTTGTCATCAGATTGAGAGAACCCATCAGCACGAAAGAATATCGTTATCTTCTTGAAGACCACCTTCGCATGTTCGTCCTGGGTGAATTGAATGTTTATGCCGGGCGCTATGTCATGCTGACCTGTACAGAAAAAATCGGCAACAACTCGCTCATGAAAGAATTTAGCAGAGAACCGTATGCGCTTTGGAAGGTAGCCACCCTGTTCCCGGCAGATGTGTTCCGTTCCTATCTGGTTGAAGCCATTATCGAAGGCGCTCAGGTTGTATTGCCAGGACGACATTTAGCCTGGTTGAGCAGCCTGATGGATGTTTTCGGCGCAGTAAAAACGCCGTACCAACTGGAGAACGACAAAAGCAAATTGACTGCAGTGAAAAAATCTCTGCGTCATATTCAACACGAGGAGGTGCTTTTTGCCATTTACGAACTGACCAAAGCCTTCATGGCGGAACGACAGGGCGGTTTTAGCCCTGTCGAAGCCAGCCGTCTGGAAGACCTGCGTGCTTTGCACGTCTGGTGGCTGGAGAATAACTCACTTGAAGAAACAGAAAGGAGGTCCCGCATGGGAGATTTGATGCACAAAGCCCGCTTGTTCCGAGACGTGGCAGGGTTAACTGGCATTTTGTATGCCTTTGCAACGCACGTGCGCAGTAAGGCTGACCCTCAGAAGGCAGAGCGAGAGGTGGAAAAACTGCTCGAAAAAGTGGATGAACCCAATCATTTCATCTACGATGCCGCCGGCGGATTGCAAGGCACTGCTGCGCGGCTCTGGCGCGGCCCCGACACACATTTCATCTACGCCCAGGCCAAAGCCTTGCTGGAAGAAGCAGGGGCTGATGTCCATGAGACGACCGAAAACGGCAAGCCGTCGCTACAAGTGTTCTTCGACGACATCAGCAAGGTATATACCTATCTGTTCGAGACGCGCTACCAGACCGAAAAAGACCAGCGCGACTTTACTTATCAGGTCAAATTGAGCCTGTACGCTCGATTCCCCGAATATCTTGGCAAAAAGAAGGAGGCATAACATGGCTGACAAAGTCAAAGCGTCCAGCGGGCTACCTGCCAGCAACGGACAGCGCTACCACTACGATATTTACGCTATTCTCGAAGGACCGCAGGAAATTTACCTGGGGCACGATGTGGCCGTAAACGTCAATCTGGTGGAAACCGTCAAAATTGCATCGCCCAAGGGAGAACGCGACATCGAGAAGTGCTATCTCTCCCCCACCAAACGGCGCGGTATCGAGCGGCGTACACTCATCAATATGGACATCAAGGGTGTCCTCCTGGGCGAAAAACTCGGCTGTGGTATTCCCCACACCTGCGGCAAGGAAAATTGCCCGATTTGCCGTATTTTTGGCGCCATGCTGCCTAGCGAAACAGAGATTGAATTGCTTGACGGAAAAACTGAAAAGCGCTCTCCGGTGACATACATCGGCCGGCTGACGCATGGCGGCGGAACAGCAATTCAGGAGCAAGCCCCTGCCGAAAAACAGCGTGCGATGCACCCATCCAATCTGCGGCGCGAAGGCGAGAACCCGATGCCCTTCAAACGCGAGTACAACGAACCCGGCTTGCTCTATCCCATCTACAATCATGCGCTGAGTGTGGCGCAATCTGAGTTTAACGGCGCCGCGTATGCCTTCCTGCAATCGCTGGTGCGGTTGGGGGCGGGTAATCCCAAAGGGATGGCGCTGTTTTACAGCGACGTACTGACCGGAAGCCTGGAGCCAGTGATTGTAGTGGATAAATATCTCTCGCCGCTGGGCAGCCGTCCTGTGATTTCGCCGCACATTATTGATGTGGACGAAGCGCTGCAACGCTTTGCTCTGTTGGCGCACACGGTGGGTGGCAAAGAAGACAAAAAGGCCTATTTCAAACCGAATGAACGCTTTGAGCGCTGGATAGGCAACGCCGCCCTGAAAATTCTGCAGGAATGGGCAGATTCCTTCGTTCAAGAGATGCTGAAATAGCGGAGCGCGCCATGTATCTGCTCAAACTGGTCATCGTTCCGACCGGTTCGCTGCTCTTTCGGCGCATTCCCTTTGCCACCACCGTCTTTCCCACCTACCCATTTGCGCCGCCAACGGCCCTGGCAGGCTTTTTGCGCCGTTTGGTGATGTTGAAAGAGGAATTGGAATTGCCCGGCGATATTCGCAGGCCAAAAGGCGACTTAAACAAAGATGCCAAGTTCTACACCCTTCCGCCTGGTTACATCGCTTTGGGCGCCTATCCGGCTGTCTATTCCACCCACCGCACCAAGCGGCATCAACCCTGGGGTGCAGCCGCAACTTTCAAACATGTTGAATTTTCTGCCCTACGGCGCGAAAAGAGTGACTTCAATGCCCAAATCCCTCTCTGGGAATACCTGCACACCGAGCGCATAACCGGCTATGTGGTACATGCAGAACGCCAGCCGCTGGAAACGCTGCGCGAGGTGCAAAACTGGGGCTGTAAACTGGGCAAGGAAGGCTATGCCTTTGTGGAGTCGGTGAGCGAGGTGGTGGAGTTGCAAGGACCTCAACGGCTGAAAGCCCGCCCCGCCACACCCATCCCGGCAGGAGCATTGGGAAACGAACCGGCAGATTTCTTTACGCTCTATGCCTACCAATGGAAAACCCTGCTTCAACCTGCGCCAGAGAGCGCCGAAGGCGTGCCAGGCGATGGCATTCTCATTCAACCCTTCCTGGCGGCCTGGGTGCGCCACGAAATCGAACTGGATTACTACACCGATGGGCAGGAATACTTCCCCAAGGCGTGGATTGACCAACTCAAAGGAGGCGCGTGATGGATACCGGACGCGTGTTTTTCCTTCCAACCAGTAAACAAGTGACCGTCATCCGTGCAGTGACTTTGGAATCGCACCTGGCAAACGTCACGCGTCTGGCGCAAGCCTGGCAACCGGACAAGGCCTTTTTGCAGGTACCGTCCCATCTGCAAACGCTCTTCGAGCAGACGCGTCAAAAACTCATCCGCGCCGCCGAACGGCACGACGAGGGCAAGCGCCACCGTTTCCGTATTGAGCGCAACGGCAGCGGCGAACTGGTTTATTCCTATCGAGGCCATCGTTTCGATGTCACCGACCCTGACCTGTATGTGGAATTGCTCATCCGCTTGCACCACCAGGCCTACTCGGTCAGCGACATCAACGATGCCATTGCCCGCTTACGCCTGGAGCCAAACTTGAGACACCTGGCAGAACTCTTTCCCTTCGATGCCTATGCTTTGCAAATGTGCGACCAGATTACTGCTGAAGTCGAGATTTATGCATTGGATAAAGACCCACGCAAGCCGGAATTTATGGAGTTCAAAACCGAAAAACGCGCCGATGGAAAAATAACGGTTGAACCCTACCCTTTCCGAGACAATCAAATTGCACTGACAGTGACTTACGCCGATATCTCTGTTTCAGCGGAAACCGCGGGGGACACGACCGAACTCACCAAACAGGTCAAAGAGGCCACGCCATCTCTCCAAAGCAAGGAGGTCATCCTATGCCCATCAGCCTGAAGGAAGCCTACTCAAAGATTGCCGGATTTTCTCCCAATCCCATGCAAGCGGAAATGTTTAGGCAAATTACATCGGGCGATTGCGCCACCTTGCTCAAAGCCTCCACCGGAACAGGCAAGACCGAAGCAGTGCTGGTCCCGGCTCTGACCGGCCTGCTGGATAGCGGACAGCCCCGCCGCCTGTTCCTGATACTTCCCACGCGCAGCCTGGTAGATGACCAGGTTCAGCGGGTGGGAAAAATGCTGGAGCGGCTCTCTACGCTGGTCAACCGCGAACTGGCAATGGTGGTGGATACAGGCGGGCAGTCTTATCGCCAGACATTCAAAGGCGGACAAGCCGGAAATCCACAGCATCGTCATCTTTATGACGGTGATGTCATCCTGACCACGCTGGATAAATTCCTGTATCGCTTCTTCAGTTTCGGCGAGCCGTTCAAAAATTATATCTTTCCTCTGCGCATCCACTACGGAGCAAAAAAGCCGCTTTTCTGCTTCGATGAAGCCCATACCTACGAGGATGTAGCCTTCACCAACTTTGTCAACCTGGCATATACGCTTGCTATCGAAAAAGGGCATGATGTCGTGGTGATGACCGCTACCATGCCCGAAAGTTACACGGCACATCTGAACTTCCTGGAAGGGTTAGATTTTGTAGATGACTCTCAAAATAGCCAGGCGCTCACCAACTTTTATCGCCGCCCGTATGAAGGCAAAACGCTGGAATATCTCCCTACAGACGACAAAGACCTGGTCAATACACTGGTCGAGCAGGCAAAGCGGCAATATCAACCTGGCCGACGCATGATTGTGACCGCTGAACTGGTCAAAGATGCCGTGGAAATTTACCAGGCGCTGCGTCAGGAAGAATATGGTCAGGATGTTCTGCTCTATCATGGGCGCATTCCCGATAAGGTAGATGGGCACCAAGATAAAGGCAGAACCAACATTTATACGGAACTCAAACGGCGCGATGAATCCGACCAAGGTTACCTTCTGGTCACCACCAGCGCTATCGAGGTCGGCTGTGACCTGAATGCGCACGTACTCATCACCGAACTATGCAACCCCGACCAGTTGATTCAACGCGCCGGGCGCTGTAATCGCAAGGGCGACATCTCTGATGCGCGCGTCATTGTGGTTGGAAGCACAATCAAAGAATTTTTGAGCGACCTGGACAAAGAGCAGGAAAGCGCTTACATCCAAACCCTGCAAACAATGAGCGGCAAACCGCTCGACCGCCAAGCGATTCTGGCGCATTTACGCGTCATCCCGCAAATGGATTACCGTGTGGAGATGATGTTCGACATGCTTTATGAGTACGTCTATGATGCTAATCAGGTTTACAAGGGATTGCACGAAAAAGGGCTGGTCATTACCCGCAGTTGGGAGCCTTCCCTGACGGTTTGTACCGGCTTCGATGAAAACGGCCGCCCGCAAAATCCGGTTTCGGTGAATTTGCGCTCTCTGATTTTCTGGTCCAAACACGGCGAAACCATTGCACCTGATTGCACCTTATACCGGCGTCGCTACGAAGGTGACCAATCTCATCACTACAAACTTGAGCCAATTACCAGCGGCTGGTATTGTGCTTATACACTCGATTTGTATCTGCAAGTTCCAGCAAACTATTTCGACCCTCACACGGGCTATGCAGACTTGCCTAAAGTTTTTCTCAAACAATATGCAGGCACATATCGTGAACGGGTTATCTTTGAAAGCCAGCCTGCTACTCCTGTAGAATCTTCTTCAACCAAGAAAAAGGGCAAAGCCAAAAAAGACGAGCAAACGGACAACAAAAAACCTTCTTTTTGGTATCTGCGCAAAATGGAAATTGCTCAGGAATCCGAAAGCCAAGAAGAACCTGCCGAGGAAGCAGAAGAATAACCTGCGGGAGCGGACCGCCTCCCTCCCGCAGGGACCTCCCCGAACCGCCCAACTCCCCGACTACCCGACTACCAGACTATCAGACTATCCGACTATCAGACTATGCGCCTTTACGCCTCCGTCATCAAACTGCTCAACCTGTACCCTGTCACCATCCCGCCGCCGGGAGGGGGACACGCTCACGCTGCGTTTTTGGACATCGTCCGCCAGGTGGACCCGGCGCTTTCGCAAGCCTTGCACGATACGCACGGTAAGGGCGCGCGTCAGCCGTTCACCGTCAGCCCTATTCAGGGCTTGCCGCGCGTGGGACAGGCTTCAGCCTGTCACCTGCGCGAGGGCTGGGAGTGCTGGCTGCGGGTGACGATGCTGGATGAGACGCTGTTTCGCTCCTTCATTGAGTATTTTCTGGAGCGGCCCTCACCCCGGGTTCCTCTCCCAAGGGGAGAGGGGAGAATCCGCCTGGGCGATGCGCACTTTGCCGTGACGGAGATTCTGACCACGCCGGGCAGCCATCCCTGGGCCGGCTTCACCACGCTGGAAGACCTGCAAAAGCGCCTGGACGAGCCGCCCCCGCCCTCCATCACCTTTGAATTCCACTCCCCGACTTCGTTCAAGTTGCAAGGGAAGGAGGTGGAATTGATGCCCTATCCGAAACTGGTCTTCGGCAATCTGGCGGGCGCCTGGCGGGCGTTGACCGGCGAGGACCTGGTGGAGCCGGTGGAGAAGTACGCCGAGGCGAACCTGCGCCTGGTGCTGCACCGCCTGGAGCGCCGCGCGCTGACGTTGAAAAATTATCCCCAGTTGGGTTCGGTCGGACGGGTGGAGTATCAATTCCTGCGCCCCGAAGATACGCCCCTCGCCCGCGCCCTGAACCTGCTCGCCGACCTGGCCTTTTACACCGGCATCGGGCGCAAAACCCCGCAGGGGATGGGAATGGCAAGACGATTAGTCGGGTAGCTGCTTGGTCACGTGGTCAAACAGTCATGTGGTCACGTGGTCAGTTAGTCGTCTTTGGAGGAGGCTGTGATGGCAAAGATTGAACGCTTTGAGGATGTGCGCGCCTGGCAAATGGCGCGTGAGTTGACCAACCTGGTTTACGATGCCACCGAAACGGGGAATTTCGCCCGCGATTTTCGGCTCAAAGACCAGATACAGGGAGCGTCTGGCTCTATTATGCACAACATCGCCGAAGGATTCGACGCCGGCGCCGATAATGAATTCATCCCTTTCTTGAAATACGCCCGCCGGTCTGCCAGCGAAGTGCAATCCCAACTTTACCTGGCGCTGGACCGCAAATATATCTCTACCGAGCAGTTTCAAGATTTGTATGAGCGAACTACCGAAATCAAAAAGAGCATCAATGCCCTCATCGCCTACTTGCGCAAAAGTCAAAATCGTCACCCAGGCAAATCGCCTCGCGACTAACTAACCACCCGACCACCCGACTATCCGGACTATCCGACTATCCGACTAACAGACTAATAGACTAATAGACTAATAGACTAATAGACTAACAGACTAACCGACTAACAGACCATGGACGACTATTTGCCTCTCTCCATGCTCAACCAGTTGGAATACTGCGAGCGCAGGTTCTACCTGATGCACGTGCTGGGCGAGATGGAAGTCAACGCCCACGTGCTGGAGGGGACGTTCCGCCATGAACAGGCACACACCGCCGGCGCCAACCGCGAGGGCGAAACGCTCATCCACCGCCGCGTGTACGTCTGGTCCGACGAATTGCGCATCGCCGGGTTTGCCGATGTGGTGGAGGAGACCCTCTCCCCCGGCGCCTCTCCCAGTGAGCGAGGGGAGTTGGTCCCGATTGAATACAAAAAGGGACGCATGGGCAAGTGGCTGAACGACCACATTCAACTGTGCGCCCAGGCGTTGTGCCTTGCCGAACGCAGCGGGGCGGTCGTCCCCAAAGGCTACATCTTTTATTTTGGCTCGCGCCGCCGCGAAGAAGTGGAATTCACGCCCGCATTGCGCCAGCGCACCGTACAGAGCATCGCCCGCGCCCATGAACTCGTCGCCGCGCAGCGCCTGCCGCCGCCGCTGGAAAACTACAACAAATGCCGCGATTGCTCTCTGGAGCCGGTCTGCCTGCCAAGAGAAGTGCGCATCCTCAACAACCTGCCCGGCACAATCCGCCCGAAAGCCGGTTGACGCCCGATAACCTGACCATTTGACTCTGAAGCCTATCCGCCTACCATCCTCTCCGACTATCAGACTATCCGACCATCAGACTATTCGACTATCAGACTATCCGACTACCAGACTACCCGACTATCAGACGATATGACTACCCTCTATATCACCGAACCCTATTGTGTGGTCAAAAAGGATGGCGAGACGCTGGTCATCCACGTCCCGGCGGACGAGAAAGCACAGAAAGAGGCGCGTAAAGTGGTCACGCCGCTGGTGAAGGTGGATGAAGTGGTCATCCTGGGCGACAGCACGCTCACCCCCCAGGCGCTGGCGGCGCTGCTGGACCAGAAGACAGCCATCACTTTCCTGACGGCCTTCGGCCAGTTCCGCGGCCGCATCGTGCCGGGCGAGACGCGCAACAGTCTGCTGCGGCTGGCGCAGGTGCGCGCCCACGATGACCCGCACCGGACCTTTGACCTGGCCAAGCAGTTCGTGCTGGGCAAAATCCACAACAGCCGAACCCTGCTGCTGCGGACGAATCGCCGCGTGGCGGGGGAGGAAGTGGCCGCGGCGGCCGAGTCGCTGCGAGAAATCGGGAAGCAGGTGGAGGGTCTGGAAAGTGACGGCGCGCCGCCCCCGGACCCGGAAAAGCCGCAGGCGGGGACGGCCTGGGGGAGTTTGCAGGGGCTGGAAGGGGCCGCCGCGGCGCGCTATTTCTCCGTCTTCGGCCATTTGCTGCGTACCGATACGGGGCTGACCTTCGATACGCGTTCGCGCCGCCCGCCGCGCGACCCGGTCAATGCGTTGCTTTCGTATGGGTACACGCTGCTGCTGCATCAGGCGATTGCCGGGCTGCAGGCGGCGGGCCTGGACGCGTACATCGGTTTCCTGCATTCGACGCAGTACAGCAAGCCGGCCCTGGCGCTGGACCTGATGGAGGAGTTCCGCGCCCCGATTGTGGATTCGGTGGTGCTGACATTGGTCAATAATCGCATTTTGAAGGCCGATGATTTTGTGGAGGAGTTCGGCGCCTGGCGGCTGAAGGATGGGCCGCGCCGTACCTTCTTGCAGAAGTTTGAGGAACGGATGAATGATACGATTCATCATCCGGAGTTTGCCTATCCGGTGACGTATCGGCGTTGTATTCACGTGCAGGCGCGCCTGCTGGCAAAGGTGCTGATGGGAGAGTTGAAGGCCTACCCGCCGTTTAAAGTCAGGTAGCGGGCGGCCTGAGCAGGGAAAGAGTGCGGTAGAATATGGGAGAACGACGTTTTTATATCGTGGCGTACGATATTCCTTCGGACCGGCGGCGGACGAAGGTGCATAAGGTGTTGAGCGGTTTTGGGCAGTGGACGCAGTATAGTTTGTTCGAGTTGTTTTTGAACGATAAGGAGTTGGTGTTGCTGCAAAACAAACTGGAGAAGTTGCTCAACCCGAAGCAGGATAGCGTGCGTTTTTATCCGTTGTGCGCGGCGTGTTTGAAGCAGGTAGAGACGGTCGGTTCGGAGCCGCCGAAGGAGCCGACGGTGTTTGTGGTGTGATAGTCTGATAGTCGGATAGTCTGATAGTCGGATAGTCGAATAGTTGGAGAGTTGGATAACCGCCGGTCGAGTAGTCGGATGGTCGGGTGGTTGAGCGGTGAGCGGAAGAAGCGGAGGACGGCGGGTGCGAGGCGTTGCGAGAGGGGCGGCGGTGGTGAATTGGGCGGGGGCGCTCGCAGCCCGGACCTGCCAGATGTGGGCGGGATGTCCGGTTTACGCGCCGGCCGCCGAAATATGGGAGAGGTCGGTTTTGTGGGAGCGCCGATCAGATCGGCTGCTCGCAATGCGACCGTTGAGCGTTAAAAGTGGGACGACTCTGGTGTGTGAAAGGCTGTTTTGAGCGATGAAGTGGGACGTTTGGCCGGTTTGCAGGGTTATTTTGGGGGTAGGGGTGGGAGATAAAAAGGTGGGTGCGAGAGCCGTCTGAACCCCCTTTGTCCCGATTGAGGGATTGAAACTGCGAACTGTTGGCGAACTCTGACGGCGGACGCCGCCCAGTCTGAACCCCCTTTCTCCCGATTGAGGGATTGAAACCTCGGCAATGATGTCGACCCTGCGCGGCCCGTCGCTCGTCTGAACCCCCTTTGTCCCGATTGAGGGATTGAAACACCGGCAGGAACGCGGCAATCTTGCGAATTGCCTCCGTCTGAACCCCCTTTGTCCCGATTGAGGGATTGAAACGACAACAATGGCGACAGGATGATGTCGCCGGACGAGGTCTGAACCCCCTTTGTCCCGATTGAGGGATTGAAACTGGGCCTCAGCCTGGACGAATTCGCAAAGCGGAATCCAGTCTGAACCCCCTTTGTCCCGATTGAGGGATTGAAACTTGTCGAGGGCGTTGGCGTCAGCGGACAGGGTATAGGGTCTGAACCCCCTTTGTCCCGATTGAGGGATTGAAACGGCCGCTATCACGGCGCAGACTTTGACGGCATGAAGTCTGAACCCCCTTTGTCCCGATTGAGGGATTGAAACTATCGCGGTTCTGGCAGATACGGTCGCCGCCGAACCGTCTGAACCCCCTTTGTCCCGATTGAGGGATTGAAACGCCATAAGTAATTAGCGCATCTGCAATGCGCGGGTCGGTCTGAACCCCCTTTGTCCCGATTGAGGGATTGAAACCGTACCGCGCGCTGATGGAGAGGCTGTGGAAAACGTCTGAACCCCCTTTGTCCCGATTGAGGGATTGAAACAGCGGCGGGGTTGGCAGGATTGCCACCAACTAGCGTCTGAACCCCCTTTGTCCCGATTGAGGGATTGAAACCAGTTTTTCGGCGACCAGTTTTTTGGCGCGCCGAAAGTCTGAACCCCCTTTGTCCCGATTGAGGGATTGAAACGGATAATTAATCCCGCCCGCCTGTCCGCCCGCCAGGTCTGAACCCCCTTTGTCCCGATTGAGGGATTGAAACCTCCCTCAGCGTCTCCAGGCCATCGCCGATAATGGTCTGAACCCCCTTTGTCCCGATTGAGGGATTGAAACCCGGAATCAGCGCCCCAGCCGCCACAGCCACCAGCAAGTCTGAACCCCCTTTGTCCCGATTGAGGGATTGAAACTGGCCAAACCAGACACGGCACGCACGGCAGCGATGCGTCTGAACCCCCTTTGTCCCGATTGAGGGATTGAAACGTTTCAGAAATAGCGGTTGTGGAAGGGGCGATGCCGGGTCTGAACCCCCTTTGTCCCGATTGAGGGATTGAAACGTTGATGGAAACGATACGGGCGGTACAGAGGCTTCTGCGTCTGAACCCCCTTTGTCCCGATTGAGGGATTGAAACGTTTCAGAAATAGCGGTTGTGGAAGGGGCGATGCCGGGTCTGAACCCCCTTTGTCCCGATTGAGGGATTGAA